>DATHUE010000153.1:0-13458 GCA_035462545.1 Solirubrobacterales bacterium
TCACCCGCGAGACCGTCCTCGCCGAGGGCGTGCCCGGCGGCTTCTCGACCCTCTACGGGGAGCTCGGCAACCTCGAGCTGTTGGGGACGGCCCGGCGCGGCTACTTCGTCGAGGGGCTGGGCGGCGCCCAGTTCGCCCTCCCCGGCGCGGTCGAGCGGTTGCGCTCGCTGCCCCGCGCCGAGGGCTCCTATCTGCTGCTCGCCGCCACCGATCCCGCCAACCCCTACGGGGCCTCGCTGCCCTGGCCGAGGCTCGAGGGCGGCCGCCGCCCCGGCCGCACCCCCGGCGCCCACCTGCTGCTGCGCGACGGCGCCCCGCTCGTCTTCGTCGAGCGCGGCGGCCGCGGCGTCCTCCGGCTCGCCCCGCTCGAGGGCGCCGAGCTGGAAGCGGCGATGCGCGCCCTGGCCGATGCGGTTGCCGCCGGCCAGCTGCCGAAACTGGCGCTGGAGAAACTCGACGGCGAGCCGCTGATCGGCTCCGGTCACGAGGAGTCCCTGATCGCCGCCGGCTTCTCCCGCGGCCCCCGCAAACTCACCGCCTCGGCAAGATAGAATTCATGCCAGATAAATATGGCAGTAGCCGCTCTATTGCCTAATCTATCTGGCATGCCCCGTAAGTCACTGCCTCTGTTTCCACAGTCCCGCCGCCGGGCCGAAGCGCTCGGACAGCGCCTGCGCCTAGCGCGGCAGCGACGCCGCATGTCGCAGGCCGACCTGGCGCAGCGGGTCGGGGTCAGCCGCGACACCCTCGCTCGGCTCGAGCACGGCGATCTCGCCACCAGCCTCGGGGTTCTGGTCCGGGTGCTCAACGTGCTCGGCCTCGAAGAGGGCCTCGATGAGCTCGCCGGCGACGACGAGGTCGGGAGGCGGCTGCAGGACGTGCAGATGAGGCGACCTCGCCGCTCGACGGAGGGGGGCTGACGTGATGGAGGGAAGTCGTGAGCGTGTCCGCGTTCTTCTCGACGCGGCTGACCTCGGTCCACCGCGGACCGTCGGCGCGCTCACCCGCGCGCGCGGGGGTGGGCAGAGCGTCATCTCCTTCGAGTACGACGCCGGCTGGGTGGGGGCCCGCGACTCGTTCCCGCTCGATCCGGGGCTGCAACTTTTCGAGGGGGAGCAGTTTCCGGCGGCGCTGCCGGGCGTGTTCGCCGATGCGGCCCCGGACCGTTGGGGGCGGACGCTGCAGGAAAGGCGGGAGGGACGGATCGCCCGCGAGCAGGGCCGGCTGCCCCGGCCACTCGACGACTGGGACTTCCTCGTCGGCGTCAGCGATCCGCTGCGGATGGGAGCGCTGCGGCTGGCCCGTGAGGACGGGACCTTCATCGACGACCACGATCTGACCGTGCCGCCGAGCACCAGGCTGCGGGAGCTCGAACACTGGGCGCGGCAGGCGGAGGAGGGCCAGCCGCAGCCGGGCAGCGAGCAGGAGCGCTGGGTCGCGATGCTGGTCGCGCCCGGGAGCTCGCTCGGTGGCGCCAGGCCGAAGGCGACCTTCCGCGACGAGGACGACACGCTCTGGATTGCCAAGTTCCCCTCCCGTGAAGACCGCCACGACGTCGGCGCCTGGGAGTACCTGGTGGCTCGGATCGCCGCCGACGCCGGGATCGAGATTCCCGAGGTGAAGCTGCTCGAGCTCGGCGCGGGCTTCCGCACCTTCAGCTCACAGCGGTTCGACCGCGCGCAGGGCGGCAGACGCCTCTATGCCTCGGCCATGACCCTGACCGGCCGTCGCGACGGCGAAGCGGCCAGCTATCTGGACATCGCCGAGGCGATCGTTCGCGAGGGAGATCCGGGGGCGATTGAGCAGGATCTTCGGCAGCTCTTCCGCCGCCTCGTCTTCAACGTCCTGGTCGGCAATCGCGACGACCATCTGCGGAACCACGGCTTCCTCAGGACTCCCGGGGGCTGGCGCCTGGCGCCGGCTTTCGACGTCAATCCCGCTCCCTTCACCGTCGCCCACAGCCTCGCCCTGGACGAGGCTCAGACCGCGCCGGACCTGGGGGCCGCGCTGGCCACGGCGGAGCTCTACCGGCTTGGTTCCGAGGAAGCGGGCGGGATCGCGGCTGAGGTGGAGGACGCTGTCGCGCGCTGGAGGCCGGCGGCTCGTGAGCTCGGTCTGACGGCGGACGAGGTAGAGCTCTTCGCCCCCGCCTTCGCGAGCTGAGGGCTCAGCGGCTGCGGCCGAGTCCGATCAGGATGCCGACGCGCTTGGCGACGGCGTCGGCCGTTTCCGCCGAGGCGTGTCCGAGCCGGCTCTGAAGGCGCTCGGTCGAGATCGAGCGCACCTTCTCCGGCATCGCGTAGCTGATCCGGTCCAGTCCCCCTTCCGGCGGCTCGAGCCGGACGTGGAGCTCGTTGCCCTTGTTCCTGGTCGTCAGCGGCACCCCGACCACCATTCCCGCCCGGGAGTCGTTCATCTGGTTGACCGAGACCACCAGGAAGGGTCGTCGGCCGCCCTGCTCGTGTCCAACCACGGGTTCGAGGTCGACCATGTAGACCTCCCGCCGTTTTGCCGTGAGCCGCTCAGTCGGCATCGATCAACCCGTCGGAGAGCGTCGCATCCCAGATCCTCATCTCCTCGCGGATCTCGTCCCCATGCTTCGCATAGGACTCGTCCATCGAGTTGAGAAGCCGTCGCTCTTCCCAAAGGTCCACGGCTGCCTCAAGCATCTCGACCACGCTCACCCCCGCCAGCCTGGCCTCCTCGGCGAGGCGTTTGTGCGTGCCTCGCCGAACACGAATCGTGGTCGTCTCGACAGCAGCCATAGCCAGAGTCTACAAAAATGTCTACACGCCGCTCATGCGTTTTCATGGCCCTCTAAGTCCCGCCGAGCCAAAACTCTCCCCCCCACCTGGATAATCAAAGTCATGGCCACCAAGGAGGAGAGCCGCGGGGCGGTCGAGCTGCTGCGCAGCGTGCCGCTCTTCGCCGACCTCGAGGAGGGGGAGCTGGAGCGGTTCTCGCGGGTCGCGGTGCCCCGCACCTTCCCGGCGGGGACGCGGGTCTTCCACGAGGGCGATCGCTCCGACGCCTGCTACATCGTCAGCGACGGCAGCTTCCGGGTCACCCGTGAGCACTCCGACGGCCGGGCGATCACCCTCGCCACGCTCGGCCCGGGGGAGGTCTTCGGCGAGCTGGCGATGCTCGACGGCGACCTGCGCTCGGCCAGCGCCGAGGCCCTCACCGACGGCGAGCTGTTGGCGCTGCCGGCGGTCGACGTCAAAGCGCTCCTGGCCCGTCACCCGGAGATCTCGGTGAAGCTCGTGTCCGCCCTGGTCCACCGCCTCCGCGTGGCCAACGAGCGGATCTCGCGCCAGTCGTTCCAGACGGTGCCCAGCCGGGTCGCCGGCGTGCTCTCGCAGCTGGCGGCGGAAACGCACAGCAACGAGAGCGGCGAAGTGACGATCCGGATGAACCAAGCTGACCTGGCACAGCTCGCCGGCACCTCGCGCGAGAGCGTCAGCCGCTTTCTCGCCGACCTCGAGCGGGCCGGCGTCGTCCGCTCCGGCAGGGGGCGGGTCACTGTCTGCGACCCCGCCAAGTTGCACAACTACATCTTCTGAGGTGACTGACTTCGCCGACCTCCGGGAGCGGATGGTCGAGCGGCAGCTGCGCCGGCGCGGGATCGAGGACGAGCGGGTGCTGGCGGCGATGGCGGCGGTGCCGCGCGAGGAGTTCGTCCCCGCGGGTCAGCGCCGGCAGGCGTACGCCGACTCGGCGTTGTCGATCGGCGAGCGGCAGACGATCTCTCAGCCCTGGATCGTCGCCGCGATCTGTCAGGCGCTGGCGCTGGAGGGGGGAGAGCGGGTGCTCGAGGTCGGCACCGGCTCCGGCTACTCGGCCTGCGTTCTCGCCCGGCTCGCCGCCGAGGTGGTCAGCGTCGAGCGCCACGAGTCGCTCTCCCGCGCCGCCGACGGCGCCCTCGCGGCACTCGGGGTCGGCAACGTCGAGCTGGTCGTCGGCGACGGCAGCCTCGGCGTCCCGAAGCGGGCCCCGTTCGAGGCGATCGCCGTCCACGCCGCCGCTCCGGCTCCGCCGCCGGCGCTGTTGCGCCAGCTCGCCGACGGCGGCCGGATGGTCGTGCCGCTCACGATCGACGAGCGCGGCGAGACGCTGACCCTGCTGCGACGCCACGGCGACGAAGTGGGCAGCGAGGCGATCGCCCCCTGCCGCTTCGTCCCCCTGCTCGGCGCCGAGGGCTTCTAGGCGCTCAGCAGCTGATCGGGCGCGGGTCGGCGCTGTCGGTGTTCGCTTCGTCGCGCCCGGCGCCGCAATCGATCCGCTTGTCGCGCCTGCCGTCGTCGGCGGCTTCGACGAAGTCGTCGCCGCCCTTGCCGATGAAGGTGTCGGCGCCGAGGTGGCCAAGGAAACTGTTCGGCTGGTTGTCGCCGATCAGGGTGTCGGCCCCGTCGGAGCCCTCGAGGCTGTCGTTGTTGGCGAGAACCCGGTCGGGGCTGCCGCACCCGGGGGGGCCGCCGCTGCCGCCGATCGAGACTTTGAGGGTGTCGTTGGAGCGGGCGTAGGAGACCGTGTCGTCGCCGGGGCCGCCGTCGTAGCTGTGGCCCTGGCAGGTGGCGACAGAGGAGACGAGCAGGTCGTTGCCGGGGCCGCCCTGCAGGTTGTCGCCGCCCGGGTCGGCGTAGAGCACGTCGCTGCCGCCGTTGCCGATCAAGGTGTCGTTGCCGTTGTCGGGGCCGTTGTAGTTCTCGCCCGATTCGAGCACGTCGTCGCCGGGGCCGCCGGAGATCGCGTCGTTGCCGGCGTTGCCGTTGACCCGGACCTTGGCGTTGCCGGGGATGCTGGCGTCGATCGTGATGTTGTCGTCGCCGCCACCGCCGGTGACGACGATCAGGGCCAGCTGGGTGTTGCCCGGGCAGGCGACGCTGTTGGCGCCGCTGGCGCCGCAGCCGTCGCCGGCGTAGACCGGGCCGTTGTCGCTGATCGTCCAGCTCTCGCCGCTGCGGGCGACGATCAGCGTGTCCGATCCCTGGCTGCCCTGGACGACCAGGCTGGCGCCGGCGAGGCCGCGGTTGAGGATCGCGAAGGCGCTGTTGGCGGGCGGGCTCTGCTCGCGTCCGCAGGAACTCTCGGTCGCGAAGTTGCGGCACTCGTCGCTGCCGGCGCCGCCGAAGGCTTCGTCGCCGCCACCGCCACCGTCGAGCTGGTCGTCGCCGACGCCGCCGTCGATGCGGTTGGGGCTGCCGTCGCCGACCAGGGTGTCCCCCTGCGGCGAGCCGACGACGTCCTCGAAGCCGCCGAGCCTGTCGTGGCCGTCGCCTTTCGCCAGGTTGGCGCCGAGGTTGACCTGGATGCCGCCGCGCGAGGCGCTTTCGTAGGAGACGATGTCGCGGCTGCCGGGGCCGCCGTCGAGGACGTCAGTGCCGGCGTCGCCGCGAACGATGTCGCCGTCGCCCGGCCCACCGTCGACGTCGTCGGTGCCGGCGCCGCCGAGCAGGGTGTCGGCGCCGGGGCCGCCGTCGACCGCCGGCTCGTCGCCGGGCCCGCCGTCGAGCTTGTCGTCGCCCCCGCCGCCGTTCATCCGGTCGTTGCCCTTGTCGCCGAGCAGGGTGTCGTCGCCGGCGTCGCCATCGACGTCGTCGCTGCCCTGCTCGCCGTTGACGTAGTCGTCGCCGTCGCCGCCGCCGACCCGGTCGGGCCCCTTGCCGCCGGTGATCGTGTCGTCACCGCCGCCGCCGTCGACGTTGTCGACGCCTTTGCCGCCGTCGATCGTGTCGTCGCCGGGGCCGCCGCAGATCCTGTCGTTGCCGCCTTCGCCCTTGACGACGTGCTTGCCGCCGCCGTTGACGACGATCACGTCATGGCCCTTGCCGCCGACGATCTTGGCCGCCGAGGAGACGATCGTCGCCCGCTTGCCGAAGCAGGTGGAGGCGGCCGGGGCGGGGGCGCTATGGGTCAGGACGATCGCCAGCACCGTCGCGAACGCGGCGATCGCGACGGCGAGGAGGCGCCCCTGCCGGGCCGCGCGATGGCTGGTGGTTCCGTCCATTCCCCTAGGAAACGTACATCCTGCAAAGGTTGCGGCGGCTCAGCAGCCGCGCGGCGCGGGATCGTGCGGATCGCGGATCGCCTCGTCGCCATCGCCGCCGCCGCAGTCGATCACGCGGTCGCGCTCCCCGTCGATCGCGTCGATGAAGTCGCCGCCGCCGCGGCCGAGGAAGGTGTCGGCGCCGCCGTGGCCGTAGAAACTGTTGCCGCCCCCGTCGCCGATCAGCACGTCGGGTCCTTTGGATCCCTCGAGGCTCTCGTTGTCGCCCCGCACCCGGTCGGGGTTGCCGCACCCCGGCGGTCCACCGGCGCTGCCCAGCTCGACCCGCAGCCGGTCGTCGGAGCGGCCGTAGGAGACGGTGTCGTCGCCCGGGCCACCCTCGTAGTCGTGGCCCTGGCAGGTCGCCACCGAGGAGACGAGCAGGTCGTTGCCGGGGCCGCCGAAGAGGTCGTCGGCACCGGGATCGGCATAGAGCACGTCGCCGCCGCCCTTGCCGACCAGGGTGTCGTTGCCGTCATCGGGCCCGTTGTAGTTCTCCCCGGCCTCGAGCACGTCGGCGCCGCTGCCGCCGCTGAGCGCGTCGCTGCCGGCGTTGCCGTTGGCCCGCACCTTGACCCCGCGCGGCACCCCGGCGTCGATCGAGATGCTGTCGTTGCCGCCGCCGCCGGTGATCACCAGCAGCCCGGTGGGAACCGCGCTGGGGCAGGCCACCGCGCCGCCGCCGCCCCCGCAGCCGTCGCCGGCGACGATGCCGCTCGGGTCGGTCACCGTCCAGGCGCCGCTGCCGTAGTCGACGTGGATGTCGTCGGCGGAGCCGCCGCCCTGGACGACCATGCTGGCGCCGTCGAGGCCCTGGTTGAGGATCGCCACGGTGCCGTTGCCCGGTGGGCTCTGCTCCGGCCCGCAGGAGCTCTCGGCGACGAAGCCGCGGCACTCGTCGCTGCCGGCGCCGCCGAAGGCGTGGTCGGCACCGCCGGCCCCGTCGAGCGAGTCATCGCCGATGCCGCCGTCGAGCCGGTTGGTGCCGCCGTCGCCGGTGAGGTCGTCGCCCTGCGGTGAGCCGACCACGTCCTCGAAGCGGCGCAGGTCGTCGTGGCCGTCGCCCTTGGCCCGGCCGGAGTCGAGATCGACGACGATCGCCCCGCGGGTGGCGCTGGCGTAGGAGACGATGTCCTGGGCGCCGGGCCCGCCGTCGAGCTTGTCGATGCCGCTGTCGCCGCGGACGACGTCGCCGTCGCCCGGGCCGCCGCTGACGTCGTCGATGCCGGTGCCGCCGAGGACGAGGTCGCGGCCGGGCCCACCGTCGACGGCCTTCTCGTCGCCGGCGCCGCCGTCGACCCGGTCGTCGCCCGGCCCGCCGGCGAGGGTGTCGTTGCCCTTCTCGCCGAGCACCACGTCCTCGCCGGGCCCGCCGTCGGCGCTGTCGCTGCCTTTCTTGCCGTCGACGTGATCGTCGCCGGCGCCGCCGAGCAGGTTGTCGGGGCCTTTGTCGCCGAGCAGGAAGTCCTCGCCGGCGTCGCCGAGCAGGTTGTCCCTGCCCTGGGCGCCGTCGAGGCGGTCGTCGCCCGGCCCGCCCTCGAGCCGGTCCGAGCCGGTCGAGCCTGAGAGCCGGTCGTCGCCCTCCTCGCCGAACAGCTTGTCGAAGCCGCGGCCGCCCTGGAGGCTGTCGTTGCCGGGGCCGCCGCAGATCGTGTCGTTGCCGTTGGGCCCGCCGCTGATCTTGTCGTCACCGCCGCCGCCCTGGATCACGTCGCTGGCCTTCTTGCCGACCAGCGTGTCGTCGCCGGCGGTGCCGACGATCGTCGCCTTCTTGCCGGCGCAGGTGGCGGCATCGGCGGTGGCAGGCCCGGCCGCGAGGAAGAGGGAGAGGACGGCGAGCAGGGCAATCGGGACCGCGCGGAAAGACGTCATTGGACTCCTATCGGATGACCTGGGCATTTCCTAGAGCACTTCCGATGCCCGTGCATCACCGCTGTGGATCCTTTTCACCCTGTCTTTCGACGAATGTCATATACGCTCGCCCCCGCATGCGCGGCGGCACCTACGTCCTCAACTTCTACTCCGCGGTCTTCGTCGACCAGCTGAAGCGGGGCCGCAAGACGGCGACGATCAGGCTTGGCGACAAGAGCGGCAAGTACGAGCGCGGCCAGGTCGTCTGGGTCACGGTCGGGTTCCGCCACAGCCCGCGCGAGAAGATCTTCACCGCGGTGATCGACGACGTCGAGGTGAAGCCGCTGAAGGAGCTCTCGCGCCGCGACATCGAGCACGACAACCCCGAGTTCCGCCGCCTCGAGGACGAGGTCAAGTTCCTCGAGCAGATCTACAGCCGGCCGGTCTCCGAGGACGACGTGGTGACCGTGATCCGCTTCTCGCAGATCGTCGAGCCGCCCCGCGCCCACCTCGGCAACGGGGAGACCCCGCACCACAACTAGGCCGACCCGGCCGCGTGCACCGATGGCCGAGTACGCCTTTCTCACCACCTGGCTGCTGGACTCGCCGCGCCAGCCGGTCTGGGAGGCGATCTACGATCAGGAGAGCTGGCCGCGCTGGTGGCGCGGGGTGGAAGAGGTGACGAAGCTGCGCGACGGTGACGGCGGCGCCGACGTCGGCAGCGTCGCCGCGATGACCTGGAAGAGCCTGCTGCCCTACCGGGTCCGGTTCGAGACGACGACGACCCAGGTCGAGCGCCACCATCTGCTCGAGGGCCGCGCGGTCGGCGAGCTGGAAGGAATCGGCCGCTGGCGCTTCTACGAGCAGGACGGGATCACCGCGGTCCTCTACGAGTGGAACGTCGCCACGACCAAGCCTTGGATGAACCGCCTGGCGCCGCTGCTGCGGCCGGCCTTCGAGTGGAACCACGACTGGGTGATGGCCCGCGGCGGCGAGGGCTTGGCCGGCCTGCTCGGCTGCCGGCTGCTCGCCAGCGACTGAGCTTTCGCTATCTTTCTCCCTTGGCACTCGTCCTAGGAGAGTGCCAGCACTACAGATCGTCACCAAACGGCTCTGTAGCGCGCTTTCTCAACTTTCCAGCAAGCACGTACCGATAACGGAGGTTCACGAATGAAGCTGAAGCCCCTCGGGGACCGGCTGATCGTCAAGCCGATCGAGGAGGAGGAGACGACCGCCAGCGGCATCGTCCTCCCCGACACGGCCAAAGAGAAGCCGCAGAAGGGCAAGGTCGTCGCCGTCGGCGATGGCAGATGGGATGAGGACGGCGAGAAGCGGATTCCGCTCGACGTCGCCGCGGGCGACGAGGTCCTCTACTCCAAGTACGGCGGCACCGAGGTGACCGTCGAGGACGAGGAACTGCTCGTCCTGCGCGAGTCGGACGTCCTCGCCAAGCTCGGCTAGACGCCCGCCCAACCGACTTAGAAGAACCAAGGAGGACTGAAACAAAATGGCTCACAAGGAGCTGAAGTTCAGCGAGGAGGCAAGAGGATCGCTGCAGGCCGGCGTCGACGCCGTCGCCAACGCGGTCAAGGTCACCCTCGGCCCGAAAGGCCGTTACGTCGTGCTCGACAAAAAGTTCGGCGCGCCGACGATCACCAACGATGGCGTCACCATCGCCCGCGAGATCGAGGTCGAGGACGTCTTCGAGAACCAGGGCGCCCAGCTCGTCCGCGAGGTCGCCACGGCGACCAACGACGTCGCCGGCGACGGCACCACCACCGCCACCCTGCTGGCCCAGATCATCGTCCGCCAGGGCCTGAAGAACGTCGCCGCCGGGGCCAACCCGCTGGCGCTGCGCCGTGGCATCGAGAAGGCCGTCGACGAGGTCGTCGAGAACCTGCGCAACAAGCAGTCGCAGGAGGTGGCCGGCAAGGAGCAGATCGCCCGCGTCGCCGCGATCTCCGCCGGTGACGACGAGATCGGCAACGTGATCGCCGACGCGATCGAGAAGGTCGGCAAAGACGGCGTCGTCAACGTCGAGGAGGGCCAGACCTTCGGCATGGACCTCGAGTTCACCGAGGGGATGCAGTTCGACAAGGGCTACATCTCGCCGTACATGGTCACCGACCAGGACCGCATGGAGGCGGTGCTGGAGGACCCCTACATCCTCATCGCCAACCAGAAAATCGGCTCCGTGCGGGACATCCTGCCGGTGCTCGAGCAGGTGATGCAGGGCGGCAAGCCGTTGCTGATCGTCGCCGAGGACGTCGAGGGCGAGTGCCTGGCGACCCTGGTCGTCAACAAGCTCCGCGGCACCTTCACCGGCGTCGCCGTCAAAGCCCCCGGCTTCGGCGACCGCCGCAAGCGGATGCTCGAGGACATCGCGATCCTCACCGGCGGCGAGGTGATCACCGAGGAGATGGGCCTGAAACTGGAGAACACCCAGCTCGCCCAGCTCGGCAAAGCGCGCCGCGTCGTCGTCTCCAAGGACACCACCACCGTGATCGACGGTGCCGGTGAGGCCGAGGACATCAAGGGCCGGATCAAGCAGATCAAATCGGAGGTCGAGAACACCGACTCCGATTTCGATCGCGAGAAGCTCCAGGAGCGCCTCGCGAAGCTCTCCGGCGGTGTCGCGGTGGTCAAGGTCGGCGCTGCCACCGAGACCGAGATGAAGGAGAAAAAGCACCGCGTCGAGGACGCGCTGCAGGCGACCCGCGCCGCCCTCGAGGAGGGCGTGGTCCCGGGTGGCGGCGTGGCGCTGCTGAACGCGCAGGCCGGTCTGGACCCCGACAAGCTCGACGAGCCCGACGAGCAGACCGGTGCCCGGATCATCCACCGCGCGCTCGAGGAGCCGGTCCGCCAGATCGCCGAGAACTCCGGCCTGGAGGGCTCGGTCGTCGTCAACAAGGTCCGTGACCTGAAGGCCGGCGAAGGCCTCAACGCGGCCAACGGCGAGTACGGCGACCTGATCAAGGCCGGCGTCATCGACCCGACCAAAGTCAGCCGCTCCGCCCTGGAGAACGCTGCCTCGATCGCGAAGAACATCCTCGTCACCGAGGCCGTGATCGCCGAGCCGCCGGAGGAAGGCGGCGCCGGTGGCGGCATGCCCGGCGGCATGCCCGACATGGGCGGCATGATGTAGCCAACTCCCCCACGGGAGCTGGATTTCGAGAGGGCCCCGGGAGACCGGGGCCCTCTTTCATTTCGCCTTCTTTTTCTTTTCCGGAACCGGCAGCGGCGGCAGGGTGCCGGCGTTGTATTCGGCGTATTCGGGGAAGCTGGCGCGGCGGATCTTCTTGCGCAGGGTGTTCATCGTCCGCGGGTAGAGGCGGATGTCGTAGGGGTTGGGGCCGGTGTCGAAGCCGACGTAGTAGACGAGCATCCGCACCCGCGGCCGCTTCACCGTCCAGGCGATCAGCTGCTTGACGAAGCGCGGGTCGTCGGCGTCGGCGATCGCCCACTCGGTGATCGCGATCGGCTTGCGCTTCCACTGCCTCGCCGTGGAGAAGCGGTTGAGGTCTTTCCAGACGGGATAGTTGGAATAGAAGTCGGTGCCGGCCCAGTCGACCCAGCGGCTGCCGGGCCAGTAGTTGCCGGGAAAGTTGCCTTTCACCCGGGGCGAGCCGCCGGGCAGCGGGCTCCAGAGGATGCTGACCGGGGCGGCTGGCAGCACGGTCGGGGGCGGCCCCTTGGTCCGGTTCAGCGGCGGCAGCGCGAGTTCGGCCAGGGTCGCGTTGATCCCTTCCAAACTCTGCCCGCCGCGGACGATCGCGACGATCCGGCGGAAGGCCTGCTTGTACCAGCCGGTCGTGTGTTCGCCGCCCTTCTGAGTGCCGTCGCAATGGACCGCCGACCAGGCGTTGAGGCAGCGGTTCGGCTCCCCCAGCGGCCGGATGTAGGCCGGCAGCCCGCGTTTGGCGAAGAAGTCGTTGATCTGCAGCAGGTAGTCGTCGCCGTAGCCCAGCGCGATCTGGGCCGGGGTGATCACCTCAGCCAGGGTCTGGTCGTCGATCGTCGAGATGTGGAGGATCGGCCGCGTCGCCGTCTCCCGCCAGCGTTCGTAGGCCTTGTTGAGGCTGTTGCCCCAGGGATGGAAGGTCTGCAGCAGCGCCGGGTGCTTGCCCCCCATCAGGGTGGCGAATTCGTTGAACTCCGCCGTCGTGCCCTTGTCGCTGACCCCGAACAGGACGAGCGGCTTCGGCGGCACCAGGCTCAGCGCCGCGGCCGGCGCCGGCGCCAGCGCCGCCAGGCAGGCGGCCAGCGCAACTGCTCTCTTAACGACCCCCCAGGACATCGCTCATCCTCCTCGGCTCGACTCCAAGGCTCTCGGCGTCGCCAGTTCCAGTGGCGCTCAGCATCGGCACCTCCATCAGCTCCGCCTCCTCCCAGGTTGCAAACACGGACTCGCCGAAAACGGAGCGCAGGGCGATCAGCCCGGCCCGGACCAGCGGCAGCGGCAGATGGACCAGCGGCCGTGGCCGGCCGGCGATGCGACTGACCAGGTCGGACATCTGGTCGTAGGTGAGCGTCTCCGGCCCCGCCAGCTCGTAGCGTGGGCCCGCCTCGCGGCCCAGCGAGGCGACCACGCAGCGGGCCACGTCCTCCGCCCAGATCGGCTGGAAGGCAGCCTTGCCGCGACCGGACACCGGCAGGACCGGCAGGAAGGAGAAGCGCCGCAACAGCGTGATCCAGGGGTCGCTGTGGTCGTAGACGATCGAGGGGGCGAAGACCGTGGTGTCCAGCGGCGAGGAGGTGACGGCCTGCTCGGCCAGCCACTTGGCCCGGAAGAAACGGGTGCGCTGGGCCGAGGAGGCGTCGAGGGCGCTGAAGAAGACGAAGCGCTTGACGCCGCTGCGCTCCGCCGCCCGCAGCAGCCGGATCGTCGCCAGGCCGTTCAGCTCCTCGATCCGGCGCGGCGGCTGGTCGCGGATCGTCGCTGCCAGGTGGACGACGGTGTCGACCCCGCGCAGCGCTTGGCGAACCAGATAGGGATCGGACATCTCGCCGAGGTCGCCGAGCGCGATCTGCACGTCGACCCGCCGCTCGCCCAGCCGGCGCGGCTCGCGGACCAGGCAGCGGACGTCGGCGCCGCTCTCGAGCAGCAGCGGCAGCAGCCGCGATCCAATGCTTCCGGTCGCCCCCGTCAACAACAGCATCGCAGCGATGCTAGTGACGCTTGCGCTGCGACTTCGCCTTCGGGCCGAGCCTGACCGAGACCGTGCCGTCGGCCGCGAGGGCCTGACCACGAGCCGCGGTTGCCTGGAGTCAATCCAACTCCCGTTTCTGCCTCGACCCCGAGGCGCCGCCTCCAAACCCCTAGAATGTGCGCTCGCGCTTCGGCGGGGGCCGCTGGGCCTCGCCACCCGGAAACCGAATCAGGAGAACTGCCCGCATGTCCTACGTCATCGCCGAGCCCTGCATAGGCCAGAAGGACAACTCGTGTGTCGAGGTCTGCCCGGTCGACTGCATCCACCCGACGCCCGACGAGCCCGACTACGACTCGGTCGAGCAGCTCTACATCGATCCCGACGAGTGCATCGACTGCGACGCCTGCGTCG
>DATHUE010000154.1:0-5134 GCA_035462545.1 Solirubrobacterales bacterium
AAAGCCCCCGGCAGGAAAGCTCCCGCCAGGAAAGCGCCGGCGCGGAAAAAACCGGCGGCTCGCGCCCAGCCGGCCCGCAAAGCGCCGGCCCGCACAGCTCCCACGCGCAAGACCCCGCGCCGCAAGGCGCAGCCGCGCGGCCGCGCTCGGGCGATCTCCGAGCGCGCCTTCGCCGGCGGCCAGCTGATCCCGATCGCCGCCGGCCGCCCCGCGGTCGCGGTCCGGCAGCTGCCGGACTCCGGGGTGGTCGTGCGGATGACCCGCGGCCGCGCCTGGATCGGGGTTCTCGGCCTGCTGCTGGTCGGCATCGTCGCCCTCAACGTCGCCACCCTCAGCTTCGCCGCCTCGGCCGGCGACATCGACGCCGAGATCGTCGCCCTGGAAAAGGAGAACGGGGTGCTCGACGGCCGCCTCGCGACGATCGAGGGGACCGAGCGCGTCCGCGGCGAGGCCGCCGCGCTCGGCCTGGGGATGCCGTCTTCCGACGAGATCCACTTCTCCCAGGTGAGCGCTGACGACGTCGCCGTGGCGGCGCAGCGGCTCGCCGGCGCCGGGGGGTAGACGGGCTCGATGCGCCTGATCGAGCGCCGCATCGGCCTCCTCTTCGCCACCTTCCTGCTCGCCTTCCTCGTCGTCGTCTGCCGCGCTTTCTGGCTGCAGGGGGTGCAGGGCGCCGAGCTCGCGAACCAGGCGATCTCCCAGCAGACCGAGACGATCGTCGTTCCGGGCCTGCGCGGCAGCCTGCTCGACCGCAGCGGCAGGGCGCTTGCTGCCTCCGAGGACGCGGCGACGATCTACGCCACCCCGTACCAGATCGAGAACCCGCCGCGGGCGGCGCGGGAACTGGCGCCGATCCTCGACCGCGACGAGGACGAGGTGCTGCGCGACCTGACCGTCGAGGGCGGTTTCTCCTACCTGGCACAGAAAGTCAGCCTGGAGACGGCGGCGAAGGTGGAAGCGCTGGAGCTGGAAGGCGTCGGCGAGCTGCCCGACAGCCGCCGCACCTATCCCCAGGGCCAGATGGCGGGCCAGGTGATCGGCGCCATCGGCTCCGAGAACCAGGGCCTGTTCGGGCTCGAGGAAGGCGAGGAGGACGTCCTGCACGGCACCGACGGGGAGCGCCACATCGTCAAGGACGCGCTCGGCGAGCCGATCCGGCTGGAAACGGCCGACGAGGCCGAGGACGGCGAGGACATCCAGCTGACCCTCGACCCGATGATCCAGGAGAAGACCGAACGGGTGCTGGCCGAAGTCGGCGAAACCTACGCGCCGAAGGGGGCGACGGCGATCGTCGTCGATCCGCGCAGCTCCGAGATCCTGGCGATGGCGAACTGGCCACCGGTCGACCCCGCGGACCTCTCCGAAGCCGAAGAAGAAGACCTGCTCAACCGGGCCACCGGGTTCACCTATGAGCCCGGCTCGACCTTCAAGGCGTTCACGGTCGCGGCGGCGCTCGAGGACCGCGAGGTGACGCCGCAGACGACCTACACGTTGGCGCCGACCATCCAGGTTGCCGATCGAACGATCGAGGAGTCCCACGCGCGCGGGACGCTGAACATGAGCGTCGCCGAAATCCTCGCCCACTCCTCCAACGTCGGCGCGGTGACGATCGGGCTCGGGCTCGGCGCCGAACGGTTCGACCGCTGGATCAGGCGCTTCGGTTTCGGCCGCCCGACTGGGGTCCGGTTCCCCGGCGAGGAGCAGGGGCTGCTGCTCGACCTCGACGAATACTCGGGCTCGACGATGGGCAACCTGCCGCTCGGCCAGGGACTCTCGGTGACGCCGATGCAGATGGTCGCCGGCTACGCCGCGATCGCCGACGACGGGATCCTGCGGCCGCCGCGGCTGATCGAGCGGATCGGCGACGAGGAGCTGCCGGCGCCGAAGGGCCGCCGCGTGATCCGCCCCGAGGTCGCCGCCGAGGTACGGGAAATGCTCGAGGGCGTGCTTGCGCCGGGCGGTACTGCCTCGGAGGTCAGCGTCCCCGGCTACACCCTGGCCGGCAAGACCGGGACCGCCGAGGTGGCGGAAGACGGCACCTACTCGGAGACCAAGTACGTCGCCTCCTTCATCGGCTTCGCCCCCGCCTCGGAACCCCGCCTGCTGGCGGCGGTGATCGTCGACCAGCCGCAGGGCGACTACTACGGCGGCTCGGTTGCCGCCCCGGCCTTCGGCAGGATCGCCTCCTTCGCCCTGCCCTACCTCGGCGTGCCGCCCCAATAGGCCGGGGCACCCGGTGCCCGGCCTAGACTGCGGGCCGATGAGGCTTGACGAGCTTGCCGGCGCCGTCCCGGCCCCCCGGGTCCTCGGCGCGGGGTCCGCCGAGGTGACGGCGCTCGCCTACGACAGCCGCAAAGTCCACCCCGGAACGCTGTTCTTCTGCGTGCCGGGGGAGAAGGTCGACGGGCACGAGTTCGGGCCGGGGGCGGTGGCCGACGGGGCGGCGGCGCTGGTGGTCGAGCGCGAGCTCGAGGTGACGGTGCCGCAGCTCCTGGTGCCGGACGCACGGGCGGCGATGGCGCCGCTGGCGGCGCGCTTCTGGGGCGAGCCGAGCCGCGAGCTGCAGGTCGTGGGGGTAACGGGGACCAACGGCAAGACCACCACCGCCTTCCTCGTCCGCGAGATCCTCGAAGCGGGGCGGACCGCCTGCGGCCTGCTGGGAACCGTGAAGCAGGTCGTCGGCGGGGTCGAGGAGGAGGTCGAGCGGACGACCCCGGAGGCGATCGAGCTGCAGGCGACGCTGCGACGGATGGTCGCCGCCGGCGACCGGGCCTGCGCGATGGAGGTCTCCTCGCACGCGCTGACCCTGCATCGCTGCGACGCGATCGAGTTCGAAGTCGCGATCTTCACCAACCTCACCCAGGACCACCTCGACTTCCACGCCGACATGGAGGAGTACTTCCAGGCCAAGCGCAGGCTGTTCGAGTTCGGGCCGCAGACGGCGATCGTCAACGTCGACGACCCATATGGGCGGCGGCTGGCGGAGGAATTCGAGTGCCTCACCTTCTCCGCCGAGGGCGCCGCTGCCGACTTCAGTGCCCGCGAGGTCGGCTTCGACGCCGGCGGCGCCCGCTTCCTGGTCGGCGAGACCGAGGTGCGGACCGGGCTGCCAGGTCACTTCAACGTCGCCAACGCGCTCGGCGCCTTCGCCGCGGCGGTGGCGCTGGGGGTGCCGGCGCACCAGGCGGCGGCAGGGCTGGCGCGGGCAAGCCGGGTGCCGGGCCGGTTCGAGCCGGTCGACGAAGGCCAGCGCTTCGCCGTGCTCGTCGACTACGCGCACACGCCGGACTCGCTCGAGAACGTGCTGCTGGCAGCGCGACGGCTGACCGAGGGCCGGCTGATCTCGGTGTTCGGCGCCGGCGGCGACCGCGACCGTGACAAGCGACCGAAGATGGGTCGGGTCGGGGCCGAGCTCTCGGACCTGGCGATCGTCACCTCCGACAACCCCCGCTCCGAGGACCCGGAGGCGATCGTCGCCGAGGTTGCCGCGGGTGCGCCTGAGGGAACGGGGGTGGAGGTCGAGGTCGACCGCCGGGCCGCGATCGCGCGGGCGCTGGCGCTGGCCGAGCCGGAGGACACGGTGGTGATCGCCGGCAAGGGTCACGAGCAGGGCCAGGAGTTCGCCGACGGCCGCAAGATCCCCTTCGACGATCGCGAGGTCGCCCGCGAGGAGCTGCGGAAGCTGGGCAGCCCGGCGTGAGGCTCTCGCCGCCGGAGATCGTCGCCGCGCTCGGGGCCGAGGTGCTGGCCGAGGGCGAGCCGCAGGCGCCGCGCCGGGCGACGATCGACTCTGGGGGTACCGGTCCCGGGGATCTCTTCTTCGGCTTGCGCGGCGAGCGTCGCGATGGCGGCGAGTTCGCCCCGGCGGCGCTGGCGGCCGGCGCCTGGGGGGCGGTCGTCGGCCCGGGCATGAGTTCGCACTTATTGTCGGATAGCGACAACAACCGCGAACTGACGACAGATAGGGCCGAGGGCAAGGCTTGGGTCTTAGCGGTCGAGGACCCGCTGGCGGCTCTGCAGGCGCTGGCCCGGGACCAGCGGCGGGCGCTCGGCGCGCGGGTGCTCGGCGTCACCGGCTCGGTCGGCAAGACCTCCGTCAAGGACATCGCCCGGGCGCTGCTGCCCGGGACCGTCCATGCCAATCGCGAGAACCTCAATACCGAGATCGGGCTGCCGCTGACCGTGCTCGAGGCGCCCGACGACGCCGACCTGCTGGTCCTGGAGATGGCGATGCGGGGGCCCGGCCAGATCGCCGAGCTGGCCGAGATCGCCGCGCCGGAAGTGGCCGTGGTAACCAACGTCGGCCCTGTCCACGTCGAGCTGCTCGGCTCGGTCGCGGCGATCGCCGCCGCCAAGGCCGAGGTGATCGACCACCTGCCCGGCGAGGGAACGGCCGTGGTGCCGGTCGCGGCCGGCGAGCTGGAGCCGCACCTGGGGCGGGCGCCGCGAGTGCTGCGCTTCGGCCCCGGCGGCGACGTCGAGGCGGTCTCCAGCCGGGTCGAGGAAGGGGTGACCGAGGCGCTGGTTCGCACCCCGGCCGGCGAGCAGGCCTTTCACTTTCCCTTCGCCGAGGCCCACAACCTGACCAACGGGCTGGCGGCGATCGCGGCCGGGGTGGCGCTCGGCGCGGACCTGGCCACGATGGCCGATCGCGCTGCGAGCATAGGATTCTCCCGCTTCCGCGGCGAGCGCCTGGAGCTGGGCGACGGAATCCTCCTCGTGAACGACTGCTACAACGCCAACCCGGTGTCGATGCGAGCGGCGCTCGACCACCTCGCCAGCCTCGGGGCGTCGCGCACGGTCGCCGTGCTCGGCGAGATGGCGGAGCTCGGCCTCGGTGGCCCCGGCTACCACCGCGAGGTCGGCGAGCACGCCCGCGCCCACGGCGTCGACCTCGTGATCGGGGTCGGCGAGCCGGCGCGCGAGTACGCCCCCGACGAGCTGGTCGGCGACCCGGGCGAGGCGGCGGAGCTGCTGGCGGCGCGCCTGCAACCGGGCGACGCGATCCTCGTCAAGGGCTCGCGCTCGGCCGGTCTCGAGGCGGTCGCCGAGGGCCTGCGGGAGCTGCTCTGATGGGAGAAATCCTGATCGCCGGGATGGCGGCGATGCTGATCTGCATCTTCCTCGGCCCGAA
>DATHUE010000155.1:0-3066 GCA_035462545.1 Solirubrobacterales bacterium
GGACCTCGGCCACGCCGGGGAGCGGGGCCACGGCGGTGGCCAGCCCGGCGGCCAGCTGGTCGGCCCGGGCCCGGACGTTGGCCAGCACGTCGCCCTCGTCGATCAGGGCGAGGTGGCGGGTGGCCACCGCGCAGGCGAGGGCGTTCCCGCTGTAGGAGTGACCGTGGTAGAGGGTCATCTCGGACAGGTCGGGGCCGTCGAAGGCGTGGAACACCTCGCCAGAGGCGACGGTGGCGGCCAGGGGCAGGTAGCCGCCGGTCAGCCCCTTGGCGAGGCAGAGGAAGTCGGGCGCGACGTCCTCCTGCTCGCAGGCGAACATCGTCCCGGTGCGGCCGAACCCGGTCGCCACCTCGTCGCAGATCAGCAGGATCCCGTGGTGGTCGCAGAGCTCGCGCACCACCTTCAGATAGCCGGGGGGGTGGGTGATCATCCCGGCGGCGCCCTGGACCAGCGGCTCGACGATCACCGCGGCGATCTCGTTCGCGTGAACGGAGAGGATGCGGGCCAGGTGCGGGGCGTCGCCCGGCTCCGCCTTGTGGGTCTCGAACAGCAGCGGCCGGTAGGTGGAGTGGAAGAGGTCGATGCCGCCGACCGAGACCGAGCCGATCGTGTCCCCGTGGTAGGCGTGACGGAGGCTGACGAAACCGGTCCGCCGGTCGTGGCCGCCGCGCTGCTGCTGGTACTGGAAGGCCATCTTCAGCGCCACCTCGGCCGCGGTCGAGCCCGAGTCGGAGTAGAAGACGCGCGAGAGGCCGGGCGGGGCGATCTCGACCAGGCGGCCGGCCAGCTCGGCGGCGCCGGGGTGGGAGAGGCCGAGCATCGTCGAGTGGGCGACCTTGTCGAGCTGGTCGCGGACGGCGGCGTCGAGCGCGGGGTGCCGGTGGCCGTGGACCGTGCACCAGAGCGAGGAGACGCCGTCGATGTAGCGGTTGCCGTCGACGTCGATCAGGTGGCAGCCCTCGCCGCTCTCGATCATCAGCGGCGTTTCGTCGGTCCACCCCTGCTGCTGGGTGAAGGGGTGCCAGACGTGGTCGTGGTCGAGTCGCGCGGGGTCGGCCATCGCGCAGCGACCTTAATCCGGCGCTCGGCGGCAACCGGAATGAAGCCGCTGTGTGACGACATCCACAAATGTAACATCGATTGATGTCATCATCGAGGGAGATGGCAGAGCAAGGTGCGATCCCCCAGGTTTCCAGTGCTCGGCGCTCGGCTCTGCGAGCGGTCCGGGCCCTTTTCAGCCCCCTGCTGCCCGATGACTACCTGGAGCTGATCGACCCGCTCTGGTCGACCCGGGAACTGAGGGGGCGGATCGAGCGGATCGAGCCGGAGACCGACGAGGCGGCGACGGTCCTGATCCGTCCCGGCTACGAGTGGCCCGGCCATCGCCCGGGCCAGTACCTGCGAATCGGCGTCGTCGTCGACGGCGTCCACCACTGGCGCGCCTACTCGCTGACCTCCGACCCAGATCGCGAGGACGGCTGCATCGGGATCACCCCGAAGCTCGTCGAAGCCGGCAAGGTCTCTCCGTACCTGGTGCGCCGGGCGCGGCCGGGGGACGTGGTTCGCCTGGGCGGCGTCGAAGGCACCTTCGTCCTCCCCGAGCCGCCGCCGCGGAAGCTGCTCTTCCTCAGTGCCGGCAGCGGCATCACGCCGATCGCCAGCATGCTGAGCAGCCTGCACCACCGCGACGCGATCGCCGACGTGGTCCACGTCCACTCGGCGCGGACCGCCGACGGCGTGATCTTCGCCGACCGCCTGCGCCGGCTCGAGACCGCCCACGAGGGCTTCCAGCTGACACTGCGGCTGACGGGAGAGCAGGGCCGGCTCGCTCCACCCGACCTCGACGAGATCTGCCCGGACTGGCGCCAGCGCCACACCTTCGCCTCCGGGCCGGGGCCGATGCTCGACGACCTCGCGGCTCACTGGGAGCGCGAGGGGGACCCGCGACTGCTGGCGATGGAGCGCTTCCAGCCGCTGATCGGCGGTAAGGCCGGCGGCGGCGAGGGCGGCACGGTCCGCTTCGCCAAGAGCGGGGTGCAGGGGAGCTGCGACGGCTCGACCCCGATCCTCGCGGCTGGCGAGGAGGCCGGCGCCGTTCTGCCCTTCGGCTGCCGGATGGGCATCTGCCACACCTGCGTCGGCGAGCTCCGCCGGGGCGAGGTGAGGGATCTCCGCACCGGCGAGGTCCATGGCAGCCCCGGCGAGATGGTCCGGACCTGCGTCAACGCCCCCGAGGGGCCGATCGAGATTGCACTTTGAGACGACCGAGAGGAAGACCATGACCGTTGCGACCGCACCGCCCGAGAGCCCGCTGAGCCGGCTCTCCCCCGAGCAGATCGAGGCCCTGGGCCGGGAGTTCGACGAGATCCGCGACCGCGTCCGTGCCGACCTCGGCGAGCGCGACCGCCGCTACATCGAGAGCATGATCGAGATGCACCGCCGCTTGGCCGTGCTCTCGCGGGCGCTGCTGCTCGCCGCCGGCAACCGGCCGGCGCGCCTGGCCGGGACCGCGGCGCTCTCGGCGGCGAAGATCCTCGAGAACATGGAGATCGGCCACAACGTCCTGCACGGGCAGTGGGACTGGATGAACGATCCCCGCATCCACTCCTCGACCTGGGACTGGGACACGGCCTCGACGGCCGAGGCCTGGAAGCACTCGCACAACTACGTCCACCACACCTTCACCAACATTCGCGGCAAGGACCGCGACCTCGGCTACGAGATCATGCGGATCGACCCGGAGCAGAAGTGGCACCCGGTCTACCTGCTGCAGCCCTTCTACAACCTGCTCCTGGCGGCGTTCTTCGAGTGGGGCGTGGCGGTCCACGACCTCGACTTCGAGGCGATCCGCAAGGGTGAGAAGTCGAAGGCGCAGCTGAAGCGGGAGCTGGCCGGGATCGCCGAGAAGGCGAAGAGCCAGGTCGTCAAGGACTACGTCGCCTGGCCGCTGCTGAGCGGGCTGGCGGCGGGAGCCGCAGAGCTGGCGCTGGCGGCGGCGGGCGACCGGCGCCAGCGTCGCGGCGGCGCCGCCGGCGCCGCCAGGCGGGCGCTCGGCAAGGCGGCGAA
>DATHUE010000156.1:0-29912 GCA_035462545.1 Solirubrobacterales bacterium
CGACCGGCGGGTCGAAGCGCGCGCGACGGGCTAGGGCAAGTCGAGCACCAACTCGATCGCTTCGTCTACCGCGGCGATCTCACTGCCGGACAGGTGCGCTACCTGCTCGCCGAGCCGACCGGCGTCGACGGCTCCGATCATCTCGCACAGTACCTGGGTTCGCTCCCCTCCTAACTCGATCTCGGGATGAAATCGTGCTGGCGGAGCCGACCGCGAGGTCGGGCATATGGCGACGGTCGAGAGTCCAAGCAGAGCATCCGCCTGGACGATCACGGCATAGCGACGGCCTTGCTGAACTCGCCCACGGCGTCGTGGTAGAGCGATCTCGTGAACGTCACCCCGGACCACTGAGTTCCTCCATCAACTCAGCTACCTCTCGCGCCTCTTTTACGTAGGCAGGATCACTCATCAGTCGTCGGGCTTCCGCGGCAAGACCAGCGCGCTGTCGTTCCCGCTCGGACGTCTCTTCTATCGCCTGTCTCGCTGCCTCGGCGCGAGTTATCCCTCGAATACGGGCTAGATCCTCGAGGGCGCGGACTCCAGCTTGACCGAGCCTCAAAGACAGGGGTTTAGGTACCGGAGACACTGGCGACAGAGTAGCGCGATATGCACTACGAGAATCGAGAGTGCGCGACATCGGCCGATGATGCCAATCAACTTCTCACGTATGGCGCGCACAAAGTCATTTCTCTGCCACAACCTGCCAACGCCTTGCGCACTGCGCTCCGAGAGTCTCATCGTCACAATCCAGCGCTCATGCCTGGCGTGGTCATAGTCGGTGCCCAGTGGGGCGACGAGGGGAAGGGGAAGATCACCGATCTGCTCGCGGAGCGGGCAGCAATGATCGTCCGCTTCCAGGGCGGCAACAACGCCGGCCACACGATCGTCCGCGAC
The DNA here is from genome assembly GCA_035462545.1 of Solirubrobacterales bacterium. Taxonomy (GTDB): domain Bacteria; phylum Actinomycetota; class Thermoleophilia; order Solirubrobacterales; family 70-9; genus VAYN01. The sequence continues at coordinate 895 of DATHUE010000156.1, forward strand.
GGCGAGGAGTTCAAGTTCCACCTGATCCCCTCCGGGATCCTGCACGCCGACAAGACCTGCGTGATCGGCAACGGGGTCGTGCTCGACCCACGCATCCTGCTCGGCGAGATCGACGGGTTGAAACGGCAGCGGATCAGCGTCTCCAACCTCCGCATCTCCGCCAACGCCCACCTGATCATGCCCTACCACGTGCTGCTCGACACGGCGGGCGAGACGAAGCTGGGCAAGCTCTCGATCGGCACCACGCGCCGTGGGATCGGGCCCTGCTACGCCGACAAGGCGCTGCGGCTGGGGATCCGGGTCCAGGACCTGCTCGACGAGAAGATCCTGCGGACCAAGATCCGGGCGGCGCTGGAGCCGAAGCAGCAGGCGCTGCGCGAGCTCTCCGTGCAGCGGCGCAAGCTGCGCAAGGAAGTCAGCGAGGACGCCGGCAAAGTCACAGACGAGGACTCCGGAGCCGTGCCGGACCCGCGGCTCGACCTGCACGCGATGGTCGAGGAACACATCAGCTTCGGCCACCGACTCGAGCCCCACATCGCCGACACGGCGAGGCTCTGCTGGGAGACGCTCGACGCGGGAGAGACGGTGATCTTCGAGGGCGCCCAGGCGACCCTGCTCGACCTCGACCACGGCACCTATCCGTTCGTCACCTCCTCCAACCCGATTGCCGGCGCGGCCACGGTCGGGGCCGGAGTCGGGCCCGGCGACATCGACGAGGTCTGGGGCATCGCCAAGGCCTACGCGACCCGGGTCGGCGCCGGGCCCTTCCCGACCGAGCTCGACGACGAGGCCGGCGAGTACATGCTGGAGCGCGGCCGCGAGTTCGGGACGACGACCGGGCGAAGGCGGCGCTGCGGCTGGATGGACCTGGTCGCGCTGCGCTATGCCGCGCGGCTGAACCGGCTCGACTCGCTGGCGATCACCAAGCTCGACGTGCTGAGCGGGATCGGGCCGCTGCGGGTCGCGGTTCGCTATCGCTCCAAGGAGGGCGCCGTTCTCGACACCTTCCCCTACCACCAGTCGATCCTGCACTCGGCCGAGCCAGAGTACGAGGAGCTGCCCGGGTTCGACGTCGAGATCGAGAGCTGCCGCGAGGAGTCGGACCTGCCGCAGGCGGCACGCGACTACCTCCGCTTCATCGCCGAGTTCGTCGGAGTTCCGGTGCGGCTGGTCGGGGTCGGCCCCGACCGCGACCAGGTCGTCTGGATCGAGAGCTGAGCTAAAGTCTCGGGGTGGCCTCCGGTAGAAGTGCTCCTAATCTGAGCGAGCGACTGCCGCGGGGCAGACACGGCTTGCCGAGGGAGACGGTGACCAAATCCCAACGCAACCGCATCCACCAGGCGATGATCGAAGTCGTCTCCGAGCGCGGCTATCCCGACACCCGGGTGGTCGACGTGATCGGGGTGGCGGGGGTCTCCCGCAAGACCTTCTACGAGCTGTTCGACAGCAAGGAGGACTGTTTCCTCGCCGCCTACGACGTGCTGCTCGGCAACTTGCTCAGCGACACCGCCGGCGGCTTCGAGTCGAAGCCAGGCGCGCCGTGGGCCGAGCGGGTCGCCCACGGCCTGGGGGCGTTGCTGCGGCATTTGGCCGAGCACCCGGACGAGGCCCGCTTCGCGATCGTCGAGGTGCTGGCGGCGGGGCCGAAGGCCCTGGCCCGGCGCGACGCGGCGCTGCGCCAGTTCACGGGCTTTCTCGAGGCCGGCCGCTCGGAGACGGCGGTCGAGCTACCGGGCATAACCTCGCTGTCGCTGGCCGGCGGCATCAACGAGCTGCTCTACAGCGAGATCCTGCACGGAGCGACCGCGCGGCTGCCGAGCCGGCTGCCGGACCTGATGTTCTGGATCGCCCTGCCCTTCCTCGGGCCCGAGCGGGCAGCCGCCGAACGCGAGCGCGTTCGACTCGCCGCAGCGGATTCCTGAGGCCGTCAAGCGCTCTTTTCCTCTCGCGAGCGGGTTTACGGATAGCTGAATGTTGGTAAGTTTGGCCAACTCGGGGACAGAGTATTCCCCTGCCAAGAACGTTTTCGACGGCTAGGGCTCTGGACGGGCAGGCCGGCAAAGGAGAGATATAGGGACATGCGTAAGTACGGGACGTTAATCCTCACGCTGGGCGCCTTGGTTGCGCTGAGCGTAGCCAGCTTCGCCCAGGCGGAGAAGCCAGTCAAAGTACGAGCCGGCAACCTCGAACTGACCTTCAACGGCGGCTTCAAGCCGAAGGCGCTTCCGAAGACCAAGATGGCTCCGATCGCGCTTTCGGTCGAAGGCGACATCAAAACCGTCGACGGCACCCATCCGCCGGCGCTGAAGGAAGTCGTCGTCGAAACCGACAAGAACGGCGCCATCAACGTCAAGGGCTTCCCAGTCTGCAAGGGCTCACAGCTGCAGTCGCGCGACACCAAGGCTGCCACCGCGGTCTGTGGCAATGCGATCCTCGGTGAAGGCCAGACCGACATCGAGATCGAATTCCCCGAACAGCGGCCGATCGACGTGAAGAGCCCGCTGCTGCTGTTCAACGGCGGCGTCAAGGGCGGCACCACCACCCTCTACGTCCACGCCTACATCACCGTCCCGACCCCGGCTGCGGTCGTCACCACGGTGAAGGTGAAGAAGCGCAAGAACGGTCGCTACGGCATCAAATCGGTCGCCTCGGTGCCGGTGATCGCCGGTGGCTACGGCTCGCCGACTCACTTCGACCTGCTGGTCGAGAAGAGCCCGAAGTACAAAGGCAAGGCGTACCACATCCTCACCGCGAAATGCCCCGACGGCAAGCTGCAGGCCAAGGGCACCGCGGTCTTCCGCGACGGAACCAAAGCGACGGCCGAGATCGTCCGTCCCTGCGTCGGCAAGGGCTAAGCCGGGAGCAGGTCGAGCCTCGCTAGAGGCACGAAGCAGCATCGAAAGGGCGGCCTCCGGGCCGCCCTTTCTGTTGCCCGGATTCCTCGGGTAAGGGAAACCCGCGCAACGGGGGGACACGGATGGGCCGGGGGAGGCCCACCTCACTCGCTTGCTCGCCGAAGCGGGGGTGGCCGTCCGTGAAGCCGTCCCGGGCGAGAAGCTGACACGTTCGGAGGGCCTCCCCCGGCCCATCCTCGACGCAGCCCTCGGATCGCAGGTACCCCGCCCACCGCGCGAGCTTCACGCCACAACACAAAGGAAGGCGACCGCAGGCCGTAGCTCGCCGCTCGCTGGCTTTGCGATCCCGGGTGGGGGACCTTCCGAACGTGTCAGCTTCTCGCCCGAAGCGGTCCTCGGACGGGGCAACCCTTCCAGCGAGCAAGCGAGTGAGCCGGGCCTACCCACCCCGGATCGCATCGCGCACCGCAGTTTCGAGCTACGGCGTCCCGGCCTGTTCGAAGGTCTGCTGGTAGATCTTCGGCGCCCCGTCGCGGCCGATCGGGTCGAACGGCGCCTGCTGGGTGCAGTTCGGTGCCGGGAGGGCGGCGGAGCTGGTCTGTTCGGCGAAGGCGTAGCTCTTCAGGCGGTTGAAGAATTCCTGCGCTTCGTTGCGCCTCGTCGCCGGCCGCCCTTCGGCTTCCAGCTCAGCCGCCTTGCGGTCGTTGTTTTCCTGGAACGTCCGCGTCCGTTCTTTGAAGACTTCGCTTTCCGCCGAGGCGGGGTTGAGGGTGACGTTGGCGCCGGAGGTGCACTGGCGAGCGTCGAAGCTGGGCAGCCCGGAGGCCAGCCCGCTGGCCCACAGCGGCGGGCTGTAGGCGCTGCTGCGTTCGCCGAGGACGCGCTCTGCGTAGGTCGAGACCGAGCCCGGGTTGAGCGGCCCCATCACGCGCAGGTAGTGGTTCTTTTCGCCGCGCTCGTTGACGGTCGGCAGGATCGCGTTGGTCGCCGCGGCGAGGTTGCCGAACAGCGAGGTGACCTCGTGCTTGTAGAAGTTGAGCCCGGTGAGGATCGGGTTGAGGTTGCGCAGGAAGGGGTCCAGTGCCCGCAGCAGCGGCGGGAATTCGTCGCGGAACAGTTTCCGCAACGCCGGGAAGGCCTCGGGAGCGCGGGCGATCACCGGCGCGAAGCCTTCGAAGAAGCCCTTCGCCTCCGGCGCCAGCTTCGAGAAGGCGATGAACGTCGGCGAGAGCTGTTCGGCGGCCGGGACCAGCTGCTGCATCACCGGCGTCGCCTCGACCGAGAAGCTGCGCAGCCGCTCCAGGGTCAGCTGCGACTCGTCGAGGAAGGTGGGGAACGCCTTGAACAGGGCTTCGATGTCGCGGTTGCGCCGTGCCGTCGTCGTGAACACCTGGTTCGAGTTCTGGATCAGCTCGGCAAGCTGTCCTTCGCGACCGCGCAGGGCGTCGAAGGTGATCGCGCCGTTGCGGAACAGCTGGCCGACCGCGACCCGCTGCGTGTCCAGCACCCGGAACAGCCGATCGAAGCTGCGGAAGGTCGGTTCGAACTCGCCGATCGCGTAAGAGAGGTCGCCGCCGCGACCGCCGATCCCGATAGCCGCGTCCTGCATCCAGGTTTGGAAAGCGGCGCGGGTTTCGGGGTCGAAGGTGCGGAAGATCTCGTCGAGCTGAACCGACTGGGCGACGTTGGCCACCGGCAGGGTGCCGCCGTCGGCGAGCTCGGGCCCGTCGCCCGGCCCAGGAGTGAGTTCGACGTAGGTCTCGCCGAGCAGGGTTTTGGTGCGAAGGATCGCGCGGGAGCCTTCCGGCAAAGGCGCGTACTGGTTGTCGATGTTGATCGAGGCCAGCGCTTCCTCGCCATTGGGAGAGAGATCGATGCTGCGGACTTTGCCGACGTTGACGCCGGAGATGCGGACGTCGGACTGTTCGGCCAGCTGCGTCGCCTCTTTGAACGGGACCTTGATTTCGTAGGACTTCGCCCGGAACGGGGTCGGGCCGCCGAAGGTGACCCAGAGGAAGAGCAGGATCGCGAAGCAGGACAGCGCGAAGCCGACGATCACGAGGAGCTGGGTGGGGCTGGGGGCTTGCTTGCTCATTCGGTGTTTGGTCCGCAGCCTTCGATCGTGGTGCCTTCCTGTTTCACGCCCGGGATTTCCGGCAGTTCGCGCGAGGCCGGGATACGGGCGAGCTGGATCAGGGTCCGCAGGTACGGTTTGCCGCCGGCGAGCCCGTCGACGCCGAGGCGGGCCCCGTTGCAGGAGATGAAGATGACTCCCCGCAGGATCGGCCCGCCCGCATCCTGCAGCCCGAAGGTCGCGTTGAGGTTGTGGTTCACCCAGGGCAGGTAGAAGAGGTAGCTCTCTTTGTCCTTGGGTTTGTAGGCGAGCGTGTTGAGGAAGGAGTTGAAGCCGCCGAGGGCGTTGCCGAAATTCCTAACGGTCTTGCCGAACGGCCTCGCCGCTTCCGCCGTGTGGGTCATCACCGGCCGGATTTCCCGGGTGAAGGGGCGGATCTGGTCGCGGATCGGAGCCGTGGTCTGCTCGAAGAAGCGCTCGGTCGCGCGGAAGGCCGGGACCGAGGCCTGCGCCTGCGGGATCAGCGCGGTCAAGGCCGGCGCCGAGACCCGCGAGAACCGTTCGGAGCTCTCCATCGCTTCGGTGCCGACGCGGAGCGTGGCCGGGAACTCGCGCAGCATCTCCTGAATCGAGGCCTGCTGGTTGGCGAAGTCGCCGAGCGCGGCTTCGGAAGAGGTGACGAAGCGGCGGATGTCCGAGTCGTGACGAGCGAGTTCGGTCGTCAGCAGGCTGAAGTTGTGAATCACCCGGGCCAGCGCCTGGCGCCGTTCGGCGATCGGTTTGTTGAGCTTGGCCACGTAGTGAACGAACGGCCCGAAGCGGCGCAGGGCGTTGCCGAGCTGCTTGCCCCGGCCGCCGATCCCCTGGGCGCCCCCGGCGACCAGCAGTTGCAGGTATTTCTGCGTGTCGGCGTCGAGGGTCGCGAGGAAGGCGTCGAAGTTGACGTTCGGTTCGGTCTGCTTCAGCGTGAAGTGAGCGCCATCCTCGACCGGCATGCGGCCGCTGCCCGGGTCGATCTCGACGATCATGTCGTTGAGGTTCGTTTTCGGCCGCAGCAGCAGCGTCGCGTTGGGGTGGATCAGCTCCATGTACTTCGGCTCGATGTCCATCCCGACCACTGCGTGACCGTCCTCGAGGTCCACCGAGGTGACCTTGCCGACCTGAATCCCGGCGATGTCGACCGCCTGTCCCTGCCCCGGCGTGACCGCTTGCGCGGTCGAGAACTCAGCCGTGATGTGTTCGAATTCTTCGCCGACCACGGGCAGCCAAGCCGGCAGCGAGGCTTTCTGCTGGGTGAAGATCGCCAGCATCATCACGATGCCGGCGATCGCCAGGACGAAGATCGCGATCGTGTCCTTGCGCCGTCCGCGAGCCTGGCGCGAGAGCCAGGCGCGGAAATGGGTCCAGCGGCTGACGCCGGGTTCGCGCTCGGTGCTCATTTGGTCACCGCCACGGGGGAGGGGGCGCCGACCTGGCCGAGGCCGGCGTTGACGTCGGGAACCGGGTTGGTGTAGCAACGGACGTCCGAGCGCAGCGGCGGCCGGCCACCGAGCTGGGGCTGGGTGCCGAGCGCCGGTTCGTTGGCGTGGGCGAAGTCCTGTTTCTCGTTGGCGAGGTTGCCGTTGGGGTTGTCCTGCACGACCAGCACGTTGCCGCCGCCGGCCTGGGCGCGGAGGTAGGGCCCGTTGCCGTCGAAGTTCTGGCTCTGGCCGGCGAAGTTGGCGAGGTAGAAGAAGAACTCGCGGTAGTTGGGGCCGCCGGTGCTGAACTGGTCATTGATCGTCTGGTCACCGGTCGGCACCATCACCTCGGTCGTGCAGAGGCTGAGCTGGTTGATCTGCGGCAGGGTCACTTCCTTGCCGGCCTGGGCGGCGTCCGCAAAGCCGGGGGTCAGTTTGCGCAGCAGCTTCGCGGTGCCGCCGGCCTCACGGCCGGAGAGCAGTGGCCGCGCCTGCTTCAGCCATGGTTTCGAGGCGGCGATCAGGCCGGGCAGCTCGGCGACCGCGGGCTCGAACTCGATCGCGTAGGTGCGCAGCGGCGGCAGCGCTTTGTTGAGGGCGACCAGCGAGGTGCGGGTCGTCTTCAGGAAGGGAGCGAGCAGCTGGATCGTGCTGGTCAGGCTGGTCGACTGCGTCGCCAGGGCACCGGTGAAGACGTTGAAGTTGACGACCAGGCCCTGCAGGTCCTCTTCCTGGGCGGCAAAGGCGGCGAAGGTGCGGCCGGCGCCGGCGACAAGGCGCGAGAGGTCGCCGGGCGAGGTACCGAGGAAGGCATTGGTGACCTGCGAGGCATAGCGGCCGGCGTCGCCACCGTAGACGAAGGCGTCGTTGAGAGATTCGGCGCCGGTGCGTCCCTGGATCTCCGGCACCTGCGTCTTGTCTTCCGCGGCCGTCGGCTCATTGGTCAGCGCCGTCCCGTAGCTTTCGAGAAGGCGGCTGAGATCGGCTCGAACCGGCGACTGCAGCGCCGTCAGGACTTCGTCGAGCTGGACGGCGGTGGAGGTGCGGCTGACCGGGATCGTTTCGCCGCTGTCCATCTCCGCGGCGCTGGGGCTGCCCGGGTCGAGGTCGAGGAAGAAGTTGCCCTCGAGGAAGATCCGCGGTTTGACCTCGGCGAAGGCGTCGTCGTGAATCGGGCGGCCCGCCGCTTCGACGGTGAAGCGAACGGTGGTGTTGTCGCCGTCGCGCTCGCTGGAGATGACCCGGCCGACGTTGACGCCGGCGATCCGCACCGGCGAGTTGACGGCGATGTTGGCGGAGTTGGAGAAGGTCGCCTTCAGCTCGTAGCCGTACCCGGTGAAGGGGATGTGTTTGGTGAAGGCGAGGTAGGGGCCGATCGTGAAGATCAGGATGAAGACGATCGCGATCAGGGTGTTGCTGGGCCGCCAGCGGAAGCGACCATGGGCGGCGCCCTGACGGATGTCGCGCTCGGGCAGGCGGCTCATTCGTCTTCCCCGTTCTGCTGACCGAAGGTGATCTTGCCGCCCTTGTACACGGGCGCTTCGCCGATCACCGTCTTACCTGCCACGAAGCGCTCGTTTCCTGCTTCGCAGCGTTCGGCGGGCTGGCCGGGAGCGGCGGTGTTGGGATAGGGGTTGTAGTGCAAGTGGTTTTTGCCTGGGCCGCTGGCAGGTGCCGAGGAGGGACCGCTCTCCGCATTTGGTTCGCCGGGCGCCGGCGGCTCGAAGGAGATCACGTTGAGCCAGTTGCCGAGGCCGTTGCTTTCTTCGCTGGCGTTGGAGAGGTTCCTGATCGCGATCGTCGCGTAGTTGCAGAAGGTCTGCGATGGAGCGATGAACCGCACCGCCGGACCGAGGGTGTTGTTGGTGTCGATCAACAGGTTGAGGCCGTTGAAGACACCCGGCGACTGCTGGAAGGCAAGCAGCGCCTCCGCCGTCGGGACGAGCTGGTTGTTGAAGACCGGCGAGGCGTTGAGGACCGGGACGCCGGCGCGGAGGGCGGCGGCGATCGTCGGCGAGGTCTCGGCCAGCGCCTTCGCGCCGGGCTTCAGCGCCGTGAAGAAGCGCTCGGAGCTGCGCAGGAAGGGCCTGAACACGGGCAGGTTCTCGTTGGCGAGGTCGAGCGTCGGCGGACCCTTGACGATCGTTTCCTGGATGTAAGGACGGGAGACGCGGGCAAAGGCCGCGAAGGTTTCGTCGAGCGCCACGAACATGCTCGCCTGCTGCTCGGCAACCGGCGCGACGGTCGCCGAGAGGGCCTCGAGGGCGCGCCAGAAGCCGTCGAAGTCGCTGCTCGGGGCGGCGATCACCCGCACCGCCGGCTGCGCATGGACGACCAGGTCGCGGAGTACGCCGAAGGCTTCGTTGAGGCCAGGGCCCCGCCCCGCAAGCGCCGTGCCGAAGCCGGCCTGGTTGCGTTTGATCGCTTCCCGGGTCGGCTCATTGAACATGTCGAAGAACTCGTCGATGTCGATCGGTTCCGGTCGCGCGGCGCTCAGCGGGATCGTTTCGTCGGGCTCGAAGCCCTCCTTGGAGTCGCCGGGGGTGACCTGCAGGTATTTGAGCCCCAGTGCCGACTTTGGCCGGATCATGATCGTCGAGTTATCGGGCAGTGGCTCGACGTTCTTGTCGAACCGCAGGTCGAGCTCGGCGGCGAGGCGGCCGTCGCCGAGCTGCACCGGCTTGACGCCGCGGACGATGCCGACGCGAACTCCGCCGATCCGGATCTCGTTGTTTTTGACCAGAGCGTCGGCGTTGGGCACCAGCGCCTTGAGGTTGTAGGTGGAGACGAAGGGCAGACCGTTGTTGGCGTTGTAGGCGAGGAAGACGGCGACGATCACGACCAGCACCGTCACCGCTCCGACCAGAATCGGGCTGCTCGCCACTCCGCCTATGCCGCTGCGGTTCCTCATGGCCCCAGTAGATAGTCGATCAACGGTTCGGTGCCGGCGGTGCCTTCGTTGGAGGAGATCCCGGCTTCGGCTTCCCCCAGCGCTTCCTCGGCATCCTCGGCTTCGCCGAGGCCGGTGGCGGGGCCTCCGCCCAGTGCCTCGGCGGAGAGACCGAGCTGGGTCGCTTCTTCCTGCTCTTCGATCAAGCGGGAGAGCGCGGCGATGCTGGTGGTCGCCGATTCAGCCGCGAAGGGTCCGGTGAAGCGCGAGGCACATCCCGACGAGCCGGCGCCGGCGATGTAGTCGGTGCAGTTGCTGAGGGTGACCAGGCTGCGGGTGAAGTGGCCATAGCGATCGAAGCCGTTGGTCGTCGCGGCGGTGTTGTAGATCAGCTCGACCAGGCCGTCCCAGCCTTTGGTCTGCTCGAGGCTGACGAAGAGATCGGCGAGATCGCGGGTTGGCTGGACGCCGCTCTTGGCGAGATCGCGCGACTTCTTCGCGATCGGGTCGGTCTGGGCGAGGATCGGGCCGGCGACCTCGCCGGTGGCACCGAGGCTCTTCAGCGCCACGGTCGAGGCCTCCGAGAACGGGGCGAGGGTGCGGGTCGCATCGGTCAGCGACGGGGCCGCGGTGCCGAGGTCTTCGAAGACCGGCGCAGCCGCATCGGAGAAGCCTTTGAGGTCGCGCATCGTCGCCCGGAACTCACGCAGGAAGCGGGGGAATTTGGCGAACGAGGCTTCGACGTCCTCGCCGAATTCGGCGCTGGCTTCGGCGGCGGCTCCCGAGTTGGAGAAGAAGCCGGCGACGTGCTGGCGCTCCCGCGCGAAGGGCTCGAGGATTTCGTCGGAGTCGCTGGCCAGCTGAGCCAGTTCGTCGCGCTGGCGGGAGAGAATCGCGAACAGTCGGTCGGTGTCGCGGAGCACCGGGTTCGCCCGTTTCACCACTTCTTCGATGTCGGCGCCGCGGGCGGCGAAACCGGCCCCGAGTTCGTTGAGGATCAGCCGGAACCGCTGCGCTTCCGGCAGTCGCTGGATGTTGTTGATCAGGTCGGGGTCGACGCTTGCCGTATTGCTCCCCAGCGGCAGCAGGTACTGGCCGGCGCCCGGCTGGTCATCGGGAAGCTGTTTCAGCTCCGGCGGCGGCGGCGAGCCCGGCGCCCGCGGCAGGGTCGGGCGGCAGTCGACGAACTTCTCGCCGATCAGCGACTGCGGGCGGATGTGGCAACCGCCGTCGACGCGGAAGTCCCGGAAGCCTTCGTCTTCGATCTCCATCACGATGATCGCCTTGCCGGGGTTTTCGACCGGCTCGCCGTCGCGGTAGGCGACGGTCTCTCCCGGCAGCGAGACATCGACCGCGTCGATCGTGCCGACGGTGGCACCGGCGACGCGGACTTCCTCGCCGGTGACCATGAAGCCGCCGCTGTCGAATACGGCGCGCACCTTGTAGCCATCGCTGCCCTCGTCGTCGCCGCTCACCACCAGGATCACCGCGACCACGGCGGCAACCAGCAGGCCGGCTATCAGCAGTCGCTTGATCATGGTCCGGGGGGCACGTCGTTCGGGTTGCACTCCGAAGAACTGACGCCGCCGTCGATCGGGGGATTGACGAAGGGGCTGGAGCCATCGCCGGCGGGCTGGGTGGCGCCGCCCGGGCAGCGCCGTTTACCCGTGGAGGAGGTGCCGAAGGCGTCGTACTGGTCGCTGGGCGGGATCGGTTCCAGTTCGGTGCTGGCGGAGTTGTAGTTGAAGACGTTCTGGGCGGCGAGGGCGACGCGGGCGTAGTGGCCGTTGCCGTCGTAATAGCCGGTGACCTGGCCGACCTTGCCGAAGCCGTTGAAGATATCCGGGGTGTAGGCGCGAGCGAAGGCGAGGTTGGGGAGGAAGTCCGCGATCGCGTCTTCGGAGTGGGGGAAGGCTCGGGAGGCCAGGCGCTGGTCGGCCGGCAGGTAGGAGAGCAGTTCGCCGGCGTCGTTGGCTTTGCCCGGCTTGCGGACGGTGAGGCGGAGATCGCGCATGAACGGCGTCAGTTTGGAGATCACCGGGCGCAGTTCGGCGAGGAACGGGGCGAGGTCTCTGGTCGCCGGCTTCGCCGTCTGCAGCAGCGGTTCGAGGTCGTCGAGAGCGGCCCGCAGGTTGACGAAGGTGGTGTTGCTCTGGCGCAGGACCGGCGGCAGGCGCCGTAGGTCGAGGTCGAAGTTGCGGTTCTGGGCGGCGATCGCGCCGAAGGCGGTGCTGGCGTTGGAGATCGCGCTGGAGAGATCGTCGCCGCGCTCGGCGAGAGTCGTCGAGAGCTTGCTGGAACTGACGATGAAGTTCTCGAACAGGCGCTGGTCGGAGGTCAGCTCGCCGAAGAAGGCGTCGGTCCGGTTGAGAGCCGGCCCGAAGTACTTGAAGGCCTCGTTGGCCTCCTCGCCGGAGCCGGCGTAGATCTGGGCGTTGCCCTTGATGAAGTCGCTGAGGCCCTTTCGCACCGACGGCGGGAAGGTGTTGAAGAACTGGTCGATGTCGACCGGGGTGGTGGTCGAGCCGAGCCCGAGCGTGGCGCCGTTCTCCAAAGCGGGTTCGCTGTTCGGACCGGGGCTGATCGAGACGTAGTGGTTGGCGACGCCGGACAGAGAGGTGGCGCGGATGATCGCCGTCGTGCCCTCGTGCAGCTCCTGGTCGACCGAGACCTTGACTTCGGCGAGGTTGTCGTCGGTGAGCGAGAGGCTCTCGACCGACCCCACCGACGAACCGCCGATCAGGACCTCGTTGTCGGGCACGAGCTGGCCGCCGTTCTGGAACAGCAACTTGTATTCGTGGCCGTTGCCGTTGCTGAAGAAGACATAGGCGAGGGCGATGACCGCCACCGCGAGGGCCGCAATCGCCGCAATTCGGGCGCGGGAGACCCCCCGGCTCGTAGCCGAGCTTTTCTCCTCGCCTAAGGAATTGGCAGCCACGGGTCGTCACGCATCGTTCCCCGGCCTCCGACCCGGTGGAACGGGCGCGCCGAATCGTATCCGAGCAATCACCCGACTAGAGGCGTGCTGAGCAGCGCTTAACTGGAAATCAACGCGCTAGGAGACTCCCGGTTCAGACGTTGAGCTTGGGAACCACGCGCTCGAGGCGGCGGGGGAACCACCAGACACGGTCGCCGATCAGCAGCATCAGTGCCGGCAGCAGGACGATCCGGACCACGGTCGCGTCGAGCAGGACGGCGACGGTGAGGCCGACCCCGAGCTGGCTGACGGTCGCGATCGGGGCGCCGGCGAAAGCGACGAAGACAGCCATCATGATCGCCGCCGCGCCGGTGATCACCCGCGCCGTCTTCTCCAGGCCGAAGTCGATCGCGGCGGCGTTGTCGCCCTCGCGGTCGTAGTGCTCCCGCATCCGCACCAAGAGGAAGACGGCGTAGTCGATCGAGAGCCCGAAGACGACGCCGAAGATCATCGTCGCCCCGACCGCGTCGACGTACTCGTTGCCGCCCAACGGCCAGCTCTCCGGCACCTCGAAGAGCAGGGTCAGGATTCCGAAGGCGACGCCAACGGTGGCGAGGTTGAGCAGAACCGCGATCGCCGCCAGCGGGATCGCCCGCAGGACGAGGACGAGGACGAGGAAGGTGACGAGGGTGATCGCCGCCACTACCCAGGGGATGCTGGCGCGGGTGACGTCGCTGTAGTCGTTGAGCTGGGCGGCGCCGCCGGCGACCCCGGTGCGCAGGCCGGACTCGCGTTCGAGCGCCGCCGCCGCATCGTTCAGCTTCTCGTTCAGGGCGATCGAGCCAGGCGTGTTGAAGCTGTAGCGGGAGATCACCTGGACGGCCGCCGCCTGGCCGCCGTGGTCGAGGTCGATCACCCGCGAAGTTGCTTCACGGGTGCGCGGCGGCGCTCCGTCGAGAGCGGAGAGGACGAAGTAACCGGAGTTGAAGATCCCGGGGGTCTGCCGGCGCACGCGGCCGGCCTGGCGTTTGATCCGCGCCTTGCCGGACAGGACCTGGACGCTGGCGCGGAGGAGGCCGGACTGCAGCGGCTCGGATTCGGAGAACCCGGCGGCGAGGTTCTCTTCCAGCGCCGCCGCTCCCTCGCCGAGGCGCTCGATGCCGCCGACCAAAGCCGCGGCGCCGCCGCCGAGTCGGGCGAGACCGTCTTCGAGCGCCCTGGATTCCTTTGCCAGCAGCTCAGCGCCGTCGGCGAGTTTTTCGCTGCCGCTCTGGATCTTGACCAGGCCTGCGTGCAATTTGCTGGCGGCGGTGGCGATCTTGCCGGCGTTGATGATCGTCGAGCGCAACCAGAAGGTGACCTGGCGTGCTTCGGCGGCGTCTTCCTCCAGGCGGCCTTCCAGGGCTTCCAGCTCGACGGGCAGACCGGCGTATTCCGGTGCGTAGGGGGCTCCGGTGCCAGGGTCGACGCCGCTCACCGCGGCGCTGGCCCGGCGCACGGCCTCCAGCGCCGGGCCATAGGTCGGGTCCGCCTGCCCGGTCGTCATCGCCTGCAGCTGCGCCAGGGCTGCTTTCAACTGCTCATCGGCGTCTTTCGCCGGCGCCACCAGCTTCGGCAGCGTCGTGCCCGCCTCGCGGGCCAGGTCCTTTTCCAGCTTGCGCGAGCGGCGCAGGCCGTTGAAGCGCAGGTTGGACCCGCCCACCGCCTGGGCGCCGAATTTGAGGTTGAGAGCCCCCAGGGTCGCGTCCCCGAGCGCATCGGAAAGCTGCCTGCTGCCCTCGGCGAAGCGGTCGAGAGCACCGACCGCCCGCTGGCTTCCGTTCAACGCCCGGCTCAGGCCGGTGGCGATCATCTCGCCGCCCTCTGCCGCTCGATCGGATCCCAGCGCCAAGAGGCCGGCGCCGTCGCTTGCTTCCGAGAGGCCGGTGCGCAGCTCCCCGACCCCGCCGGCCGCCCGCGCCAGGTTGCGGCCGAGTTTGCCGAGCTGTTTGACCGGCCCGATTTCCCCTTCGGAGCTGAGCACTGCGTTGCCGAGATCGCGCAGGGGATCGACGCGCTTGGCGATCTGGCCCGGGCCGATCACGACCTGCACCCCAGGCAGAGCGGCTACGCGGCGCTGCCAGCGCGACAGCGCCGCCAGGTCCTTGCTGTCGGTGATCGCTCCTTCGTCGCTGACGGCGACGATCTGGAACGGGGCTTCGTAACCCGGGCTGACGGCGCGCTGGATCCGTTCCGCGTCGAGCCGGGCCGGAGCGTCCTCGGCTAGCTGGGCTGGGCTGGGCGGACCCGTCTTCAGGCCCAGCGCCGGCGCCGCCAACACCAGGACCACAGCGCCGATCAGGGCGGACGCGACCAGTGGTCGCTTCAGGGCTGCCCCAACCAGCGTCATCAAACGCGACCGCCCCTCTCCCGGGGCCGGGCCGATGCGCCAACGGTCGACGTTGGGCCCGAGCAGGGTCAGCAGGGCGGGCCCGGCGACGGCGGCGACCAGCACGCTGAGAACCACGACCATCGCCAAGGTCCCGGCGAGGGAGGCGAGCAGCGACCCCGGCACGATGAACAGGGCGACGATCATCGAGAGCAGCAGGGTGCTGCCCGCGAAGGCGACGGTGCGCCCCGCGGCGCGGCGCGTGGTCCAGGCGGCGGCGAGCGGATCGGCGCCGCCTGCCAGCTCCTCGCGGAAGCGGGAGACCATCAGCAGCGCGTAGTCCACTCCCAGCGCCAGGCCCATCATCGTGCAGACCGTGAGGGCGAATGCATCGACGGCGAACCAGTCGGCTGCCAAGTAGAGAATCCCGCGCGAGGAGATCACCGTGATCGCTCCGAAGGCGAGCGGGATCGCCGCCGCGACCGGTGAGCGGAAGACGAGCAGGAGGACGATCAGCAGGATCGGCAGGGCGATCAGCTCGCCGCGCTCGCTGGCCGCGATCGACTCCTCCTGGATCGCCCGCGAGATGCTCGCGTAACCGGTCTGGGTCGCCTCCACGGGTGGCTGGATCTGCCGATCGAGAGTCCGTTCGAGCCGCGGCACGACCTCGTCGACCGCTTCGTCGATGCCGACGTGGAAGTCGGCCAGCACCAGGGCTCGGTCGGGGCGGGGCCGCAACTGCTCGACCGAGCCGATGTCCCAGGGTGAGAGCGTCGTCACCTTCGGGTCCAGCCGCAGGGCGCGCACCAGGCGCGGGCCCTGACGTTCGAGGGCCGCCGGAGGGCCCTCGAGCAGGATCGCGAAGGGGGCCGATTCGCCGAAGTGCTCGCGCAGCAGCTCTCCACCGCGCTGGGACTCGGTGCCCGGAACGCTGAGCGAGGTCGGCCTCAGCTTGCCCTCGACGTCGAGGCCGACTACGGCGAGCACGGCAAGCAGCAGCGCCGCGAGCGCCAACACCCGGCGCGGGTGGCGGAGCATCGCCGGAGGTCGCCGCTCGGCAGCCGAGGAACGCTCGGACTTCGAATGCCCCCTGCTTATCCCCCTTGGCACGCGTGGTAGTTTGGCGTGAAGGGGGACGGGAGGGAAGAGAACGGTTGCCGAAGTCTTTGTTAAGAATGCTCCTGGTCGCCGCGGTTGTGCTTGCGGTCGGCGGCGGCGTGGCGAAGGCGCTCGAACTTCGCGCCGGCAACATCGTCGTCATCACCGACGGCGGCTTCACTCCGACCGCCCTTCCCAGGGAGGGATACGCGCCGATTCGCTTCCACGGCTACGGCAAGCTGAAGACCGTCGACGGCAGCAAGCCCCCCGTGCTGGAGACGCTCACCCTCTGGTTCGACAAGAACGGGGAAGTCGAGACGCGCGGCCTGGCGGTCTGCAAGAGACGGCTGCTGGAAGCGACCGACACGGAGACCGCGCGCAGGAACTGCGCCGACTCGATCGTCGGGACCGGCTTCGGCTCTGGTGTCGTCAATTTCCCCGAACAGGCCCCGATCCCCGCCTCTTCTCCGATCACGATCTTCAACGGCCCGCCTAAGCACGGCAACCCGACCGTGTGGGCGCATGCCTACCTGACCGTCGGCGGCCCTTCAACGGTGCTGATCCCGATCGAGGTCCAGCGCGTCAACGACGGCCGTTACGGGTTCAAGGTGGTAGCCGAGATTCCGAAGCTGGTCAACGGCTACGGAACCCCAACCTACGGCCGGATCAAGGTCGGCAAGACATGGAAGTTCAAGGGGAAGACGCTGAGCTACGCCAACGCCGGGTGCCCGGACGGAAGGCTCCAGGCCAAAGGCAAGTTCGAGTACAAAGACGGCACCAAGCTGGAAGGGACGCTGTTCAAACCTTGCCAACCCAAATGAAGAGGACGCTGCTCCTGTTGGGGGTCGTCGCGACCCTGGCAGTGACCGCGATCGGCGCCAACGGAGCCTCCCTCCATCTCCAGGTCGGGGAGCTCTTCGTCGACACCAGCGCCACGATCTCGCCCTCCCGCCTCCCGGCCAGGGGCGGCGCGCCGGTCGAGGTGACCAGCGTGGTCAAAGTCTCCACCCGCGACGGCTCGACGCCGACGGCCTTGGAGAAACTGGTCCTTCAGTTCGACAAGCATGGAGCGATCGATCCGCGCGGCTGGCCGCGCTGCACGGCGGCGAAGCTCTCCGGCAAGACGACCGCCCGGGCGCGGGCGGTCTGTCGCAAGGCGATCGTCGGCGAAGGCACCGCCAAAGCGGTCGTAACGCCGCCCGGTCAGGCACCGTTCAGGATCAGCTCGCCGCTGGTTTTCTTCAACGCACCCCCCACCGGGGGGAAGCCGACGATGCTCGTTCACGCCTACGAGAAGTTTCCGGAGCCGAAAGCGCTGCTGACCCCGATCGTGATCGCGAAGGTCAGCGCTGGTCGCTACGGCTACCGGGCCGAGATCGAGATGCCCGAGATCGCCGCCGGCTACGGCGCGGCGACGCTGAGCGAAGCGACCGTCGGCGCCACCCGCAAGCGCGGCGGCAGGACGGTTGGATTCCTCAACGCCTACTGCCAGGGCAGCAGGCTGCAGGTTTACGGAACCGTTCACTTCACCGACGGCGGCTTCACGAACGGGACGCTGGTGCAGGCATGCCGGGTCGCCGACTGAGGGCCGGTCTCGCCGCCAGTCTGATCGCCGCGGCGCTGTTCACCGCCGGCGCCGCGGCCGACCCGGCGCTGGTCGAAACCGGCAACCTCGTCCTGCGTGCCGACGGCGGCTTTCAGCCGCGCACTCTGCCGCAGCGGCAGTTCGCGCCGACCGTGTTTCGCGGCTGGGCCAGCGTCCGGACCAAGGACGGCAGCGTTCCGCCGCCGCTGCGACAGGTCATCGTCGACTTCGACCGCGACGGCCGTCTCGACGTTGCCGGGCTCCCGACCTGCGACCCGGCCCGGGTCGCAGCGGCCGGACCGCGGCAAGCACGGCGTCTGTGCGCGGCGGCGCGGGTTGGAACCGGGCGGATCCGGGCCAGTGTCGGGCTCGGGGAACTGGTGGCGCCGGCCAACATCCCGCTCAGTCTTTTCAACGGTCCGGCACGTAACGGCGGCCCAACCCTCATCGTCCACGCGCGGGTTCCCTTCCCCTTCGCCCGCAGTTACGCGATCGTGGCGCCGATCGAGCGCCGGCGCGGTGCCTTCCGTTACCGCGTCGTACTCGACCTGCCCTCGGTCGATGCCGGCCTGGGAGCGATCAGCTACATCGGGGTCGACGTCGGGCGGCGCTTCAGCGCCGGCGGCAAACAGCGCAGCTACACCTCCGCGCGCTGCGCCGGCGGCGTCCTTCGCACCCACGGGCGCTTCAGCTTCGCCGACGGCACCGTTATAGACGGCGCCGTCGAAAAGGCCTGCACCCAGAGGTAGGGGGCCGACCCCGCCGAGAGGCGCGGCTTCCTATACTTGCCGGCCCGGGGCCGTTAGCTCAGTTGGTAGAGCAGGAGACTCTTAATCTCAAGGTCGTTGGTTCGAGCCCAACACGGCCCATCGCGGCGGCGTAACTCTCGCCGCCTTCCCCCCACCTACGGACCGAGTGAGCCGGAGAGACCGCCGAGCGGGCTTTCGAGGCTTTCTTTGCCCTGTCCTTTGGTCGCTTTTTCGAATTCGACGAAGCTCTTTTCCACTTCCCTGGCGCGTTTCTCGGTTTCCTCGAGCTGGTTTTCCAGGTTTTCCCGCTCGAACTTGGAGTTCGCGTATCCGCGCGCTTCCTCCTCGACTTTCTTCGCCTTCGGGTAGTCGAAGGTGAAGAGGCTGTAGATCGCCAGGGTACTCAGGGTTCCGAGGCTGGGCCGGGCTCTTGCGACGATCTCCTGCGCTTCTGCCGCCGCCGCGACGTTGGCTTCGATTTCGGCCACGCTGGTGCCGGTTTCGGCGAGGCTGAACAGCATCGGAGCGGTTAGCTGGGCACCGGCGGGGCTGGGATCGTCGGTCGCCTCCAGATATTCGGTCCAGGCGTTGCTGGCCTGCTGGAGTTGCAGCCGCGAGTCGGTGGTCTGCTGCACGGCACCGGTTTCCGGGTTTATCACGGCGAGGGCGTTGCCCGCGTATATTCGCTGCCTGGTCAGCGCCAGCAGGAGGTCGGGGTTCTCGGGATCTTTTTTCAGCTTCAGCTCGATCGCCTCGGCCCGGTCTTCGAACCGCTGCGCCGTTTCCTCCCCGGAGGTGGTTTCACTGTCGAAGATGCCCCCGACGTTGGGCCCGACGACGAGGAAGAGGCTGAGGCCCATCAGCAGGGCAAGAACCGCGTAGACGACCCGGACGACGTTCTTGCGCCGCCCACGGATGTCGAACAGCATCTGGTGCTCTTGCTCGTTCTTCTTCTGCGCCATCGCTCGAACTACTCCTGGGTAGAGGGCTCGGCCGTTCCTCCCGACTCGCGCGGGCGCCCGAAGGCCCGCGCGAGCAAGATACTCAACTCGTACAGAACAAGCAGCGGAACCATCTCGATCAACATCGAGATCGGGTCCACTCCCGGCAGCATCGCCGCTAGGACGGCGATCGCCAGGTAGGCATAGCGGCGGTTGGTGCTGAGCTGCTCGACCTCGACGATGCCGAGCCTGGTCAGGGCGAGAATCGCCAGCGGCAGCTGGAACAGGATCCCGCAGGCGATCTCGGTCAAGGCGAAGAAACCGTAGTAGTCGCGGGCTCGGACCTGGGTGTTGAACTGGCCCTCGTTGAAACCGAGCAGGAAGTTCAGCGCGGCGGGCATGACGATGAAGTAGGCGAAGGCGAGGCCGGCGAGGAAGAGGAACGGGAAGGCGAGGAGGATCGGCAGGACCAGCCGCCGCTCGGCTCTGCTGAAGGCGGGCAGCACGTAGGCATACAGCTGGTAGATGAGGATCGGCAGCGCCAGGACCAGGGCCCCGTAGATGCTGACCGTGAGCGTCGTGGTGAAGGGCTCGGTGACGCCGAAGGTGATCAGCTGGTCGTGGTCGTCGGGAAGCGGCCCGCCGGCGATCTCCAGCAGCAGATGGTTCTGCCAGAGACAGAGCCCGAGGGCGACGACGAAGACGGCGATGCAGACGATCAGCCGTGCGCGCAGCTCGTCGAGATGCTCGACGATAGTGAGGCGATCTTCATGCGCGACCGCCTTGACGCGGCGGGCCAAGCTTGCGGCCCTCAGCTGCGCTCGTCGGAGCCGACCCGGGGATCGGCCTGCGGGCTGCCCGTCGCCGTTGCCTCGGAGGCCTCGATCTTCTTCACCTCGTCGTCATCGTCGTCGTGGCCGCCGATCGAGCCTTTGAACTCGCGGATGCCCTTGCCCAGCGAGCGGCCCAGCTCCGGCAGCCGTTTCGGCCCGAAGACCAGCAGGGCGATGATGAGGACGATTCCGATCTCGAGGGGTCCGATGTTTCCTGGCATCGAAGCAATGGTAACGGTGTGCCGAGCCGGCCGGATCGGCACAGGCGCTAAGCGTTTACGGTCCGGTCGAATACCTGTTAGTGGGGTTTGTCACGTTTTTTTTGCGAAGGGGCGGATCAAGTGGCGTTGAATCGGGTTCGATAAGCAAGGGATGAGGGATTCGGCTGACAACCGGACACGAGGAGCGAAGGGGCTGCACGTCTGCCCCAGCTGCGGCTCCTGCCTGGTGCAGCCGACCTGCTGGGAACAGACCTCGGATCGCACCAGCTGGCGGATCTGGCGCCGCTGCCCGGAGTGCGAGTGGCGTTGCGAGGCAGTGCACGGCGAGCGCGAGATCGACGACTTCGACGAGCAGCTCGACCTCGGCGCCCACGAGCTCGCCGACGAGTTGAAAGCGCTCGAGCACGCCAACATGACGCAGATGACCGACGCCTTCGTCATCGCGCTCAACGCCGACCTGATCGGCGCCGACGACTTCGGCGCCCGCCGCCGGGCTCAGGCGTAGCGCTGCACGACGCCGTCGGCGACCAGCTCGAGCAGCTGTCGCTGCTCGGCCTCCAGCCCCCGCTCAGCAAGCTGCCGCTTCGAGCTCTCGACAAGCTGCAGCGCCCGCGACCGCACCTCGTCCAGCGCTCCCGTCGCGGCGATTCGATCGCAGAGGGCAACCGCACTCTCCGGCTCCAGCTCTCGCAGCTCGACGGCACGAATCCCCGGGTCGATCTCAGCCGCCTCGATCAGCGGCAGGGTGACGGTCCCGTCAAGCAGGTCGGTGCCGCGCGCCTTGCCGGTTCGCTCCGGCGGGCCCGCCACGTCGAGGACGTCGTCGAGCAACTGAAATGCGAGGCCGATGTCGGCGCCGAACCCCCGCAGCCGCTCGTCGGCGCTGCCGAGCAGGCAGGCGCATTCGAACAGGCTCGCGGTCTTCAGGCGGCAGCGCTCGAGGTAGCGCTCCTCGGCGAGGCCCGCATCGAAAGCGTCCTGGCGCTGCATCAGCTCCCCGCGCGCGAGGGCCACCGAAGCCTCGGCGAGCAGGGTTACCGCTGTCGAATCCCCAGCCTCGGCGAGCAGCGCGAAGGCGCGCGAGAAGAGCAGGTCGCCGGTGGCCACTGCCCGGTCGCGGCCGGAGCTGGCGACGACGGTCGGCAGGCCGCGCCGTAGCGGCGCTCGGTCGAGCACGTCGTCGTGGACCAGCGTCGCCATGTGGACGAGCTCGACCGCGGCGGCGGCACGAACTGCGCGATCGCCGCCCCGCTCGCCGGCGCAGAGCAGGACCAGCATCGGCCGCATCCGCTTCCCCCCGGCTTCCAGGGTGGCGGCGGCGTCTCCGCCCAGGACCTCGCCGTGGTCGGCCACCACCTTGCGCAGTTGTTCCTCGACCTCTCCCAGGCGCAGCGGCAGCCAGCGACTCGAGGCGTCGAGGACCGCCGTCACCGGCGGTGGCACGGAGGTGTGTCGGGTCACCTGCGCTGGCCGCTGTGGATCGCGATGATCCCGCCGGCCAGCACCGTGTAACGGATTTGCTCGAAGCCGGCGGAGTCCATCTTCTCGGCAAGACCACGGGGACTGGGGAAGCTGCGGACCGATTCCGGTAGGTAGGAGTAAGCCTCGGGGTCGTCGGAGAAGCGACCCAGCAAGGGCGCGATCCGGTCGAACCAGAGCGAGTAGAAGTGCGAGAGCGGCGGCCGGGTCGGCTGGGTGATCTCGAGCACGACGCAGCGGCCACCGGGCTTCAGCACCCTTGCCATCTCCCGCAGGCCGCGGTCGAGGTCGGCGAGATTACGGACCCCGAAGCCGACCGTGAGCGCGTCGAAGCGCTCGCCGTCGTAGGGAAGCTGGAGGGCGTCGGCCCACTCGAAGCGGACGCCCTCGATGCCCCGCTCGGCCGCCTTGTCCCGAGCCAGGTCGAGCATCGGCTCCGAGAAGTCGCAGCCGATCACACGCCCTCCGGGGCTGACCCGGCGCGAGAGCTCGAGCGCCAGATCGCCGGTGCCGCAGCAGACGTCGAGCGCCGAGTCTCCGGGCGCCAGTTCCGCCCGGTCGGCGGCCCGTTCCCGCCAGCGATGGTGCAGCCCCGCAGTCATCACCGAGTTGAGCACGTCGTAGTTCCCGGCGACCCGGTCGAACATGCGGTTGACCTGCTCGCTGAACTCGGCCGAACCGCGGGCTGGCCGGGACGGCTGTTGCGATGGCCGGGACGGCCGCGGAGGCTGAGGTCGGATGTCGGGATCCATGTGTGCGGCTGGCGAGCGCCGGACCAAGCGTGGCAAGGACGCAGGGAGTCTGAATAGCAGCGCTATTCAGACTACCGAGGACGCCGCCACGCGCCGCGTCCGCCGCCGCCAGACGTGCGCGGGGATCCCGACATCCGACTCAGTCGAGCGAAGAGAGGAAATCCGCCAACTCATCCAGCTTTTTCGGCGGCAAGTCGCGGAAGGAGGGCATGATACCCGGCCCGATTTCGACCGAGCGCAGGATCGCCGCACGAGGGATCTGCCGGGCGATGTGGGTCAGGTCGGGCCCGGGGCCATGGTTGCCGTTCTCACCGAGCTTGTGGCAGGCAAGGCAGCCGGCCGAGGCCACGACCTCCTTGCCGGCCTCGTAGCGCGGCGCCACCTCCATCTCGACCTCGGTCGGCGAGCCGCCGACCGCGCCGAGATAGGTGAGGTAGGCCATCGCGACGATCGTCAGGCAGCCGGCCGTGGTGGCAATCGGGCGGCGCTCCGGGCGGCGCTCCGGGCCACGATCGTAAAACGGCAGCAGCAAGAGGAGGACCATGCAGATGGTCGGGATCCCGATCGTCGCGATCGGGACCAGCTCCGGCGGTTTGATCACGCGCAGGAGCTCGAAGAGGAAGAAGAAGTACCACTCGGGGCGCGGCACGTAGGTGGTCGAGGTCGGGTCGGCCTTCGGGCCCTGCTCGGCGCCGAGGATCACCGACATCGCGATGATCACGACGACGACGATCAACGCCATCACCGAGTCCTTCATCACCGCGTAGGGGAAGAACGGCTTCCCCTTCTTCTTCAGAAGCTCGTACTCCTCCAGGTACTTCTGCTTGTCGGCCGGCTTCATAGGGGCTTGGCTCCGTTGCCGGGGGAGGCGCCGTTGCCCTCGGCGCCGGCGTCGAGCTGGGCGACCGGGGCGGCGACCTTCGGCTTCTCGGCTTTGACCCACGGCGGCGCCGTGGTCCCGAGCTTGACCACCAGGTACATATGGGCGCCGATCAAGGCGATGATCGCGCCCGGCACGAGCAGCATGTGGATCGCGTAGAAGCGGGCCAAGGTGGTCGCCCCGAGCTCAGGCCCGGCGCGGAGGAAGTCGCTCAGGTACGGGCCGATCACGGGGCCGGTGCCGTTGATGTTGATGCCGACGATCGAGGCCCAGAAGGAGCGCTGGTCGAAGGGCAGCAGGTAGCCGGTGAAGGCCATCGTCATCGTCAGGATCAGCAGCACCACGCCGATCACCCAGTTGAGCTCGCGCGGGTACTTGTAGGCCCCGAAGAAGAAGGTGCGGCCCATGTGCAGGAAGATCAGGATCACCATCACGCTGGCGCCCCATTTGTGCATCCCGTGGACGAGAGCGCCAAGGAAGACGTCGTTGTTGATGCGGGCGATCGACGCGTAGGCCTCGGTCGCCGAGGGCGTGTAGAACATCGCCAGGAAGACACCGGTGACGGCCTGGACGACGAAGGCGAAGAGGGTGGCCGAGCCGAGCGTGTAGAACCAGTTGGTCCCCTTCGGCACCTTGCGGAACAGCATCCCGGTGAGGAAGCCGGCGCCGCCGGTGCGCTGGTCGACCCAGGCGAGGACGTCGACGGGGGCCTCTTTGGCCTGGCCGGCGAGACGTTCGACGTGCGTCTTCGGCTCCGGCGGGGTGTCCTTGAGGTTGGCGGGCGCCTGGTTCTTGGCGGTGCCGGCGGCACCCGGCTTCGCCGGTTTGCGCAGCGGCGCCGGAACGATCGAGTCGGGGATCTTGGGGACGGGCAGTTTCGGCATCAGGGCGGTGGGAAGGTAGAGGGCCGCGGCGGGTAGAGGTACTCCCAGATCCCGCCGGTGAACTCCCCGGGGTCGCGGGCGCGCACCGGCTCCATCTGCGAGGTGACGCTGTAGCGGGGACCCACCTCGACCTGGCCGTTGCGGATGCGGGTCTGGAACTGGTCGAGCGGCCGCACCGGCGGGCCGCCGATCCGCTTGCCCTGGAAGTCGTAGACGCCGCCGTGGCAGGGGCAGATGAAGTTGCCGGCGGCCTCGACGAAGCGGACCGGGCAGCCGAGGTGGACGCAGCGGTTGGAGACGGCGATGAACTGGCCCGGCTCCTCGTCGAGGTCGGGCGAGCTTTTGCGCACGTAAGCGGTGGTCTTGCCGGCGTCGCCGATTCCCTCGGTCTCGGTGAAGACGACCTGGCGGTAGGTGTCCTCGATGAAATCCCCGACCGGGCCGACCGCCTCCCAGCGCTCCTTGCCGCGATGGAAGATCGGCGCCACGGCAAAGCCGACCGCCGGCAGCACGATCGCCGCCGCAGCGAGGCCGCCGAGGCCCTGCGAGGCCACGGTGAAGACCTTGCGGCGGGTCATCGACTCGCCCTCAAAGTAGCCCGGAGGGTCGGGCTTTGCCCGCTCCTGCTTGGGAGCCGTATCGGCCCCGTTCATCTTGTCCGCGTCGTCAGCCACTTAATCGGTTCGCGTCAGGATCTCGCAGTCTATTGCCTCGGCGACCTGGCCGGCACGTGACCGCATCCCGCTACCATCTCCCGTGCACTGGCCAAGGGAGTGGTCCAGGGTTCTCAGATCTAGGAGGAGGGGCCAATGCAGGACTTCAAGCGTAGAGCCGGACGGATGACCGGCGCCTCTGCTGCGGCGCTGCTCAGCGCAAGCCTGCTCGCTGCGGCTGCGCTGGCACTGACCCCGACTCAGACTCGCGAAAGCTACGTAGCTCAAGCTGAGCCGCTCTGCAAGAAGAACACGCGGGCAATCGAAAGCATCCTCAAGGGTGTCGAGCGGAAGATCAGGAACGACAAGCTGAAGGCTGCAGCCGGGCAGTTCAGCCGGGCGGCAGCTGCTTACGAAAGGACCGTGACCAACCTCCGCGGCCTGCAGCAGCCCGGTGAAGACAGCGCCAAGTTGACGAAGTGGCTGAAGAAGCTCGACACCGGCGCGGGACTACTGCGCAAGATCAGCAAGGCGCTGCGAGAAGGAAAGAAGCAGCGCGTCGTCGCGATCCAGTCGCAGCTCGTCAATAACGCCAACGTCGCCAACAGCACCGTGCTCGGCTTTGGCTTCAAGCACTGCCTGGTCAACTCGTCGAAGTTCACCTAGCTCACACTGGACAGTCCGAGCTCCTCGGCCGCTCGCTCCCACAACAAAGGCGCCTCCTCACCCCGCCCCTCGGCGTGGAGCCGAGCGCACTCGCCGATCAGGTCGGCCAGCAGGGCCACCGCCTGGTCGTCCCCATAAGCAGAGAGACGGGCGAGGCCGAGTGCGTACAGGTAGTCGCCGGCGAGCAGGGCGAGATCGTCGTCGTGCCCGGCCAGCAGGCGGGACTGCTCGTAGTGGAGCAGGTATCCCTCGCGGATCGACTCGAACAGCAGCGCGTACTCGCCGTCGGTCGCGCCGCCCGGGGCGGCATCGACCAAGTGGGTCGAAAGCGGCGAATCCTCCTCGCGCAGGGCCGCGGCGAGCTCGTCGAGGGCGTTCACCGCAGCGCCTCCTCGAGCGCCTCGGCGGCTGCTTCCACGGTGCGGTCGACGCTCGCCTCGTCATGGGCGAGGGAGACGAACCAGGCCTCGAACTGGGATGGGGGCGGGTAGACGCCGCGGTCGAGCAGGGCGCGGCAGAAGCGGGCGTGCGCGCCGAGGTCGCAGCTGCGCGCGTCGTCGAAGTTGCGGACGGGGTCGGGGCTGAAGAAGAGGGTGAGGAGACCGGGCACCGAGACGACCTGCAGCGGCCGCGCGGCGGCGAGACCGGAGAAGCCGGCGGTGAGCCGGTCGGTGAGATCGGTGAGACGGTCGTAGGCGGCCGCGTCGAGCTGGTGCAGGGTCGCGAGCCCAGCGGCAGTCGCCAGCGGATTGCCGGAGAGGGTGCCGGCCTGGTAGACGTCGCCAGCCGGGGCGACCCGCTCCATCGCTTCGCGCGGGCCCCCGAACGCGGCTGCGGGAAGACCGCCGCCGAGGACCTTGCCGAGCACGGTCAGGTCCGGCTCGATGCCGTACAGCTCCTGGGCACCACCGCGGGCGAGGCGGAAGCCGGTGATCACCTCGTCGAAGACCAGCAGCGCACCCGCCTCGCGGGTCGCCTCGCGGAGGAACTCGAGAAAGCCCTCGGAGGGAGGGACCACTCCCATGTTGGCCGCGACCGGCTCTGCCAGCAGCGCCGCCACCTGATGCTCCGCGAGCGCTCGCGCAACCGCCTCGCGATCGTTCCACGGCACCACCACGGTCGCCGCCGCCTGCGCTGCGGTCACCCCTGGGCTGGCGGGCACGCCAAGCGTCGCCAGGCCCGAGCCGGCGTCGGCGAGCAGCCCGTCGGAGTGACCGTGGTAGGCGCCGGCGAACTTGACCACGACCTCGCGTCCGGTCAGCGCCCGGGCCAGCCGCACCGCTCCCATTGCCGCCTCGGTGCCGGAGCTGGTCATTCGCAGCATCTCGACCGTGGGGACGCGGGCGGCGACCTCCTCGGCCAGCTCGACCTCGGCGGCGGTGGCGGCGCCGAAGCTGGTCCCGCGCCGCGCTGCCTCCTCGACCGCGGCGACGACCGAGGGCTCGGCGTGGCCGAGGATCAGGGGCCCCCAGGAACCGACCCAGTCGAGGTAGCGGTTGCCCCCGGCGTCGACCAGCTCACACCCCTCGCCGCGGGCGGCGAAGACCGGCTCGCGGCCGATCTGGCGCATCGCCCGCACGGGAGAGTTGACGCCGCCGGGGAGAACCTGCTGGGCTCTGGCGAAGAGCTCCTCAGAGCTGGGAATGCTCTTCCTCCCAGCGCCGGTAGTCGTCGGTGAAGTAGTGCAGGCGGACCTTCTTGTACTCGGTCGAGGAGTAGAGCGTTGCGCGGTCAGCGTCGCCGATTCCGCACTCGGCGGCGATCGCGTCGAGGATCGCGTCGCACTCCTGCTTGGAGCGGCCGTGGGCCATCGTGAAGACGCTGTACGGCCAGTCCTCGTAGGTCGGCCGCTGGTAGCAGTGCGAGACGCCGCGGAAGGAGGCCATCCGCGCGCCCGTCTCCAGCACCTCCTCCTCGGGCACCTTCCAGACCCCCATCCCGTTGGCCGAGAAACCGGCGCGGCGGTGGTAGAGGATCGCGGCGACGCGGCGCAGGATCTTGCGCTCGGTCAGTCCCCGCAGCCGTGCCAGCAGCAGCTCGGTCTCGATCCCGAGCTCGGCCGCGGCGGCGTCGTAGGGCCGCTCGACCGCCGCCATCGGTCCCTGCAGGGCACGGATCAGGGCGACGTCTCCCTCGTCGTAGGGCTGGGCCTCCAACTCCCGCGGCGGGGCCGCCGCGACGCTGGCGGCCAGCGCGTCGGTGCCCTTCTCCATCTCCAGGTTCATGTTGATCTTGAACAGGGTCAGGGTCGGCAACTGCCGCATCGAGCTGGCGCCGGTCTCGCGCATCAGCGCCGCCAGCGTTCCCGGCAGACCGAGCTCGGAGTCCGGCGGGGTGGCAATCGTGAACCAGAGGTTGAACTCGTGGGTGCGCAGATAGTTGTGGGAGACACCGGGGTGGGCGTTGACGGCCGAGGCTGCCCGCTGCGGGTTCTCGGGGTCGACCTTGGCGGCGACCAGCATCGACTCGTAGCCGAGGGCGCGGGTGTCGAAGATCGGGGTGATCTCGCGGATGATGCGACCCTCCAGCAGGCGGCGCGTGCGGGCGAGCGTCTCCTCGAGGGATAGGCCTGCCTCGACCGCGATCCGGGCAAACGGCTGGGGGTCGAGAGGGAAGCTCGACTGCAGCAGGTTCATCAGCCGCCTGTCGGCCTCGTCGAGCGGGATCGCGGCACCGCCGCGGCGGCTGCGGATCTTCGGCTGCGCGGCCCTCACCCCAGCCACGGCGCCGCCTCCTTCGCGTAGTAGGTGACGATCGCGTCGGCGCCGGCGCGGCGGATCGAGGTGAGCGTCTCCAGCACCGTCGTGCGCTCGTCGAGCCAGCCGTTGGCGGCGGCGGCCTTCAGCATCGAGTACTCGCCGGAGACGTGGTAGGCGGCGACCGGGGCGCCGGTCTCGTCCTTGACCCGCCGCACCACGTCGAGATAGGGGACGGCGGGCTTGACCATCAGCACGTCGGCTCCCTCCTCGAGGTCGAGCAGCGCCTCGCGCACCGCCTCGTCGGCGTTGGCGGGGTCGAGCTGGTAGCCGCGGCGGTCCCCCCGCGCGGGCGACGACTCGGCGGCGTCGCGGAAGGGGCCGTAGAAGGCCGAGGAGAACTTGGCGCTGTAGGCGACGATCGGGGTGTTCGGGTGGCCCTCCTCGTCGAGCTGGAAGCGGATCGAGCCGACCCGGCCGTCCATCATGTCGCTGGGGGCGACCGCGTCGGCGCCGGCCTCGGCGTGGGAGATAGCCGTCTTAGCCAGCAGCTCGACCGAGATGTCGTTGTCGACCTCGCCATCGCGGAGGAAGCCGCAGTGGCCGTGCGAGGTATAGGCGCAGAGGCAGACGTCGGTGATCACGGTCAGCTCCGGCAGCTGCTCCTTCAGCGCCCGCACCGCCATCTGCACGATCCCCTCGTCGTCGTAGGCGCCGGAGCCGGTCTCGTCCTTGGCGGCGGGCACCCCGAACAGCAGCACGGTGCCGATCCCGGCCGCGGCAACCTCGCCGGCCTCCTCGACCAGGCCGGAGATCGAGAAGCGCTCGATGCCGGGCATCGACGGGATCTCTTCGCGGACGTTCTCGCCGGCGACCACGAACAGTGGCTGGATCAGCTGGCGCGGGGACAGCTCCGTCTCGCGGACGAGCCCGCGCAGGGCCTCCGTGCGGCGCAGGCGGCGCAGGCGGGTTGCGGGGAACGGCATGTGAGCGAGTCTAGAGAGGGGGTGGGTAGAG
>DATHUE010000157.1:0-5550 GCA_035462545.1 Solirubrobacterales bacterium
CACCCTTCCGCGTCTCCCAGCTTCAGGAGCCCTGCTGCCGCAGGAACCGCTGGAACTCCCGCGCGATCGTGTCGGCGGACGGCAGATCCTCCCCGTCGACCCCGAGCAGCTCGGCCTGTTCGGCCTCGATCCGCGCCACCAGCTCCTCGATCTCAGGGTTGGCGGCGACGGCGCGGCCGATCTGCTCCTCGTAGGCCTCGGTCTCCTCCTCCAGCTCGCCGGCCTCGACCGCGATCCCGGTCAGGCCCTCGAGCCGCCGCAGCAAGGCCAGCGCCGCCTTCGGGTTGGGGACGGCGGCGACGTAGTGCGGGACCGCCGCCCAGAGCGAGGCGGAGCTGATCCCGGTGCGGCCGCAGACGTCGTGGACGACGCCGACGATCCCGGTCGGGCCCTCGTAGCTGGAGCGCTCCAGTTCGAGCTCCTCGACCAGGTCGGGGTCGGAGGCGAGGCCGGTGATCGGCACCGGCAGGGTGTGGGCGACCTCGGCGATCAGCGAGCCGAGCGTGATCACCATCTCCACCCCGAGCGCGTCGGCCGCGGTGGCGACGGTCTCCGAGAAGGTGCGCCAGCGCAGGTTCGGCTCGGTGCCGTCGAGCAGGACGAGGTCGCGATCGGCGGCCGGGACCCGGACCGCGACGAGGTTGTTCTCGGGCCAGTCGATGCGGCGGGTCTGGCCCTCGACGAGGCTGATCGTCGGCCGCGTCGACTGGAAGTCGAAGTACTCCTCGGGGTCGATCCGGGCGACCAGCTCGGCGTCGAGCGTGTTGGCGACGGTCGCCAGCGCCGTCGACGCCGCGGCGGCGGCATCGTTCCAGCCGCGGAACGCGCAGACCATGACCGGCGAGCGCAGGTGGGGCAGATCGCCTTCCCAGCTCAGTGACTCCACCCTCTGAGCGTAGACGATGGGGACTGGCGCGCTGGCTGGCTACTGCTTGCGTCGCCGCTGAACCGGAGGAACGACCAGTTTGTGGGCGCGGCGCATGTATCGATCGAACTGGGGCACCGTGAAAGCCGCCAGACCGAAACCAGGCGTATAGAGCAAACCCTTATCGATCAGGCGAGCCCGGGTAGGTCCGAGTTGCTCGGAGGTGCGGTTGAGCAGCTTGGCTACATCGCGTGCCTGCTGAGGCTTCGAGCCAAGCTCCGCCATCGCCCGCAGGTACTGAAGCTCGAGGTCGGTCGTGCGCTCGGCACGGACCCGGAAGAAGCTCCCGTCGAGCTTCGCCTCGACCAGATCCCGCGCCTCCTCGACATCCCTATGGGTGATGGTCGTTTCTTTACCCATGTCCCAGACGATCGACCCGTACTCCTGCAGGAAGTACGGGTAGCCCTCCGAGTAGGCAACGATCTCCTCAACCGCCCCGGGCTCGAAGTCGACGCCACTCTCGCGAGCCGGATCGACTATGGCCTTCGTAGCCTCGTCCCGCGGAAGGCTTCCGACCAGGGGAAATTTGAAGAGGCGCTCCGCGTAGGACTTTGCCTCGCCCGCCAATTCGGGCAACTGGGGCAGACCAGCGCCCACGAAGGTCACCGGCAGACTGCGTTGCACCGTCTTGTGGAGGGCGGCGATCAGCGCCTCCAGCTCCGGAAGACGGAGAAAGTGAACCTCATCGAAAAGGAAGACGACCCCAGAGCTTTGCTCCTGCGCAGCTTCACCGATCGCGACGAGCACGTCGGTCAGATCCTCTGCAAGGCCCCCTGAATCGGCCATCCCCTCAAGGGGATCGACATCACCTAGGGTCGCCGCAATTTCCCCCTCGGGATTGACGGTGACCTGAAAGGACCGGAGGATCTGAGCCGCGCGGCGCCCCCGCTCTTTCCATCGTGCACGCGGCGCCACCTGCAGCAGAGCGCGACGCGCCAGCATGGCCATGCGCTGGCCAAAGTCCTCGTGCTTGGTGATCTCGGCGTCGACGGTGGTCCATCCGCGCGCTCGTGCCTTGTTGAGGAACTCGCCCAGCAGTACCGTCTTCCCCACCCCCCGCAGGCCGATGATGATCATCGACTGGGCGGTGTAGCCACGACGAAGGCGACCCAAAAGTAGCTCGAAGGCCTCCAGCTCGTCAGAGCGACCAGCGAGAAGCGGTGGGCGCGCACCCGCATTGGGGGTGTAGGGGTTGTCCTCTGGCTGG
Organism: Solirubrobacterales bacterium; assembly: GCA_035462545.1. Classification (GTDB taxonomy): domain Bacteria; phylum Actinomycetota; class Thermoleophilia; order Solirubrobacterales; family 70-9; genus VAYN01. The sequence continues at coordinate 2,133 of DATHUE010000157.1, forward strand.
CGGGTCATCTTTTGACGAGATTATCAACCTTTATCCAGTTCTGAAAAAGATGGATAAAGCTGTCAAACTCTTAGCCTCGGCCGACAGCGCGAACGCGGCGCAGCAGCTGCACGGCCATGAACAGGGCGAGGGCGGCAAAGGAGATCTTCAGCGCCCGTTCCGGGACCTCGTTGGCGACGACGACGCCGATCGCGACGCCGAGTGGCGAGAGGGCGCCGATCAGCAGCGCGTCGCGGAGGTTGACGTTGCCGTAGGAGTTCTGGCGGGCGGCGCCGACGAGGGCGACGATGACGATCATCAGCAGCGAGGTCGACTCCGCCTCGACCTGATCGATGCCGAGGAAGATCGTCATCGCCGGGACGAAGAGGACGCCGCCGCCGACGCCGACCAGACCGCCGGTGAGACCGCCGGCGATCGCCAGGAGGATGGCGAGCAGCTCGTTCACGAGACCACCAGCTCGATCGCGATCGCGATCAGCAGGACGGCGAAGATGACGGAGACGGCGCTTTGGGAGATCCGCTGCTGGATCGCGGTGCCGAGGACGATGCCGAGCACCGCCGGGATCGAGAGCAGCAGACCGGTGGCGAGATGGACGTTGCCGTAGAAGCCGCCCTGGGCGAGGGCGCCGAGCAGGCCGATGATCACGATCGCGGCAAGGCTGGTCCCGGTCGCCAGCCGCTCGCCGAAGCCGAACCAGAAGATCAGCAGCGGCACGATCACGGTGCCGCCGCCGACCCCGAAGAGGCCGCTGAAAATCCCCGCCAGAGTGCCGATCGCGGCCAGCCTGATCGTCCGCGGCGAGGGCAGGCTGCCGATCGAGGAGGGCATCCGGCGATACTAGAGCCGTGCCTGGCGAAGATCAGACCTCCGCACGGGCCTGGACGCCGCTGCTGGATCCGCTGCGTCGCGACCCGGGCGCGACGGCGATCCTCACCGACGTCGACGGCACCCTCGCTCCGATCGCGGAGCGGGCCGAGGAAGCAGCGGTGCCGGCGGCGGCGCGCGCGGCGCTGGAGAGGCTGAGCGAGCGCTACGCCCTGGTCGGATGCGTGTCCGGGCGACAGGCGGACGAGGCGCGGCAGCTGGTCGGGCTGGAGCAGATCGCCTACGCCGGCAACCACGGCCTCGAGCTGCTGCTTCCCGGCGATGAGACGCCCCGACCCGACCCGTCGCTACGGGGGCGCGAGGGCGAGGCGACCGAGTTCCTCGCCGGCCACGGCGGCACCGACCTGGAGGCGGTCGGGCTGCGGCGCGAGGACAAGGGGCCGATCCAGGCGCTGCACTGGCGCGGCGCGGCCGACGAGGCGGGGGCCGAGGCACGGGCGCACGAAATCGCCGCCGAGGCGGGGCGGGCGGGCCTGGAGCTGCGCTGGGGCCGCAAGGTGCTGGAGCTGCGACCGGTCGGCGGTGGCGGCAAGGACGCGGCGGTGGCGGCGCTGCTCGCGGCCGATGGGATCGCGTGCGCGGTCTACGCCGGCGACGACCGCACCGACCTCGACGCGTTCCGCCGCCTGCGCGAGCTGGCCGAGACAGGGGAGCTGACGACCGCCCTCTGTGTCGGCATCCTCTCGCCGGAGGGACCGGCGGAGCTGGCCGAGGAGGCGGACCTGACGCTCGACGGCCCCGAGCAGTGGCTGGAGATCCTCGAAGCGCTGGCGGCCTGAGGCGTGCCCTATACCGACCTGCTGCGAATCACCGTCCTGCTCGCCGGTGCCGAGGCGACGGCGCTGGGGGCGATCACCGCCGTCGCGGTCGCCCGCGAAGACGACGGCACCACCCTCACCGTCGCCGCCGCCTGGTGGCTCGCAGCCTGCGCGATCGGCTTCTTCCTCGGCCGGCCGGCCCGGGCCGCCGACGGCGTCCGCGACGCCCTCGCCGCCGCTCGCACGGCGACCAGCCTGCCGAGCGAGACCCCGGCCCGGATCGCGGTCGCCCGCCTCTGGCCGATCGGCGCCACCGCGGTCGCGGCCGGCATCCTCGGCCTCTTCTTCCCCGGCGTCGCCGCGATCGCCGCCGGCTACGCCCTGCTCGTCTCGCTCGCCTGGCACAGCCGCGAGGCGGCGGTGCTGGCGATCGAGCAGCGCGACGGCACCAAGTTCTACGTCGTCCCCAACTCCGCCCTGCGCCCGATCCAGCTGGTGCGGGCGCCGGGCCTGCGCAGCGACCGGCTGCGCACCTAGCGCTTGCCCAGCTGCTGAAACCCGCGCCAGCCGCGGGTGTTGGCGACGTCGGCGGCGGTCAGCCAGGCGCGGCGGGCGGTGGCGACCGCGTAGACCATGCTGTCGAGGGTGTCGACGCCGTGGGCGTCGGTGTTGAGGACGATCTTCACCCCGGCTTCCCGGGCCATGCGGGCATGGTGCTCGGAGAGGTCGCGGCGGTTGGGGTTGCCGTTGATCTCCAGCATCGTCCCGGTCCGCGCCGCCGCCTCGACCACCGCCTCGACGTCGATGTCGTAGGGCTCGCGGCGGCCGATCAGGCGGCCGGTGAGGTGGCCGATGCAGTCGACGTCGGGGTTCTCGATCGCCGCCAGGACCCGCGCCGTCATCTCCTCGCCGGAGATCGAGAACGAGGTGTGGACGCTGGCCACCACCCAGTCCAGCGCCGCGACCAGGTCATCCGGGTAGTCGAGCGAGCCGTCGAGGCCGATGTTGATCTCCGAGCCGGAGAGCAGGCGGAAGCCCTTGCTGTCCTTGCCCTGGCCCTTGTTCCACTCGCGGACCTCGTCGATCCGCTCCCAGAGGCGCTCGGCGGTGACGTGGTCGCCGAAGCCGTGGCTGGCGGAGTGGTCGGTGATCGCCATGTAGGCGTAGCCGCGCGCCCGGCCGGCCTCGGCCATCTGCTCGAGGCTGTTGCGGCCGTCGGAGAGGGTGGTGTGGGAGTGGAGGTCGCCGCGGATGTCGTCCAGCCCGATCAGCTCCGGCAGCGCCCCCTCGCGCGCCGCCTTCAGCTCGCCGCGGCCCTCGCGCAGCTCCGGCTCGACGTAGGCGTAGCCGAGCCGCTCGTAGACCGCCTCCTCGGTCTCGCAGAGCTCGACGTCGCCGCTCTCGGTCTCGGTGATCCCGTGCTCGGAGACGGAGAGCCCCTCGGCGACGGCCGCTTCGCGCAGCTGCACGTTGTGGGCCTTGGAGCCGGTGAAGTGCTGCAGGAGGTTGCCGAAGGCGGTCGGCGGGACGATCCGCAGGTCGACCGAGATCCCGGTGTGGGTCTGGGCGCGGAGGCCGTTCGGTCCGGGGGTGCCGGCGGCGGCGATCAGCGGGTGGGCGGCGAGGTGCTCGGAGAGCGCCGCCGGCTCGTCGGCGGTGGCGATCAGGTCGATGTCCTTGCAGGTCTCGGCCTCGCCGCTCTCGGTCTCGGTGATCCCGTGCTCGGAGACCGAGAGGCCGCGGGCGACCGCCTCTTCGCGCAGCTGCACGTTGTG
>DATHUE010000158.1:0-3366 GCA_035462545.1 Solirubrobacterales bacterium
CGGGTGCCCAGTGGCGTTGCCGAGGTTGAGCAGGCGACCTTCGGAGAGCATCAGGATCGAGTGGCCGTCGGGGAAGCGCCACTCGTCGACCTGCGGCTTGATGTTGATCCGCTCGGCATCTGACTCTTCCAGCGCCGCGACTGCGATCTCGTTGTCGAAGTGGCCGATGTTGCCGACGATCGCGTTGTGCTTCATCCGCGCCATGTGATCGACGGTGATGATGTCCTTGTTGCCGGTGGCGGTGACGAAGATGTCGGCGGTGGCGACGATTTCGTCGAGCGTCCGCACCTCGTACCCCTCCATCGCCGCCTGCAGCGCGCAGATCGGGTCGATCTCGGTGACGATCACGCGGGCGCCCTGGCCGCGCAGCGAGGAGGCGCAGCCCTTGCCGACGTCGCCGTAGCCGCAGACCACCGCGACCTTGCCGCCGATCATCACGTCGGTCGCGCGGTTGATTCCGTCGACCAGCGAGTGGCGGCAGCCGTAGAGGTTGTCGAACTTGGACTTGGTGACCGAGTCGTTGACGTTGATCGCCGGGAACAGCAGATCGCCGGTCTCGGCCAGCTGGTAGAGCCGGTGGACGCCGGTGGTGGTCTCCTCGGTCACGCCCTTGATCTCGGCGGCGACCTTGGTCCAGCGCTGCGGGTCGATCTCGATCCCGCGCTGCAGCGTCTCGAGGACGATCCGAAACTCCTCCGAGTCGGCGGTCGAGGGGTCCGGCACGGCGCCGGCCTTCTCGAACTCGACCCCTTTGTGGACGAGCAGGGTGGCGTCGCCGCCGTCGTCGAGGATCATGTTCGGGCCCTCTCCGTCCGGCCAGAGCAGGGCCTGCTCGGTGCACCACCAGTACTCCTCCAGGGTCTCGCCCTTCCAGGCGAAGACGGGGATGCCGGCCGCGGCGATCGCGGCGGCGGCGTGGTCCTGCGTCGAGAAGATGTTGCAGCTCGCCCAGCGCACCTCGGCGCCGAGCGCGACCAGGGTCTCGATCAGAACCGCGGTCTGGACGGTCATGTGCAGGGAGCCGGTGATGCGGGCGCCCTTCAGCGGCTGCTGCGCGGCGTACTCCTCGCGCGTCCGCATCAGGCCGGGCATCTCGACCTCGGCGAGCGAGATCTCCTTGCGGCCGAAGTCTGCGAGGCCGATGTCGGCCACCTTGTAGTCCTGAGTCGCGGTGCTGACAGTCATCGAAGTCTGGGTCCCCTGGTCGAATTGCGGAACGCTGAATGGTAGGGGCACGCCATACCCGGCGTCGCCCCCAACCAGGGTCGAGCGCGGTTAACGCCCGCTAATCTATTCGTCCATTCAGCATTGACCCGGGCGACAGAGGGGTAAAGCTCTCCTTCCCAAAGCGAGAGGAAGGAGGGATCGAGTGGGCTACATGATCGAGCCGGCCGGACTGTTCCGGACGGCCCAGCGCAAGCGCTTGCAGCGCGAGGCGATCATCGCCGCTGCTTCGCCTGCGGCGACGCGCGACCCGCGCCACCGATCAGCGCTTGGAGCCGCGGCGGGTGACCTCGGCGTGAGCGCGCTCGACCGCCGCCCGGGCACCCTTCTGGGCCGTGCCGGCGACGGCCTTGGCCGCCCCGGAGACAGCGCCGGCGGCACCTGAAACGGCCCCCGCTGCGTCCGAGAGGGCGCCTTTGGCCTGCCCAGCGGAGTTCTTCGCTTCCCGTTTCGCCTCGGTCGCCGCTTCCTTCGCTTCGTTCTGCCTACGCGTCGCCGCCGCTTTCTTCGCCGCCGCGCTGCGCTCGGCTTTCGTCTGTTTCGCCATGCCGCACCTATTCCCAGTCGGTAACTGCGGGAAACGCGGGGGAGAGTTTTCGTCGCTCACGACTTAAGGCCCCTATGGGGGCCTCAAAGCGTGAGCCAAGGGCGCGGGAAGCGTGGGAGCTTGCACGACGGCAGCACTGGGTGGTCACCCACCGCCAGCTGCTGGACCTCGGTATGACGCCGAAGGCAGTTCGTCATCGACTGAAGACGGGACGCCTGCGCCCGGTCATGCGCGGCGTCTACGCGGTCGGGAGGCCGGAGCTCAGCGAGCGGGGGCACTGGATGGCCGCGGTGCTCGCCTCCGGGCCGGAAGCCCTGCTCAGTCACGACAGTGCGGCGGCGCTTTGGGGGATCCACCGTCCCGGTAATCAGGCGGGCGAAGGCGGACCCGCCCACGTGATCGTCACCAGGGCGACCACGCATCGCCGTCCCGGCGTGCGCATGCATCGCCGACTCGGCCTGCGCGACCGGGAGCGCCGAGAAGTCGACGGCATCCCTGTCACCGACCCGATCTCGACCATCGTCGACATCGCTCCGGGCCTGTCCGAGCCCGAGCTGGAGCGGGCGGTCAACGAGGCCTGCCAGCTCGGTCTCGTCAGTACGGGCAGGCTTTGTGATGCGCTGGGAAACTTCCCGAGGAGAAACGGTGTCGGAAAAGTCCGGCGGCTGCTCGAACGCGATGGCTACGCCGTCACCGACACGCACCTGGAGCAGCGCTTTCTGCCAATCGCCCACGCGGCCGGGCTGCCCGCACCCGATACCCAGGTCCATCTCAACGGATACCGGGTTGACTTCTACTGGCCCGATCTCGGGCTGGTGGTGGAGGCTGACAGCCTGCGCTACCACCGGACCGCCGCCAAGCAGGCTGCCGACCACCGGCGCGACCAGGCGCACACGGCAGCCGGGCTGACGCCGCTGCGCTTCACGCATCGCCAGGTCTTTTACGAGCCCGACCACGTCAGGCACACGCTGGAGGGGGTCGCCGGGCGATTGAGGCGACGCCGTCAGTAGCCGGCCGGGTGGCGGACGACGAAGCCGGACCGCGCCGCGGTGTCGAGTTGCCAGCGCGGCCCGGCACCGCCGGTGCCGGAGGTGTCCCAGCGCAGGCCGGCGATCACCGCGTAGGCGTGGCCGCCGTGGGCGTAGACGCTGATCCAGCGCCCGCGGCCGGGCCGTTCCCAGCGCATCAGCGGGCCGGAGGCGAGCGGGGTGTCGAGCAGGCCGCCGCCGTGCAGGGCGTAGCTGACCGCGCCCGAGCAGTCGTAGCCGTTCGCCTCCCACTCTCGGTGGCCGCCGCCCCAGAGGTAGGGCTTGGCGCGGATCCGGTTGGCGGCGCGGATCGCCCGTTTCACCGCCGGTGGCGCGTCGACCGGGGGGATCGCGCGGCCGCGGACCAGCAGCGCTTTCCCCGGCGGGCCGGTTTGGGGCACAGCGGGCGGCTCCACCGAGGCCATTCCCCCCGGCGCCGCCGACGCTGGGGTCGGCGCGGCGGGCAGCGGCAGCTCGGTCGGGATAGCGGCGGGCACAGCGATCAGAAGCGCGGCACAGACGGCCGCCCTGCGGGCACTCGACATCGATCCTCCTTCGATGGCCGGC
>DATHUE010000159.1:0-4518 GCA_035462545.1 Solirubrobacterales bacterium
GACGCTCCAGCGGCCGCCAGGCCGCGTCCGCAGATCCCCATCGCCACGCCCCCACCCCCCTTCGGCTACCCTAATCGGCCATTCTTTTCCCGAAAGGAGCTCGGAGCTTTGTACACGGTGATGAACGTCGTTCACGTCAAGGAGGAGAACGCGGAGGCGTTCGAGCAGCAGTTCCTCCAGCGTGAGAGCCACGTCCACAAAGCCGAGGGCTACGCCGGCTTCGAACTCCTGCGCCGCGACAGCGAGGGCGAGTACATCGTTCTCAGCCGCTGGGAGAAGAAGGAGAACTACGAGGCCTGGCGCGACGGCGACCTCTTCAAGATGAGCCACCGCCACGCCAACGGCCAGCTCGCCGACTTCGGCGAAGTCCGCAACTACGACGTGATCGAGACCCGGATCCCGGCGTGAGGCGCCTTTCCGTCGCCATGCGGAAGAAAAGCGCCACGCTGCTGCTGGCGGCGCTGGCCGTCCTCGCCCTCTGCCTGCCCGCCGGGGCAGGCGCGGCCGAGGCGCCGAAGCGGATCGTCGCCCTCACCCCGTTCGCGGCCAACACCCTCGCCAAGCTGAACAAAGTTCCGGTCGCGATCGGGGAAACGCTCGGCGGCAACGAGCGCTTCTCGCCGAAGCTGAGGAACGTGCGGGTGCTACCGCTCTCGCACCCGAACGGCCCCAACCTCGAGCAGCTCGCCGCCCTCGACCCGGACCTCGTCTTCTCCTCGAAGACCTGGGCGAAGGGCAACCAGGCGATGGAGGAGCTGGGGATCGACGTCGTCCTCCACGACCCGCGCTCGATCGCCGGCGCCCTCGCCGACACCTTCAAGATCGGCGCGATCGTCGGCCGCCGGCAGTACGCCCGCGGCCTCGTCAAATCGATGCGGGTGCAGATCGCCAAGGCCCGCAAGGGGATCGCGAAGCGGCCGAAGGTGATGCTGATCCTCGGCGTCGGCCGCACCCCCTTCACCTTCCTGCCCAACAGCTGGGGGGGCGACATCGTCGCCAAAGCCGGCGGCGACCTGCTGACCGGCGGCGTCACCTCCAACTCCGGCTTCGAGCGGATCTCCGACGAAGTCGTGGTCGCCGAAAATCCAGACGTGATCATCGCCGTCCCCCACGCCAACGCCGACGACATCCCCTCGCTGACCGACTATCTGCAGGACAACCCGGCCTGGTCGAGCACCAACGCTGCCCGGAACGGCCGCATCTACGTCTCGGTTGACAACTCGCTGCTGCAGGCCGGCACCGACATCGCCCGCACGATCCGCAAGGTCCGCAGCGCCTACCTGAAGAACTGAGGGTGGCGCGGCGGACCCTGGTCCTGGCGGCGCTGTTGGTCGCGCTGGCCGCGGCGACGATCGCCTCGCTCGCCCTCGGCGCGGTCAAGGTCCCGCTCGCCGACACGCTCGACATCCTCTTCGGCAGCGGCGGCAGCGCCTCCGACCGACAGATCATCGAGGTGCTGCGGCTGCCGCGCACGGTCGAGGCGCTGATCGTCGGCGCCGCCCTCGGCGTCGCCGGGGCGGTCCTCCAGGGGGCGCTCGGCAACCCGCTCGCCTCGCCCGACGTGATCGGCGTCACCGGCGGCGCCGGCTTCGGGGCGATCCTCGTGATCATCGCCTTTCCCGGCTCGATCGCCCTGCTGCCGGCCTCGGCGCTGTTCTTCGGCCTGCTGGCGGCGACGCTGGTCTTCCTCTTCGCCTGGACCGGGCGCAACCGCGGCGGCACCACCAAGGTGATCCTCGCCGGGATCGCGATGCTGTCGCTGTTCACCGCCGGCACCACCGGCCTGCTCGCCGCCTTCCCCGAACGGGCCCCCTCCGCCATCTTCTTCATCGCCGGTGGCCTCACCTCGAGCGGCTGGCGCGAGCTGGAAACGGTCTGGCCCTACTTCGCGGTCGGCTTCCTCTTCGCCCTGGCGCTGGTGCGGCCGCTCGACCGGCTGGCGCTGGGCGACGACGTCGCCGCCTCGCTGGGCTCGAAGCCGCAGGCGATCCGGCTCGGCGCCGGCGTCGCCGCGGCGCTGCTGGCCGCCGCCTCGGCGGCGATCGCCGGGCTGCTCGGCTTCCTCGGCCTGGTCGTGCCGCACGTCGTGCGGATGGCGGGCGGCACCTCCAGCCACACCTTCGTCATCCCCGCCTCGGCGATCGGCGGCGCCGCCCTGCTGGCCGCCGGCGACACCCTCGCCCGCACCCTGCGCGCGCCGATCGAGATGCCGGTCGGCCCGTTCATGGTCCTGCTCGGCGTCCCCCTCTTCTTGTGGCTCCTCCGAAGGGCGATCTGATGACGGCGCCGATGCTCGAAGCCCACGGAGTTCAGGTGGAGCTCGGTGGCACTGAGATCCTGCACGGGGCCGACCTCACCCTGCACGAGGGGGAGCTGGTGGCGATCGTCGGGCCCAACGGGGCCGGCAAGTCGACCCTGGTGCGGGCGGTCTCCGGACTGCTGAAGCCGACGGCGGGCACCGTCCGGTGGTCGGGGCGGGACCTCGGCTCGATGCGCGGTCGCGACCTCGCCAAGGTGCGCGCCTTCGTCCCGCAGCGGATGCCGGTCCCAACCGGGGTCACCGTCCGCGAAGCGGTGACGATCGGCCGCTCCGCCCATCTGCGACCGCTGAGCCGGCTGACCCGCGCCGACCGCGCCGGGGTCGAGGAGGCGATGGATCGCGCCGGGGTCGGCCGCTTCGCCGAGCGCACCCTCACCACCCTCTCCGGGGGCGAGCTGCAGCGGGTCCAGGTGGCGATCGGGCTCGCCCAGGAGGCGCCGGTGCTGATCGCCGACGAGCCCACCTCCCAGCTCGACCTCGGGGCGACGATCGGCGTCGCCACCCTGCTGCGCGAGCTGGTCGACCACGGCCTCACCGGCCTCGTCGTAGTCCACGACCTCGCCCTGGCGGCGGCGGTCGCCGACCGCGTCGTGGTCGTCGCCGAGGGGCGGACGATCGCCGCCGGGCCGCCGGCCGAGGTCCTCAACGCCGAGCAGCTGGCCGCAACCTGGGGCGTCGACGCGCGTTTGAGCGAGCAGGACGGCCGCACGGCGCTGCACGTGGCCTGGCTGAACAGAGCCTGAGCTGCAGCACGCTCCTTAATTCCTACTTTGTTAGTCTGATTTTTCGATTAGGGCGCCCTAACCCAGGGCCGCCACCGAAAAGCCGCGCGCCACCCACGCGCGAGAGGGACAGGAGACTCCCCGAAGATGAGTTGGAACGCAATCAGCAGGAAGCGGCTCGGCACCGCGTTCGGCGTCCTCGCCGCAGCAGCCGCGACCGCCGCCGCACTGGCAGCACCGGCCGGAGCGGTTTCCGGCCAGGGAGCGGCGGCAATCCGCCTCGCCCAGCACGACCAGGGAAGAACCCTGAGCGGCCAGGGAGTGCGGGTCCTTGCCCAGACCCCCGCCACCCAGACCGGCAACGAGCTGACCCTGCCGATCTCCGAGCTCGACCTGGCCAAGCCGTCGACCAACGCCACCGGCTCCCTCACGTTCAAGCGGGGCAAGCGGACCGTCGTCTTCGGCTCCCTGCGCTTCGACCTCGCCGCTGGAACCCTCGTCGGCACCGGCGAGGACGGCGAGCTGGCGCTGCTGAAGCTGGGCGCGGCCCCCGCGGTCGACGCAACCGCGGGCACCGCCACGCTGATCGGCGGCAAGCTGCGCCTGACCAAGGAGCTCGCCGTCCTGCTGCGGGACGAGCTCAGGCTGAAGCGGGCGCTGGTCCACAAGGGCGTCGGCATGGCCTGGCTCTCGGCCAAGGCCAACCCGACCCACGCCCCGGCCCAGGCCCTCGTCTCGAGCAACGTCAACTGGGGCTTCCTCGCCTCCTGGCGCGGCTACGTCCTATTTGCCGATGCGCCTCCCTTCGGCACGCTCACGCCCTCCGAAGGGGCGACCCCGACCGGTTCGCCGATGAGCCCGGCGACGACCTGGAACTTCCCGGGCATTGGCGGCGGATTCGAGAAGGGTCTCTACGGCGGCAGCGATCGGCTCTCCGTGAACGCGGGCGGTGCGGTCACCTTCGCCAAGGCCAAACACTGCATCATGGAAATCAAGCTGGCGAACCCCCGCGTCGTCCTCGAAGGCACCGCCTCGAGCCTCGTCGTCGACCTCACCTACAACGTCGACAAACCGACCGGCCCAGGCACCTGCGAAGACCTCGGAGCGCCGGTCTCGGCTCCGAATACCACCTTCGCCACGCTCAACCCCGGTGCGGTCGCTCCGTCCTGGTCCGCGGACGGCAAGACGGTCACCTGGACCAAAGTCCCCGCCGCACTGACGGCTGCCGGCACGGCTCCATTCGGCAGCTTCTACAAAGCCGGTCAGGAACTGGAACCGATCACGATCACGGCAACGATCGGTTGATCCGACCCCGCTTCATCCGGCGGCTCGGCACCGTGGCGGCGGCTCTCGCCGTCGCTACGGTCGTGCTGCCGGCGCAGTCCCAGGCCGCGCTCGGCGCCACCAAGCTGGCGCTGGACGGCCCGGCCGCGAACGCCCTGCGAGAGCAGGGCGTTCGCTTCGCGCCGCTGAAGC
>DATHUE010000160.1:0-4063 GCA_035462545.1 Solirubrobacterales bacterium
TCCGAGGTTGCAGCGTAAGCTTGAACCCTTAAGCATTGCTGTAGCGTCGGACAGAACAAAGGCTCAACTCAAATGCCAGCCCGGTCGAGGGTGGCAGCTGGAGAAATCGGGAGATGGAATCCACTTACCTTGCGGTGATCAAGGTCGTCGGAGCAGGCGGCGGCGGTACCAATGCTGTCAGCCGGATGGTCGACGCGGGAATCCGCGGCGTCGAGTTCGTCGCGGTCAACACCGATGCGCAGGCGCTGCAGGCCTGTGACGCCGACATCAAGCTCTCGATCGGCCAGGAGCTGACCCGCGGCCTCGGCGCCGGCGGCAACCCCGAGGTCGGGGCGGGCGCCGCGGCGGAGAGCCGCGATGAGATCAAGGAGGCGCTGAAGGGCGCCGACATGGTCTTCGTCACCGCCGGCGAGGGCGGCGGCACGGGCACCGGCTCGGCCCCGGTGATCGCCGAGATCGCCAAGGAGGAGATCGGCGCCCTGACCGTCGGCGCGGTCACCAAACCGTTCGAGTTCGAGGGCAAACGACGGATGCAGCAGGCGCTCGAGGGAATCGAGAAGCTGCGCAACAACGTCGACACCCTGATCATCGTCCCCAACGAGAAACTGCTGCAGGCGGTCGAGCGTCGGACCAGCGTCCTCGAGGCCTTCCGCCAGGCCGACGACATCCTCCGCCAGGGCGTGCAGGGCATCACCGACCTGATCACGATCCCCGGCCTGATCAACCTCGACTTCGCCGACGTCCGCACGATCATGCGCGACGCCGGCTCGGCGCTGATGGGCGTCGGCTCCGCCTCGGGCGACAAACGGGCGCTGGAAGCCGCCAAAGCCGCGGTCACCTCGCCGCTGATCGAGGAGTCGATCAAAGGCGCGACCGGGATGCTGCTGAACATCACCGGCCCCGAGGACCTCGGCCTGTTCGAGGTCAACGAGGCGGCCCAGCTGGTTCAGGCCGAAGCCGACGACAACGCCAACATCATCTTCGGCTCGGTCGTCGACCAGTCGATGCGCGACGAGGTGCGGGTGACGGTGATCGCCACCGGCTTCGAGGGCTTCGAGCTGCTGGCCCGCTCGCCGCAGCGGGTGCGGCGTCGCTACGAGAGCCGTCCGCGGGTCTCCGCCGACGACACCGACATCCGCAAACTGCGGGTCAGCGACGACGACATCGACGTGCCGGGATTTCTCAAAGACTGAGGGCGTTGGGAGGCCGGTCCCCCTCCCGCGGAGACCGTCGCGCAGCTGGGTCGTTGGGCGTGCTTCGGGCCGTGGCGCTTGAGCCTCCGCGGGAGGGGGACCGGCCTCCCTTCGGCGCTCGTTGGTGAATAGCCTGCGCGTCGATGAGGACGCCGCTTTACGAGAAGCACATCGAGCTCGAGGCGAAGCTCGTTCCCTTCGCCGGCTGGGAGATGCCGGTTACGTATGAGGGGATCCGCGAGGAGCACTCGGCCGTACGCACCCACGCCGGGATGTTCGACGTCTCCCATATGGGCGAGGTCGAAGTCGAGGGCCCCGGCGCGCTCGCCTTCCTGCAGCTGGTGCTCTCCAACGACGTCGCCCGGGTCGAGCTCGGCGGTGCCCAGTACTCCTGCCTCTGCGCCGAGGACGGTGGCGTGCTCGACGACCTCTTCGCCTACCGCCTCGGCGGCGATCGCTACCTGATCGTCACCAACGCCGCCAACCACGAGGCCGACCTCGCCTGGCTCGGGCGCTGGAGCCGCGCGCACGACGTCGCGGTCCGCGACGTCGCCGACCGTTACGCGATGCTCGCCGTCCAGGGTCCGCATGCGCGCCGAGTCCTGGAGCGGACGCTGGGGATCGCGCTGCCGCCGCGGATGCGGGTCGTCCACGCCCGCCTCGGCGGCCGCCCGGCGCTGGTCTGCGGCACCGGCTACACCGGCGAGGACGGGGTCGAGCTGCTGCTCGACCCGGACGTGGCCGCGCCGATCTGGGCCGAGCTGCTCGACGCCGGCGTCGTCCCCTGCGGGCTCGGCGCCCGTGACACCCTGCGGCTCGAGGTCTGTTACCCGCTGCACGGCAACGAGCTCGGCCCGGAGCGCAACCCGATCGAGGCCGGGCTCGGCTGGTGCTGCGCCGAGGGGACCGGGTTCGTCGGCTCGCCGGCGATCGCCCGCGCCCGCGCCGAGGGGACCGCCGAGAAGCTGGTCCCGTTCGAGATCGAGGGCGCTGGGATCCCGCGCCAGGGCAACCCGGTGCTGGCTGGCGGCGAGCCGGCGGGCGAGGTCACCAGCGGCACCTTCGCGCCCTCGCTGGAGCGCGGCGCCGGCATGGCCTACGTCCGCGCCGACCTCGCCGAGCCCGGGATCGAGGTCGAGATCGACGTGCGCGGCAAGCATCGCCCGGCCCGGATAGCTTCCAAGCCCCTCTACCGCGGAAGGAACTGAGCCTTGGCCGAAGCCAACTACCCCGACGACCTGCTCTACCACGACCAGCACGACTGGGTGCGTCTGGACGGGGAGGAGCACGCCGTCTTCGGGATCACCTGGTACGCCCAGGACTCGCTCGGCGAGGTCGTCTTCTTCGAGGCGCCCGAGGTCGGCGCGACGATCCAGAAAGACGCCACCTACGCCGAGGTCGAGTCGGTGAAGGCGGTCTCCGACGTGATCGCGCCGATGTCGGGGGAGATCGTCGAGGTCAACGACGCCCTCGAAGACGCGCCGGAGCGGATCAACGAGGACCCCTACGGCGAGGGCTGGCTGGTCAAGGTCCGGCTCAGCTCCCCGGAAGAGTCCGGGTCCCTGCTCGGTCCCCCCGAATACCGCAAGCTGCTGGAAAACTCGTAGCGAAAGGCCAGTTGCCCGCTTTCGTAGCCTTGAGTCGGTGACCCGCTACACCTCAGCCACCCCCGCGGACCGGGCCGAGATGCTGGATGCGATCGGCGTCGGCTCGACCGCCGATCTGTTCGCGCAGATCCCGGCCTCGCTGCGCCTCGGGCGCCCGCTCGACCTGTCCGACGGCCTCGGCGAGGGCGAGGTCTTCGAGCGCCTGGCGGCGCTGGCCGAGCGCAACGCCGACGCCGAAGAGGAGATCTGCTTTGTCGGCGCCGGGATGTACGACCACTACGTGCCGGCGATCGTCGACGCGATCACCAGCCGCTCTGAGTTCCTGACCCCGTACACGCCCTATCAGCCGGAGATCTCCCAGGGCGGCCTGCAGGTGATGTTCGAGTTCCAGACGGCTATGAGCGAGCTGACCGGGCTGCCGGTCTCCAGCGCCGGTCTCTACGAGGGGCCGTCCTCGGTCGCCTCCGCCGGCTACCTGGCGATCGCGGCGACGAAACGGCGCCGCTTCGTCGTTTCCCGCGGCCTGCACCCGCACAGCCGCGAGACGCTCGAGACCTACTCGCGGGGCTACGGAGCGGAGGTCGTCGAGGTCGGGCTCGAGGGCGGGCTGACCGACGCCGCGGCGCTGGCCGCGGCGGTCGACGGCGAGACCGCGGCAGTCTTCCTGCAGAGCCCCAACTTCCTCGGCGGGGTCGAGGACGTCGAGGCGCTCGGTGCCGCGGCGAAGGAGCACGGCGCGCTCCTGGTCGTCGCCTGCGACCCGATGACCCTGGGGGTGCTGAAGCCGCCGGGCGCCCAGGGCGCCGACATCGCCCTGGGCGAGGGACAGCCGCTCGGCAACCGCCTGGACTTCGGCGGACCGTCGTTCGGCTTCTTCTGCGCCACCGAGGCGCAGATTCGGCGGATGCCGGGCCGGATCGCCGGCGAAACCGAGGACGTCGACGGCCGCCGCGGCTTCGTCCTCGCCCTGCAGACCCGCGAGCAGCACATCCGCCGCGAGAAAGCGACCAACAACATCTGCACCGCGCAGGCGCTGAACGCGCTGGCGGCGATGGTCCACCTCGCCTGGCTCGGCCGCGAGGGCTTCCGCGAGCTCGGCGAGCTGCTGGTCCGGCGCACCGCCTACGCCCGTCAGCGCCTCTCCGCCGTCGAGGGGGTCGAGCTGTTGCACGACGCCCCGGTCGCCCGTGAGCTCGCCCTGCGGCTCGACGCCCCGGTCGCCGCCGTGCTCGAGCACTGCGCCGAGCAGGGGATCGCCGCCGG
>DATHUE010000161.1:0-4206 GCA_035462545.1 Solirubrobacterales bacterium
GGCGAGCGGGCGAGCAGCTCGAAGCCCTCGAAGCCGGTGGCGATCACGGTCACCCTCACCTCGTCCTTCATCGACTGGTCGACGACGGAGCCGAAGATGATGTTGGCGTTGTCGTCGGCCTCGGCCTGGACCAGCTGGGCCGCCTCGTTGACCTCGAACAGGCCGAGGTCCTCGGGGCCGGTGATGTTCAGCAGCATCCCGGTCGCGCCTTTGATCGACTCCTCGATCAGCGGCGAGGTGATCGCCGCCTTGGCGGCGTCGAGCGCGCGGGCCTCGCCGGAGGCGGAGCCGACGCCCATCAGGGCCGAACCGGCGTCGCGCATGATCGTGCGCACGTCGGCGAAGTCGAGGTTGATCAGGCCGGGGATCGTGATCAGGTCGGTGATGCCCTGGACGCCCTGGCGGAGGATGTCGTCCGCCTGGCGGAAGGCCTCGAGGACGCTGGTGCGTCGCTCGACCGCCTGCAGCAGCTTCTCGTTCGGGACGATGATCAGGGTGTCGACTTTGTTGCGCAGTTTCTCGATCCCCTCGAGCGCCTGCTGCATCCGCCGTTTGCCCTCGAACTCGAACGGTTTGGTCACCGCACCGACGGTGAGAGCGCCGATCTCCTCCTTGGCGATCTCGGCGATCACCGGCGCCGAGCCGGTGCCGGTGCCGCCGCCCTCGCCGGCGGTGACGAAGACCATGTCGGCGCCCTTCAGCGCCTCCTTGATCTCGTCGCGGCTCTCGGCCGCTGCGCCCGCGCCGACCTCGGGGTTGCCCCCGGCGCCGAGGCCGCGGGTCAGCTCCTGGCCGATCGAAAGCTTGATGTCGGCGTCGCAGGCCTGCAGCGCCTGCGCGTCGGTGTTGACGGCGACGAACTCGACACCGCGGATGCCCGCGTCGACCATCCGGCTGACGGCATTGGTACCGCCGCCGCCTGCTCCGACGACCTTGATCACCGCAAGGTAAGTGGATTCCATCTCCCGATTTCTCCAGATGCCGAACTCGAGGGTCGGCGTTGTGAGTTGAGCCTTTTTCCGTCCGAGCCTTCAGCAAGACTCAAGGGTTCGAGCTTTCGCTGAGGAGACGGAATTTGCGCTGAACGTAGGGCATTCTCGCCCCTCTGTCAAACAGGCGACAGGCATCCTGCAAGGCGCAATTCTAAACCCCTAGTTGAGGGTTTCCCTAGTCTAACTCTCAGGTCGAGGGTTTGGATGAACCGCATTCCAGAGCCATGAAGGAGGTCGCAACACCGCTCGGGGCGCGGGATTCGCCGCTTTTTACGGCCCTGCCTCTCACTGCGTTCCAATCTCACGGCAGCGCCGGCAGTTCATGCCCTTCCCCGTAGGCGGCCGGGCGACTCGGAGCGTGCAGGTCTACATAATCGAGGGCGGAAATTGCCGGGTCGGCGAGAACCGCAGCCGCCGCGCGCCACTTCCGCTCCGCCTGCGTGGCGTCGCCGAAGCGCAATTCGATCCCCGCGTCGAGGATCACGTTCACCCCCTCCTCGCCGTAGAAGCTGCGCTCGATCAGGGGCCGCAGGGCGGGCGGCGCCGCGCCCAGCACCAGGGCCTGCTGCAGCACCGGACCGGCCAGGCGCTCGTTCTTCGGCAGCTCTTCCAGAGGGAGCGCCGGCAGGTCCGTATCCTGGCCTACCTTCACCAGGGTCATCGGGGTTCCGTCAGCCGCCACTGCGACCGCGTCCTCGCCGCTGCCGATCCGCGCCGTCGCTTCCAGCCGTTGCACCTGCGGGGCCACGCTCTCATTGCCCAGAAGCAGCTCGTAGCCGGCGACGCCGAGGACGGCGACGAGGGCGACGGCCGCCACTCGCCAGCCCCAGCGCTTTAGAGCTGCCAGCCGGCGGGCCACTCGACGTTCCCAAGTACCTGCACCTCGGGCTCGAGCTCGACCCCGAAGCGCTCGTGGACGCGGCGCCGGCCCTCCGCCATCAGCTCGAGGACCTCGGCGGTCGTCGCCCCGCCCTCGTTCTCGACGAAGTTGGCGTGCTTCTCGGAGAAGCGTGCGCCTCCGCGGCGCAGGCCGCGACAGCCGGCGGCCTCGAGAAGCTGGCCGGCCGAACGTCCCTCGGCACGCTCGTCGTCGGGGTTCTTGAAGGTCGAGCCGAAGGTCTTGATCCCTTTTGGCTGAGCCTCATGGCGCCGGGACCGCATCGTCGCCATCGTCGCCCGAATCTCCGCCGGGTCACCGGGCCGCAGGCGGAAGCCGGCGCGGGCGACGACTTCCCCGTCGCGCAGGTTCGAGTTGCGGTAGGTGAAGCCGAGCCGGTCCGGGGTTCGGCGCTCGGCGCCGGACGCGGTGGCGACCTCGATCCACTCCAGGACCCGGGCCAGCTGGCCGCCGTAGGCGTTGGCGTTCATCCTCACCGCGCCCCCCGCCGTACCGGGGATGTTGATCCCGAACTCGATGCCCGAGAGGCCCCAGCCGGCGGCTTTGCTCGCCGCCGAGGGCAGCCGGGCGCCGCCGCCGCAGAGCAGCCGCTCGCCATCGCGCTCGATCGTCGCGAGGGCGCCGTCCAGCTTGATCGCAAGTCCGTGGAATCCATCGTCTGCAACCAGCAGGTTCGAGCCGGACCCGATCGTTCCTACCGCCAGCCCCTCGCCCTCGGCCCAGCGCAAGAGCTCGACCAGCTCCCCGCTGGCAGTCGGGCGGGCGAACCAGTCGGCAGCGCCGCCGGTGCGGACCGTCGTCAGCCGCGCCAGCGGGTAGTCGCGCTCGACCCCCTCGGGCGGGGCGCTCACCGCTCCCCCTCGACCAGTGCCTCGCCAAGCTTGAAGACGTCGCCGGCGCCGATCGTGACGAGCACGCCACCGCCGGGACGGTCGGCGATCGCGGCGATCGCGCGCTCCGCGGCCTCGCGCTCCGGCAGCCACCAGACCGGTCGGCCGCCGCCCCGGTCGGCCGCCGCCTCCGCCACCCGCAGACCGCTGACCCCCGCCAGCTCGCCGACCGGCTGCTCGCGCGCCGGGTAGACGTCGAGCACGACGATCTCGTCGGCCAGCGCCAGCGCCGCCCCGAACCCGGCCGCAAGCGCCTTGGTCCGTGAGTAGAGGTGCGGCTGGAAAACTGCGATCAGCCGCTCGGGCTCCAGCTCGCGCAGGGCGGAGAGGGCGGCGCGGACCTCGGTCGGGTGGTGCGCGTAGTCGTCGTAGACGCGGACGCCGGAGCGGGTGCCCTTCAGCTCCAGCCGCCGCCGCACCCCCGGGAACTCGGCCAGCGCCCCCGCGGCGGCCGCCGGGTCGAACCCCGCGGCGGCGATCGCCGCCAGTGCCGCGCGGGCGTTGAGCAGGTTGTGACGGCCGGGCACGGCGAGCGCCAGCGGGTCGGGCCCCGGCCGATCCGCGGCGAAGGTCTCCCCCGCAGCGGCGCCGAGCGGGCCGGCGCTGCCGTCGGCCGGCGCGACCGTCGTCACCGCCGGGGCGACGAACTCCTCGAAGGCGGCGTAGAGGTCTGCCAGCGACCCCCAGCGGGTGTGATGGTCCATCTCGACGTTGGTGACCAAGGCGACCTCCGGCCGCAGCCGCAGAAAGCTGCCGTCGCTCTCGTCGGCCTCGGCGACGACCCACTCGCCCGCGCCCCAGCCGGCGTTGGCGGCCTCGCCGTCCGGGCCGAGCCCCGGCACCTCGCCGCCGACGAAGAAGGCGGGATCGGCGCCGATCGCCCGCAGCGCCGAGGCGATCATCGCCGTCGTCGTCGTCTTGCCGTGGGTGCCGGCGACGGCGATCAGCCGCTTCTCGGCGCAGAGCTCGGCCAGCAGCTCGCCGCGGTGGAGCGGCCGGGCGCCGCGCTCGCGGGCCAGGGCCAGCTCCGGGTTGGCCTCGTCGATCGCGGTCGAGACCACCACCTCCGCCCCCTCGGGGAGGTTGGCGGCGTCGTGGCCGACGACGGGGTCGAGCCCGGCGCGGCGCAGGCGCTCCATATAAGAGGAGTCGCTGCGGTCGCTGCCGCTGACCGTCGCCCCCAGCTCGGCGCAGACCAGCGCGAGGCCGCTCATCCCGGCGCCGCCGATGCCCACGAAGTGCAGGCGCCGGCCGCTCCAATTCGTCCCATCCGACATGCGGTGGGCACCCTAGTGGCCTCATGAGCGCCGTCGACCGCATCGACCGCGTCGCCCGTGAGGGCTTCGGCTTCGAGGCCCTGCGCCCGGGGCAGCGTGACGCCATCGAGGGGGTGCTCGCCGGCCGCGACACGCTCGCGGTGATGTCG
>DATHUE010000162.1:0-8353 GCA_035462545.1 Solirubrobacterales bacterium
AAGACACGCTCGTCGACGGAGCCGGCGACGACTCGGTCCTCGCCGCCGGCCGCGACGACGCGCTGCCCAACAACGGCGGCACCGACCAGCTCGACGCCGGCCCCGGCGAGGACCTGTTCATCTCCAACGCGGTCTGCGACGGCGACGTGATCGAAGGCGGCGCCGATCGCGACAACGCCAACTGGGCCAACTTCGGGACCGGGGTTTCGATCGACATGGGACGACAGATCGCCGGCCTGATCGGCCCCCAGGGCGAGCCGAGCTGCGCGACCGCCGCCCAGCTGACGACGCTGCGGGGCATCGAGGACGTCGAGGGCACCAACGGCGCCGACAACTTGCTCGGCGACGCCGGTCCCAACCAGCTGCTCGGCAGGGCCGGCGCCGACAACTACCTGGCGGGCGCCGGCAACGACCACCTGCTCGCCAACTCCGGCGACTCCGACCCGATCGTCGACTGCGGCGAAGGCTTCGACACGGCGCTGATCGATTTCACGCCCGCGTTCGCCGACGGCCCGCCGATCGGCTGCGAGTCGGTCGAAGAACGAGCCCCCAACAGCTTCCGGCCGCCCGACACTCCTCCCGACCCGGACCCCGGGCCGGTGGTGCCGCCGCAGACCGCGCCGACCCCGGCGCTGCGACCGGTGCCACCGTCACGCCGCGACCGCACGCCGCCCGCGACCCGGCTGCGGCGCCGGCCCGCCGCGCTGCTCTTCGCCTCGAATCCCCGCCGCCGCGTCGCCTTCGCCTTCGCCTCCTCCGAGCGCGGATCCCGTTTCCGCTGCCGCCTCGACCGGCGGCCGTTCCGCCCCTGCCGCTCTCCCCGCGCCTACCGCGCCTCGCGCGGGCGGCACACCTTCCGCGTCTTCGCGATCGACGCCGCCGGCAACCGCGACCGCTCGCCGGCGCGGGCTCGCTTCCGCGTCCAGCTGCGCTGAGGGACTGACTACGAAGCCGGCCCCGCTTTTGATTCGATGGCCGGGCCACCGACCGGAAGCAGGAGCGGATGACCGAGCAAGCAGTTCCAGCCGTGCGGGCCGCCGGGCTCGTCAAGCACTACGAGGGAAGCGACGGCGACGTCGAGGCCGTGCGCGGCGTCGACCTCGAGGTCCAGCCAGGCGAGATCTTCGGCTTCCTCGGGCCCAACGGGGCCGGCAAGTCGACGACCGTGCGGATGCTGACGACGCTGCTCTCGATCACCGCCGGCAGTGCCGAGGTGATGGGCGTCGACGTCGCCGGCGAACCCGACGCGGTGCGGCGGCGGATCGGCGTTGCCCTGCAGGAGTCCGGGCTCGACCCGCGCCAGACCGGGCGCGAGCTGCTGACCCTGCACGGGCGCCTGTTCGGGCTCGACAGGGCGGCCGCGGCGGCGCGCACGCAGGAGCTGCTGGAGCTGGTCGAGCTCGAGGAGGCGGCGGACCGGGTGACCAAGGGCTACTCGGGCGGCATGCAGCGCCGGCTCGACCTGGCGGCGGCGCTGGTCCATGAGCCCGAGGTGCTGTTCCTCGACGAGCCGACCACCGGGCTGGACCCCTCGAGCCGGCTGACGGTCTGGGACGAGGTGCGGCGGATCAACGGCCACGGCACCACCGTCTTCCTCACCACCCAGTACCTGGAGGAGGCCGACCAGCTCTGCGACCGGCTGGCGATCATCGACGACGGCCTGATCGTCCGCGAGGGCACCCCGGAGGACCTCAAGGCCGAGCTGAGCGGGCGGCGCGACGGCGCCGCCGTCAGCCTCGACGACGTCTTCCTCGACGCCACCGGCCGCAGCCGCGACCGGGCCGCCGGCGAGGTCCAGGAGGTGGGAGCGTGAACGCCACGATCGTCCTCGGGATCCGCTCGCTGCGCGAGGCGCTGCGGCAGCCCGACGCCCTATTCATGACGATGTTCATCCCGATCTTCTTCCTGATCGTCAACACCGGGCAGGCGGCGGAGATCTTCCCCTCGGACTCGACCGGGTTCCTCGAGGGCCAGGGGTACGGCGCCTTCCAGCTGCCGATCACCCTGCTGCTGGCGGCCTCCTTCGGGATGGCGGCCCTGTTCCTGGTCGAGGAAATCGAGGGCGGCTACTTCGACAAGCTGCGGGCGATGCCGATCCCCCGCTACTCGATGGTGCTGGGCCGGCTGGTCGCCGAGGCGGTCAAGTGCGTGGTGATCGCCTCGCTGATCGTCCTAATCGCGCTGCCCTTCGGGATCGAGATCGCCAGCGGCGTCCCCGGCTTCCTCCTGATCGTCCTGCTCAGCGCCCTCTGGGGCGTCGTCTACGCCGGCTTCATGCAGCTGATCGCGCTGAAGACCCGGAGCGCCGCAGCGACCAACTCCGGCGGCCTGATCTTCTTCCCCCTGCTCTTCCTCACCCCCAACTTCGTCCCCCGCGACAAGCTCACCGAGCCGATGGAGATCGCCGCCACCTTCAACCCGGTGACCTACCTGATGGAGGCGCTGCGCTCGCTGATCCTCACCGACCTCGACTGGTCCAAGATCCTCCCCGGCTTCGCCGTCCTCGCCGGCCTCGGCCTGATCATGCTGCTGCTCAACATCCGCATGATCCAGCGCTACGACTGACCCGGTGGAGGTCCCGCCCGAGCACCGCCGCTTCGCCGAAGAGGTCGCCGCCACGAAGGCCCAGGACCCGATGCCGACCTTCGCCAACCTCTCGGCGGCGACCGGCGTCCCGGTCGGCGACCTCGTCCACTACGCCCTGACGCGCTGGGCGGCGGCCGGCTCGGAGATGCTGATGGCGACCGAGCCTGAGGTCCTGCGACAGTTGGTCGAGGCGCGGCGGCGGGAGGACTGGGAGGCAGTCGCCGGGATCGTCGACTGGCTCGCCGAGGGTGGCTGACGGGATTCGAACCCGCGACCGCCGCGACCACAACGCGGAGCTCTACCAGCTGAGCTACAGCCACCTCGCTGGAGCCAATTTAGCGGGCGGAGGCGGGGGTACGTCGTGGCCGGCCCAGCCGGCTCAGGGAGCGAAGCGGCCGATCTGGCCGGCTTCCGCGGCCTCGGCCATCGATTCCATGATGCCGGTGCCGCCTCCCCCCATGTGGGACCAGTACTTGCTGGCGGAAAACCAGAGGGCGCCGTCGTGGCCGACGGCGAGAACATCGGCGTCGATTTCGCACTCGGAGGGGGCCGGCAGGCATTCCAGCTCGGAGGCCGTGCCATTCGGTGACAGGGAGCCGATCGCGCTGTTGCCGTGGCTCGAACGAGCCGTGTACCAGAGGCGCCCGGCAGGGCCGGAGACGAGCGTCGCAGCGGAACTGCCCTCGGGTAGCCGGAATTCCCTGATCTGCCCCGAGGGCGCGATCCTGCCGACGCTGCTCCTCGGGTTGCCGGCATAACGCCGGAGGAACTCGGCGAACCAGATGTTGCCGTCGGGGCCGACCGTCATCGCCCCCGCGACCATCTTTCTGTCCGGCAGCGAGAAGTGAGTGACCTGACCCTCCGGCGTGATCCGCCCGATCCTCGAGACCTCGCCGCCGCGCTCGCTGAACCAGAGATTGCCGTCGGGGCCGGCGACGATGTCGGTCGGGCCGCTGCGGGGCGGCAGGTGAAAGCGCCTCAGCTCTTCCGAGGCAACGTCGAAGCGGGCGATCGCGAGCTTCTTGCGCCCCTTCTTCCAGAAGGCGGAGATAAACCAGAGGTTGCCGTCGGGGCCGGCGGTCATCGAGCCCGTGCCGCCGACGTGCTCGCCGATCAGGTACTCGCCGAACTGGCCAGATGGGGTCATGTGGCCGAGCCGGGCGACGGTGTAGCCGCGCTCGTTCCTGTAGGTCTCGGTGAACCAGAGGTTGCCGTCGGGGCCGGCGACGATCTCGCCGGTGACCCGATTTGACGGCAGGTCGAAGAACCTGACCTGACCGTCCACGGCAACCCGCCCGACCACCGCGTTGCCGCTGCCACCGAACGGCTCGTCGGCCTGACTGCCGGTGAACCAGATCGCCCCTTCCGGCCCGGCCGTCATCGAGTACGCGTGGGTCGCGGGGGGCAGCGTGTAGAGGGTGGTGCCCTCGACAACGCCGGCCGACGCGGCCGACGGGATCGCCGTCAGCGCCAGCGCCACCGCGACGAGCATCTTTGCCGCCCTTCCCCCCACTGGGACATCACAACACAGCGCGCCGCCTGAAGTCGCGTGGGCGGCACCTCCGCGCGTCCTCAGTCCCCAGCGACGAGCGCGGCGAACGCCTCGAAGCCCGGCGTCGAGCAGCGCACCAGATCGTCCTCCAGCTCCGCCGCCCGGGTCGCCAGGGCTCCCTCGCCCTCGTTACCGAGCGCCGCAACCGCCGCGGCGACCATCTGCGGCACCGCCAGCCAAGCCTCGACCAATTCGAAGTAGGCCTCGGGGTGGAAGAGGACGCCCCAGGCGTTGACGGCGCGGAAGGCCTGGTGCTCGGTCCGCTCCGAGGAGGCGAGCGAGGTCGCTCCAGCGGGCAGCTCGAAGACGTCGCCGTGCCAGTGCAGCACCGTCGCCTCCGGGGCGAGGGTGCCGAGCAGCGGGTCATGGGCGTCGTGGACCCGGACCGGGGCGAAGCCGATCTCCGGCCCCTCCCCCGGCCGCACCTCCGCCCCCAGCGCCCGCGCCAGCAGCTGCGCGCCGAGGCAGATCCCCAGCAGCGGCATCTCCCGCCGCAGCGCCTCCTCCAGCCACTCGCGCTCGGCCGCCAGGCCCGGGTAGCGCTCGACTTCGTCGACGTTCATCGGCCCGCCCATCACCACCGCCCCGGCGACCTCCTCGTGCGCCGGCAGCGCCTGGCCGGCCAGCGGTTTGACGGTGTGGACGTGGAGGCCGCCGCAGGCGTCGAGCAGCCGGTGCGGACCCTCCCAAGGCACGTGCTGGATCGCCAGCAGGGTGGGACGGTCGTCCACGCTCATCGGGTCGGAGGCTAACCGGGGTACGGTGACGGCGATGAGCCGAATCGCAGCTCTCGTGATCGCCGCCCCGCTTGCCTTCGCCGCTCCGGCCGCAGCCGCCGACGTTGGCCCCTGCCCGGTCTTCCCCGACCCGCCGGCCTCGCTCCCCGCCAACGCCCCCTCCCTCCCGACCGAGGCGGCCTGGAACCAGGACGTCTCCAAGGCGCCGCGCGACCCTCGCTCGGGTGCCTACATCCGCTACATCAACCCCCACGGCGGCACCCACCTGCATCCCGACTTCGGCTCGCCGCGCCCCTACGGCTTCCCCCTCGCCGTCGTCGGCCCGAACCAACCCAAGCTCCCCGTCAACTACACCGCCTACGGCGACGAGAGCGACCCGGGGCCGTTCCCGGTCCCGCTCTCGGCCCGGATCGAGGGCGGCAACCGCAGCGACGGCGACCGCCACGTGCTGGTCGTCGATCGCGCCCGCTGCATGCTCTACGAGCTCTACCGGGCCTTCCCGGTCGCCCGCCCCCACCCCCCCTGGAACGCCGACTCCGGCGCCGCCTGGGACCTGCGCTCCGCCGCCCGCCGCCCCGACTCCTGGACCTCGGCCGACGCCGCGGGGCTGCCGATCTTCCCCGGCCTGGTCCGCTACGAGGAAGCGGCCGCCGGCCGCGTCGACCACGCGATCCGGGTCACCGTCGAGAGCACCCGCGACGCCTGGGTTCACCCCGCCTCCCACTGCGCTGGCGACACCTCAAACCCGGCGGCGCCGCCGATGGGACTGCGGCTGCGGCTCAAGCCCGGCTACGGGCTCGGCGGCTTCAGCGGCCCCGCCCGGGCGATCGCCGCGGCGATGAAGCGCTACGGCCTGATCGTCGCCGACAACGGCTCCAACTGGTTCTTCAGCGGCAGCAGCGACCGGCGCTGGGACGACGAGAACCTCAACCAGCTGAAGCGGATTCCCGGCAGCGCCTTCGAGGTGGTCAGGAGCGCTGCCGCCGTCCACGCCTGCTGAGCCGGCGCCCGCCGCGCCCGATCAGCCGCCCGCCGCCGCTGATTGCCCGCCAGGTCCAGCCGGCGACGGAGATCACCGCCATCGAGACGATCAGCCCGATCGCCCCGACGACGAGCAGGAAGAGGACGAAGGCGAGGATCGCCAGGGGTACGAGGAGGAATTTCACGCGGGCCGGGACTCTAGAGCGCGACCGGCTCGCCTAGCGGCAGCCAGCGCAGCTGCTGGCGGAACTGCTCCGGGGCAGCGGCAAACTCGGTTTCGATCGCCTCTCGGCCCTGGCGGAAGTGCTTCCAGCCCTCGTAGTGGATCGGGATCGCCGTCCGCGGCCCGATCGCCTCGCAGAGCTCGACCGCCTCCGCCGCGGTCAGGGTGTAGCGCAGCGGCCCGGTGACCGGGAAGCGGACGCCGCCGAGGTGCAGCAGCGCCGTGTCGACCTCGAGCCGGTCGGCGACCTCGCGGACGCCGTCGTAGAGGACGGTGTCGCCGGAGATCCACAGCACCCCGTGCTCCTGGCCCTCCCAGCGCAGCGCGAACCCGATCACCTCGCCGACGATCGGATGGCTCAGCGGCGGCCCGTGGCGGCAGGGCGTCGCCGTCACCTCGATCGGCGCCCGCCCCTCGGCCTCCAGCACGGTCGTCTCCCAGGCCGCCAGCCCGCGCAGGTCGGAGCCGGCGTCGCCGGAGCGCCGCAGCCGCTTCGCCCCCGGCACCGTCGTCACCACCGTCCCCGCGGTCGGCAGCATCGCCCGCCCCGCCTCGTCGAGGTTGTCCTCGTGGTGGTCGTGGCTGAGCAGCACCGCGTCGACCGGCTCCAGCTCCGCCGCCAGCGCCGACGGCCCCGCCAGCTTCACCGAGCTCGTACCCCAGCCGAAGCTGTACTTACGGCCAGGCGGGTCGAAGGTCGGATCGGTCAGCAGCCGCCAGCCGCCGACCTCGATCAGCACCGTCGGCCCGCCGATGTGAGTCAGCCGCACCCCGTTCACGGTCCCTCGCCCTGGGTCACCAGCACCTTGGACCTCCCCCGGCGCCACAGCGGAATCGAGCGACCGTCAGGAAGCCGCAGAAGAAAGGCAAGCGCGGTCATCGCGAGCGCCACCGTACTGAGGATTTCCATGCCGCGAGTGGCAAGCAGAAGCAGCGACGGAACCACGGCGATGCCGAGCGCCGCGTTCTGCAGAGCCTGGCGGGGCGCGCCGAGCAGCGCCGCGATCTCGGCCAGGACGAGGAGAACCACGACCACCGGCAGCAGGAACAGCGTCGTCAGCCAGACCAGGTGCAGCGGAATGAGCAGCAGCAGCTCAGGCCGCGGCGAGGAAAACGGCCCCGGCATGCCCGAGTTGACGAAGTTGGCTCCGATCGCACCGAGGAAACCGGCGAACAACCCGGCAGCGATCACGGCTCCATAGAAGAGCGCGATGTTGATCACCCATCGCTGCCAAAGGGGGTCATGGTCGAACGCCATCGCGCTGACGTTACCGGCGGGCGCGCCCCAAACGCCCCCGGCTGGATTCGAACCAGCGACCATCGGATTAGAAGTCCGGCGCTCTGTCCACTGAGCTACGGGGGCGGGTCCGCCTAGATTAGGCGCTGCGCCCGCGGTTTCGGCCCCGACCGGCGACGCTGGGCGACGGCCGCTATTTCCCGCAGGCGCTCGGGTCGAGCTCGCCGTCGACCCGGTAGACGAAGTCCGGCTGCGGGGTGATGTCGGGCTCTTCGATCAGCAGCTCCAGCGCCGGGTCCTCTTTGACCCAGGCGTAGAGCGGCCACCAGTAGGGGGCGTCGCGGGAGTCCTGGGTGAATTTGCTGATGATCAGGTAGTCGTAGTCGCCCTCGTTGATCAGGCGTTTGAACTGGCGGCAGCTGGTCGGCAGCCGGTAGGTGCCGTCCTCCCCCTCGACGCCGATGTACTGGACGTAGTTGGAGAGGTCGGCGCCGTAGAAGCCGTACTGGCCGAAGAACATCTGCCCCGAGCCGGCGATCCCGATCCGCTTGTCCTGCTGCTTGCGGGCGAAGTCGTAGGCCTTCTGCGGCCCGCCTTCGCCGAGGAACAGGGTCGAGCGCGTGTAGTGGTTCTCCGCGAACTGCACCTCTTGGGCCCGTCCCAGTCCAACCACCAGAAGGAGAATCAGGGCCCCGGCGACCGCCACCACCTTGCGCGAGACCAGCCGCCGCGAGCGCGCCAGCCCCAGGCCGGCCGGCGCCCAGACCAGCGCCAACGTCAGCACCACGGTGCCGAATATGTAGCCGGGATACCAGCGCGGCGTGATCAGCACCGTGATCACGTAGATCGCCAACAAGAAGAACAGCGTCTGCTTGGCGCGCTGCTCGGAGGCCCGCAGCGGCCGCGCGATCGGCAGCATCGCCAGCGACAGCACCAGCCCCGGCACCAGGTACCGGGTGTTGGTGAAGAACCCGGTCGGCGAGCCCTCCTGGCCGGCAGCGGTCAGCGGCGTGAACAGGTAGACGACCGCGGTCGCC
>DATHUE010000163.1:0-15155 GCA_035462545.1 Solirubrobacterales bacterium
GGCGGCTCGGGGAGCGCTCATGCCTTTTGTAGCCCACAGGGCTACAAAAGGCATGAGCGCCGCGGAGGTGGGGAGATGAAGGTGGAGATCAACGGTGAGATGCGGGAGCTGGCGGAGGACGCGGCGCTCGCCGCCGCGGTGCGCGCGGCCGGCGCGCGGGGGGAGGCGCGCGGGGTCGCGGTCGCGCTCGACGGCGAGGTGGTGCCGCGCGGCGAGTGGGAGGCGACGCCGCTGCGCGAGGGGCAGAGCGTCGAGGTGCTGGCGGCGATCCAGGGTGGCGCCCCCGAGCTGGACGAGGCCTGGGAGCTGGGCGGCCGCCAGTGGTCCTCGCGGCTGATCGCCGGCACCGGCGGCTTCCGCTCGCTGGAGCAGATGGAGGCGGCGCTGACCGCCTCGGGGACCGAGATCGTCACCGTCGCCCTGCGCCGGGTCGACCCCACCGCCGAGGGCTCGGTGCTCGACGTGCTCGATCGCCTCGGCCTCTTCGCCCTGCCCAACACCGCCGGTTGCTACACCGCCCGCGACGCCGTCCGCACCGCCAAGCTCGCCCGCGAGGCGTTCCAGACCGATTGGATCAAGCTCGAGGTGATCGGCGACGACCGCACCCTCTACCCGGACGCGGTCGAGCTGCTCGACGCCGCCGAGCAGCTGGTCGCCGACGGCTTCACCGTCCTCCCCTACACCAACGACGACCCGATCCTCGCCCGCCGCCTCGAGCAGGCCGGCTGCGCCGCGGTGATGCCGCTCGGCTCCCCGATCGGCCCCGGCGCCGGTATCCGCAACCCCTACAACGTCGCGATCATCGCCGAGCGGGCTGAGGTGCCGGTGGTCCTCGACGCCGGCATCGGCACCGCCTCCGACGCCGCCCTGGCGATGGAGCTCGGCTGCGACGCCGTGCTCGCCGCCAGCGCCATCTTCGGCGCCGAGCAGCCGACCGCGATGGCCCGCGCCCTGCGCGGCGCCGTCGCCGCCGGCCGCCTCGCCCATGAGGCCGGCCGCATCCCCCAGCGCACCCACGCCGAGGCCTCGACCCCGTACCAGGGCCTGCCCGACCTCTCGTGAGCGGCGGTGCCTGGCACCGCGGTCGGCGCCCCTCTACGATGGCACCCTCGCCCCTGTAGCTCAGTTGGTTAGAGCGGCGGCCTTTTAAGCCGCGCGGCGCGGGTTCGAATCCCGCCGGGGGCACTGGAGACAAGGCAGTAGCGGTGCGAGCCCCGGTTCGACGGACCGCTTCTAGTCCTCGGGACGGCGGCGAGATTTCGACTCGTGGGCCCCACGCCTTTTTTACTCTTTCCCGTACAATGTCCGGGTCATGGAGCCGACCGTAAGCCCGAAGACCCGCCGGATCGAAGTCCGGCTGAGCGCTGAGGAGCGTGAGCTCGATGCCGCGGCCGCCTCGGCGCTCGGCGAGAGCCTGAGCGACTTCTTCCGTCGTGCTGCCCAGGTGCGGGCACAGGAGGTACTGGCCGACCAGCGCACGATCGCGCTCAGCGAGCTGGAGGCGACGCGCTTCCTCGAAGCGCTTGAGCAACCCGACAGCGGCACGGTAGCCCGGCTCGAAGATCTGCGTCGCCGCGTGTGAAGGAGAAGGCTGCTCTCACTGAGCGCTATGACCCGAAAGGGCACCAGGTGGCGGACTTCGTCTGCGGGGAGGCGTCGCTCGACCGTTGGCTGCACCGCTACGCGGGCCAGGGCGAGCAACGGGACTCAACTCGCACTTTTGTTGCCGCCGATAAGCACGGCACGGTGCGCGGCTACTACACGCTCGTGGCCGGCCAGCTCGAGCACGCCGGGGCGACCGAAGCGGTGCGAAAGGGCCTCTCGCGGCACTTCCCGATCCCGGTGGCAATCCTGGCCCGTCTTGCCGTCGACGAGCGCAGTCAGGGGCAAGGGCTTGGTGCGTTCCTGCTCAACGATGCCTTCGAACGGATATGCCGAGCTGCACAGGAGGTCGCCGTGCGAGCGGTGGTCGTGCACGCGATCGACGAGGCAGCGGCAAACTTCTACGAGCACTTCGGTTTTCGCAGCCTCAGTACTGCGCCGCGGACGCTGATGGTTACGCTGGCCGAGCTTCGCAGTGCGGGCTATTTGGGCACCACTTTGGGTATCGATGTCGCCAACCCAGACTGACCTAAACTGCTCTCGCTATGTCAAATCGGCCGCAACTTCGCTTAAAAGAGGGCTTCAGTCCCTTTTAAGCCGCGCGGCGCGGGTTCGAATCCCGCGGGGGCACTCTTGGACGGTGCGAGCGGGAACGAGGGAGCGCGGCGCGACCAGCGCCTGCTGCAGGTGCCCTGCGACGTCGAGGTTGCCGACGACGTCCGCCTCGACCGGATCCGAACCGAGGTCGACCGTGGCTTCGACGCGCTCTGGGACGTCGATGACGGGGTCTCGGTCTTCGGCTCGGCCCGGATCGCGGAGGACCATCGCTGGTACGGACTCTGCCGCGAGACTGCCGCCTGCCTCGCCGGCCACGGCTTCGCCGTGATCACGGGCGGCGGCCCCGGCCTGATGGAGGCGGCCAACCGCGGCGCCGCGGAGGCGGGTGGGCTCTCGGTCGGGCTCAACATCGAGCTGCCGCACGAGCAACACCCGAACCCCTACGCCAACCGCAGCCTCGACTTCCACTACTTCTTCGCACGTAAGCTGATGTTCGTCCGCTACGCCCGCGCCTTCGTCATCTTCCCCGGCGGCTTCGGCACCCTCGACGAGATGTTCGAGAGCCTGACCCTGATCCAGACCGAGCGGATCAAGCACTTCCCGACGATCCTCGTCGACACCGAGGTCTGGGCACCCCTGCTCGAGTGGATCCACCACGGCCTGGAGGACAACGGCCTGATCGCCGCCGCCGACGAGCACCTGCTCATCACCGCCGACACCCCCGAGGAAGTCTGCGCCCACGTGCTGCGGGCGAAAGAGCAGCAGCGGCAGCAGGGCTGAATCGGGCCTGAAAACGAGAGACCCGCCGAAGCGGGTCTCTCGCAAAGGGCTGCCGTCGAACAGACGACCCTGCCATCACGTGGTCACATCGTAGCGCCCCGGGTGGGAGTCGAACCCACCAGCCCCGCTTCGTGATGGCAGGGTCCGCGTCCGGCGGCCGGGGCGTCGCCGCGGCCGCGACACGGCGACGCTACGCCTCAAATCCGCACGTGTGGGTGACACAGGTAAGAGCTCTGTGTCAAATGTGTGTCGCTATTCAGACCAGGGGGGAAGTCCGGCTGGTACCGGACGCTCCGGAGAGGAACCAGGTGCGGGAGGCAGCTCCCGGGATAGCGGTGGAAGCACGGAGCTATCGTCCTCGGCGGTCGATTCGGCCGAGAGGCGCGGGGCTTTCGGCTGCCAGTCCCTCAAGTTCTCGACCAGATCCCCGTAAAACCCCACGACTTGACGACGGGTCTCGGCCACGAACGAGCGCTCTCCTCGTCCCCTCTTCGTTCCCAGCGGATGGGCCGACGAGAGCATGAACGCTCGGGGATCGCGCTTTGGGTCAGCAGGAGACAGCAGTGCCTTCGGATTCTCAATCGCATCCGCTAGCAGCAATGCCGTCGTTTCCTTGGTGCGGGCGAACTGGACCTCGATCCGCAGGGTGTCAGGTGCCCTTCGAAGCTGCCTGAGAATCCAGTTGATCCGAGTCAGTGGACGGCCCTCTTTGGGTGCTGCGACTCGAACGCTGGTTCTCGTTTGCCGAGAGCGGAGGTCCGCCTCGATCTCGATAGGACCCACAGCGTCGGGAACTCGGAACGAGCCGCTCAGGGTGCCTTTGTCCTCCAGCGCTTTCAGCAGCGATTCCGTCCAGCGCTTGCCGTCATGCGCCCTGGTCTGTGCTGGTTTCACTTGGACGCCGAGATCCTGACTAAGCCACAGGCACAGGTACTCGATGAATTGCTCCCAGCGATCAACGACGTCGCGGACACCGGGGTCCGCGACTCGAATCGTCCCATCGCGCGCGGAGTTTCGAACTGACACCCAGTGTTTACCCATGTCCTCGAATCCCACCGCACCCGACTTCTCATGCTCCAGATAGGCAATCAACTCTCCCAGGATCCAGGCCTGGTCGGGGTCTTTGATCCCACGGTGCTGATGCTGCATTACCGCCTCGGTGAGGATCCGCCACCAGGAAAGGTGCCTGAGGTCAACCTTGCGCAGCTTGCGCCCGTCGACGGACACCGGTACATCGTCGGGTCCAGTGCTGATCTGGTTCGAGATCGTCAAGACACAGTCGAACTCATGCTCGCGAGCCAGGTCCAGGTACTTCGATACCTGCTCAGCGCCAAGAGGCGTGCTTCCGGTTTTCACCTCGACCAGGCAGCGCCACGAAGTCTTTCCACGTTCAACGGTGATGGCCCCGTCGGGTCGCAGTATCTTGCCGCCAGCGTCCTCCAGCGGAACCTCCGTAAAGGTGGCGATTCGTCCCGCAGGGGCACCAATCTCTCGCATCAAGCCTCGACCGAACTCGTCGACTGCTCCCATGACGGCGAGCAGCGAGGAGGCAGCGCGTATCTCCTGCTCCTCCTGCCCTCTGATCCCGGCAACCGGAATCAGCCGGGCGGGCATCCAGGCGCTCGACCCACTTTTGGGCGAGGTTTGGTCCCCCTTGCTTCCGGCCACCGGCACACCCTAGACATAAGTGTGTGAAAAGCAATCACACACAATCTGTCTTGCAACCGAGGGAAGTTAGTGCCGGAAATGCCGGTGCTTGGTGAACACCATCGCCACGCCGGCGCCTTCGCAGGCCTCGATCACCTCGGCGTCGCGTTTGGAGCCGCCGGGCTGGATCACGGCGGTGGTGCCGGCTTCGATCGCGGCCTGGGGGCCGTCGGCGAAGGGGAAGAAGGCGTCGGAGGCGAGGGCGGAGCCGGATAGGAGGTCGGCGGCGTCCTCGCCGCGGGCGTCGCGGCACTTCTCGATCGCCAGGCGGACCGAGTCGACGCGGCTCATCTGGCCGGCGCCGATTCCGAGGGTGGCGCCGTCCTTGGCGATCACGATCGCGTTGGAGCGGACCCGGCGGCAGACGGTCCAGGCGAACAGCATGTCGTCCCACTGCGGCTCGCTCGGCTCGGAGGCGGTCACCGCCTCCATGATCTCCCGCGGCTCGGGGTCGCCGTCGCGGTCCTGGATCAGCAGCCCGCCCAGCACCTTCTTGACGTCGCGTTCGACCGGGTCGGGGCCGCGGCGCTCCTCCTCGTCGAGGAGCCGGATCGCCTCCGTCTGCGGCAGCACGTCCAGCGCCCCGTCCTCGTAGCCGGGCGCCAGCAGCACCTCGACGAAGTTCTCGTGCAGCTTCTCGGCCAGCTCGCGGCCGACCGGACGGTTGAAGGCGATCACGCCGCCGTAGGCGGAGAGCGGGTCGCAGGCGAGCGCCTTCAGGTAGGCCTCGAGCGCGTCGCCGCCGACCGCCACACCGCAGGGGTTGTTGTGCTTGACGATCACGCAGGCCGGCGGCTCGAAGTCGCCGACCAGGCTGCGGGCCGAGTCGAGGTCGAGCACGTTGTTGAAGGAGAGCGCCCGCCCGTGCAGCTTCGAGACCCGCGAAAGGATGTGCTTGCGGGTGCCGGCCTCCGAGTAGAGCGCCGCCCGCTGGTGCGGGTTCTCGCCGTAGGAGAGGTCGATCACCTTCTCGTAGGCGACCGCCAGGTGTTCGGGGAAATCCTCGTACTCGGTCGAGAACCAGCGGCTGATCGCGGCGTCGTAGCGGGCGGTCTGGGCGAAGGCCTCGTTGGCGAGCCAGTGCCGGGTCGGCGAGGAGATCTCGCCGCCGGACTCCTCCAGCTCGGCGCAGACCGCGTCGTAGGACTCCGGCTTCACCACGACCGCCACCCCGGCGTGGTTCTTGGCGGCGGCGCGGATCATCGTCGGGCCGCCGATGTCGATGTTCTCGATCACGACCTCCGGGGCGACGTCGTGGGCGGCGACGGTCTGCTCGAAGGGGTAGAGGTTGACGCAGACGAGGTCGATCGGCTCGATCCCCTCCTGCGCCAGCGTCGCCATGTGCTCGGGGTCGTCGCGCCGCGCCAGCAGCGCCGCGTGCAGCCGCGGATGCAGCGTCTTCACGCGGCCGGCGAGGATCTCTTCCTGGCCGGTGAACTCGGAGACGTCGGTCACCTCGAGCCCCGCCTCGCGCAGCGCCGTCGCCGTACCGCCGGTCGAGAGCAGCTCGATCCCGAGTGCCGCCAGGCTCTTGGCGAAGTCGGCGACGCCGGTCTTGTCGGAGACCGAGATCAGCGCCCGGCGCACCTGGATCGCGCCGTTGCTCACGGCTGCGTTCCGGGTGTCGGGGATGGCCTCACTCATCGATCGCGACGACGCCAGGGTCGTCGGCGTCGATCCTAACCCGCCCCTCCGCGATCATGCGGATCGCCTCCGGGTAGAGCTGGTGCTCGACGGCGTGGATTGCCGCCTCCAGCTGTACTCGGTCGCCGCCGGGCGGCACCGTCACCTCGCGCTGGGCGATCACCGGCCCGGTGTCGACCCCCTCGTCGACGAAGTGGACGCTGACTCCGGTCGTCTCGACTCCGGCGGCGAGCGCCTGTCCGACCGCGTCCAGCCCCGGAAAGGACGGCAGCAGCGCCGGGTGGACGTTGACGATCCGGTTGCGGAAGCGGGCGACGAACGGTTCGGTCAGCAGCTGCATGTAGCCGGCGAGCACGATCAGCTCCGGGTGCAGGGATTCGACCCAGTCGCCCATCGCCGCGTCGCGGCCGGTCCGGTCCTCGTAGGCGTCGGCCGGGAAGGCCGCGGTCTCGACTCCGGCCGCGACCGCCCGCTGCAGCGCCTGCGCCCCCGGCTTGTCGGAGCCGACCCCGACCACCGCGATCCCCTCGCGACCGTGCAGGGTGTCGATGATCGCCTGCAGGTTGGTGCCGCTGCCGGAGGCGAGGACGACGATGCGGAACTCGCCGGCCACGTCAGCTGAGGGCGAAGCAGATGGCGCGAGCCTGGGCGCGGGTGATCGCCTCGGCGATCTTCGCCGAGCCCTGGCCGGGGACGATCTGGGCGTTGGCGGCGAAGACGACCGAGCGGCGGCCGTTGGCGCTGGCGGCGACCAGCAGGCGGTAGCCGGGGAAGGAGCCGGTGTGGCCGTAGACGGTGCCGCAGCCGAGCTCGTAGCGGAAGATGCCGAGCCCGGCGGCGTTCTTCCCCGGCCCGGGCGGCGAGGAGGACCCCGGGCGGAAGGCGCCCGGCAGCCTCTTCGAGACCCGCAGGATCGCCGGCACGTAGGCGGCGGCGAAGCGGCCGAGGTCGCGCGGCGTGGAGACGATTCCGCCCGAGGCCCAGGCGCCGGAGGGGCTGAGCGCTTCGCTGACGTCCTCCGGCAGCTCGCCCGGCGCGAGGTCGTAGCCGTGCATGAACGGGCGCGGCATCCGCGGCGCGCTCGGCAGGCTGGTCTTACGCATGCCAAGCGGGTCGAAGACCCGGCTGGCGAGCAGCTCCTCGTAGGAGCGGCCGGTCGCGGCCTCCTCGATCAGCGCCGCGGCGATGTTGTCGGTGTCGGAGTAGTGGTAGCGGGAGCCGGGGGCGAACTCGAGCGGGTCGTCCTTGACGAACCCGGTCAGCTCGGCCGGCGCGAAGTAGCCGGTGAGGTCGGCGGAGAAGCGGTCGATGAAGGCTTTGTCGCGGATGTAGTCCGGCAGGCCGCTGGTGTGCTGCAGCAGCTGGCGCAGCGTCACCGCTTCGGCGGCAGGCAGCAGCCCGGGAACCCGCTGCCCGAGCATCACTTCCAGCCGCCGGTGGGCCGAGCTCGTCCCGGGCCTGGACCCGTTGACTCCGCCGACGGCCACGAGCGCGTTGAAGCCCTTGCTGACGCTGGCGATCCGCAGGTGCTCGTCGCGGTCCGGGGTGCGGCCGGCGGCGACGTCGCTGAAGCCCGCGGAGAGGAACTCGGTGCGGCGGCCGCGGTCGATCAGGACCGAGATTCCCGGCGGCCCCGCCGGGTCGGCGACCAGCTTGTAGAGGGCGCGCTGCAGGCCGGGCGCCGGGTTCGGCGGGCTCGCCTTCGCCCCGGCGCTCGCCGCCCCGATCGCCAGCGCCGCCGCACAGCAGGCGAGCAGGCCCAGCCCCCTCCGGCGAGCTCCGCGCATGCGCCTAGCCGCCGGCCTGGACGACGGGCACCCGGTTCTCGAGGGCGAATTTGCCGTTCGCCTCGTCGGGATCGCCGAGCGGGTAATGACCGGTGAAGCAGGCGTCGCAGTGGTCCTCGCCGCCGACCCCGATCGCCTCGTAGACGCCCTCGATCGAGAGGTAGGCGAGCGAGTCGGCCTCGAGCTCGTCGGCGATCTGCTCGAGGTTGCGGCCGTGGGCGACCATCTCCTCGCGGGTCGACATGTCGACCCCGTAGTGGCAGGGGTTGCGGATCGGCGGCGCCGAGATCCGCAGGTGCACCTCGCTGGCGCCGGCGTCGCGCAGCATGCCGACGATCTGGCGGGTGGTGTTGCCGCGCACGATCGAGTCGTCGACGACGACCAAGCGCTTGCCGGCGACGATCTCCGGCAGCGGGTTGAACTTCAGCCGCAGGCCGTGTTTGCGCAGCTCCTGGCCGGGCTGGATGAAGGTCCGCGCCACGTAGCGGTTCTTGATCAGGCCGTCGTCGCGGGGGATGCCGGAGGCGCGGGCGAACCCGGCCGCGGCTGGGTTGCCGGAGTCCGGCACCGCGATCACCAGGTCGGCCTCGACCGGGGCCTGGCGGTGGAGGATCTCGCCCATCCGGCCGCGCACCTGCTGCAGGACGTTGCCCTCGAGGCGGCTGTCGGGGCGGGAGAAGTAGATGTGCTCGAAGACGCAGCGGGCCGGCCGCTCAGCCTTCACCACCTGACGGGTCTCCAGCCCGCGCTCGGTCAGCGAGACCATCTCTCCGGGGTGCACCTCGCGCATCAGCTCGGCGCCGATGATGTCGAAGGCGCAGCTCTCCGAGGCGACGACGAAGCGGTCTTCGAGCCGGCCCAGCGAGAGCGGCCGCACCCCGTGCGGGTCGCGGAAGGCGACGATCGCCCGCTTCGTCATCACCACCGTCGAGTAGGCGCCCTCCAGGCGCGGCATCACCGCGCTGACCGCGTCCTCGATCTGCTCGGCGCCACTGGAGGAGAGCAGCGCGGCGATGATCTCCGAGTCCGAGGTGCCGCGGAAGTCGATCCCGCGCTCCTTCAGCTCGCTCCACAGCTCGACCGCGTTGGTGAGGTTGCCGTTGTGGGCCAGCGCCACCTCGCGGCCGTCGTCGCGCCAGACCGGCTGCGCGTTCTCCCAGGAGCCGCCGCCGGTGGTCGAGTAGCGCACGTGGCCGATCGCCATGTCGCCGGCCAGCGCCCGCAGCTTCTCCTCGTCGAAGACCTGGGAGACGAGGCCGGAGTCCCGCATCGTGGTGATGTGGCCGCCCTCGCAGGTGGCGATCCCGGCCGACTCCTGGCCGCGGTGCTGCAGCGCGTAGAGGCTGAAGTAGGCGAGCCGGGCGACCTCGTGGCCTGGCGCGTATACGCCGAAGACCCCGCATTCCTCGCGCGGCGAATCCAGGTCTATCGGCTGCTCCTGGGGCGGAGTCAAAGCGCGTGTTCCCTCGCGTTGGAAAAAGGACGTGACGCGCAGGCTGGCTGCCTACCCCGGCAGAGTAGCAGCGCCGGGCGGCTACTCTGCCGGGTCTCGGACTGCGGTATTTGCGGCGCTACGCGAGCTGCAGCGCCGTCTCCACCGGCTCGCCGATCCGCAGGCCGAAGCGCTCCAGCAGCCCCGGGACGGTCTCCGGCTGCATTTCGAGCCCGTAGCGATCGCTGAGCGCGGCGACCTCCTCCGGGTCGGCCTGAAGGACGCCGCCCATCTCCACCAGCTCCTGGAAGAAGTGCTCGAAGCCGGCCGGCGCGATGATCTCGAGAATCCTGCACGGCTCGTCGCCGGCGTTCCAGAACGTGTGCCACTCGTTGCGCGGCTTGAAGACCAGGTCGCCCGGACCGGCCTCGACCACGTCGTCGCCGAGCAGGCCGCCCATCCGCCCCTCGAGCACGAAGCTGTACTCGTCCTCGCGGGTGTGGCGGTGCAGCGGCGCCGCCAGCGCCCGGGGGGAGAGCGGGTGTTCGACCAGGGAGAAGTCGCCGCCCGCGTCCTCGCCGTCGATCATGAATCGCACGCCGATGCTTCCGAGGAAGCCGGCCTTGCCGTCGCCTGGACCAATCACGGTTGCCATCGTTCGTTTCCTTTCATTGGACATCACTGTTGCGCGAAAGTTAGCGGTGACCGGCGGATCTGTCAATATTCGTCGTACACATATGTCCGATCGAAAGCGCAAGTACGAAAAGAAGCGCCGCGCCGAAGCCGAGGCGGGGACGCGGCTGCGGATCACCGAAAGCGCCGTCGAGCTGCACGGCTCGCTCGGCCCCGCCCGCACCTCGATGAGCGCGGTGGCAGAGCACGCCGGCGTCCGTCGCTCGACGCTCTATCGCCACTTCCCCGACGAGCGGGCCCTGTTCGGCGCCTGCTCAGCCCACTGGGCCGCAGCGAATCCGCCGCCCGACCCCAGCGCCTGGTCCGCGATCGCGGATCCCGACGAGCGCCTCCGCGTCGCCCTCGGTGAGCTCTACGCCTACTACCGCCGCACCGAGGAGATGCTCGACAAGCTGCTGCGCGACGAAGCCACGGTGCCGGTCGTGGGCGAGCTGATGGGCGCCTTCCGGGCGCTGCTGAGCGAGGTGACGGAGATCCTGATGAAGGGACGAGGCCTGCGCGGCAAGGCGCGCGACGGCGTGCGCGCCGCGATCGGCCACGCGATCGCCTTCCGCACCTGGCAGGACCTCAGCCGCGAGCAGCGCCTCGATGACCGCCGGGCCGCCGAGCTGATGTCACGCCTGGTCGCCGTCGCCGCCTGAGCCGGCTGGGCCTACCCCACCGGCCCGCGTCAGACTCTCGCCGCTCTCCGGGTCGAACAGGTGCAGCTTGGCGGTGTCGGCCCAGAGCTTGGCGGTCTCGCCGCGCTTGATCTTGCTGGCGGGGTCGAGGCGGGCGACGATCTGCTCCTGGCCCTCGCGGGGTTCGGGGGCGCCGGTCTCCTCGAGCCGGTCGGCGATCACGTCGGCGAGCTGGTCGGACTGGACTCCCGGCGACTCGATGTGGAAGTAGGCGAAGAGGTCGGAGCCGAGGGACTCGACCAGGTCGATCTCGGCCTCGAAGACGATCCCGCGCTCCTGCGCCAGGTCGCCGATCAGCTCAACGTCCTCGAAGCTCTCGGGCCTCAGGCCGGCGACGACCTCGCCGTCGTTCGGCCGCTCCGGCCGCTCGCCCAGCTTCGTCTCCCCGAGCGGCAGCTTCACCGTCTCGCCGCTGAGTTCGGCCGGCATGAAGTTCATCGCCGGCGAGCCGATGAAGCCGGCGACGAACAGGTTGCGCGGCTGGTCGTAGAGCTCGGCCGGGCTGCCGACCTGCTGCAGGACGCCGGCCCGCATCACCGCGACCCGGTCGCCGAGGGTCATCGCCTCGGTCTGGTCGTGGGTGACGTAGACCGTGGTCGTCTCCAGCTTCGACTGCAGCTTCGCCACCTCGGTCCGCATCTGCACCCGCAGCTTCGCGTCGAGGTTGGAGAGCGGCTCATCCATCAGGAACGCCTTCGGGTCGCGGACGATCGCCCGCCCCATCGCCACCCGCTGCCGCTGCCCGCCGGAGAGGTTGGCCGGCCGCCGGTCGAGGTGCTGCTCGAGGTCGAGCGTCTTCGCCGCCCCCTCCACCTTGCGGTCGATCTCCTCCCTGCTCGCGCCCGCCAGCTTCAGCGCAAAGCCCATGTTCTCGCGCACGGTCATGTGCGGGTACAGGGCGTAGTTCTGGAAGACCATCGCGATGTCGCGGTCCTTCGGCGCCCGCTCGTTGACCGTCTCGCCGCCGATCTTCAGCTCGCCGCTGGAGATGTCCTCGAGCCCGGCGATCATCCGCAGCGCCGTCGACTTGCCGCAGCCCGAGGGCCCGACGAGGATCATGAACTCGCCGTCGGCGATCTCCAGGTCCATCTCCTTGACGGCCTCGAAGCCGTCGCCGAAGACCTTGCTGACTTTGTCGAGGACTATCTCTGCCATCGGTGAGGCTCCTTATCCCTTGACGGCGCCAGCGGTGAGGCCGGCGACGATTCGGCGCTGGAAGAAGAGGACGAAGATGATGATCGGCACCGTCACGACGACCGCGGCGGCGGCGATCGAGCCGGTCGGCTGGGTGAACGAGGACTCGCCGGTGAAGAAGGCGAGCGCCGCCGGCACGGTGCGCGAGGCATCGGAGGAGGTGAGCGAGATCGCGAACAGGAAGTCGTTCCAGGCGAAGATGAAGACGAGGATCGCGGCGGTGAACACGCCCGGCGCCGCCAGCGGCACGATGATCTTGCGGAAGGCCTGGAACGGGGTGGCGCCGTCGACCTGGGCCGCCTGCTCGAGCTCCCAGGGGATCTCCCGGAAGAAGGCGACGAGGACGTAGATCGCCAGCGGCAGCGAGAAGGTCAGGTAGGGGATGATCAGGCCGAGCCAGGTGTCGTAGAGGCCGAGCGAGCGCCACATGTCGAACAGCGGACCGACGGTCGAGATCGGCGGGAACATCGCGATCGCCAGCGCCCCGGCGAGGATCACTCGCTTGCCCGGGAATTCGAGCCGGGCGATCGCGTAGGCGGCGAAGGAGGCGAGCACGATCGAGATCGCGGTCGTGATCAGGGCGATCCCGATCGAGTTGATCAGCGGCTTGATGAACGGGCTCTCGTCGATCCCGCCTTCGAACAGGCTCTTGTAGTTGTCGAAGGAGATCTCCGAGGGGATGAAGCGCTGGTCGGTGATCGCCTCCGGCGGCTTCAGCGAGAGCGAGATCAGCCACAGCACCGGGATCAGGGCGAAGATCAGCACGACGACGATCGCGATGCTCCACAGCGCGTACTCGCGGCCGCCGCGCCCCATCAGCTCGGCCTGCCTTCCTCGAGCTTCGTCCCGAGGCCCTTGACGAACAGCAGCGCGATCAGGAACACGCAGATGAAGATCAGCACCGAGACGGCGGAGCCGAGGCCGAGGTTGAGCCGTGAGATCAGCTGGTTGAAGCCGAGGATCGAGACCGATTCGGTGTCCTGCGCACCGCGGGTCATGATGAAGATCGTGTCGAAGACCCGGAAGGCGTCGAGGGTGCGGAACAGCAGCGCGACGAGGATCGCCGGCTTCATCAGCGGCAGGGTGATGCGGGTGAAGCGCTGCCAGGCGCTGGCGCCGTCGACCTTGGCCGCCTCGTAGAGCTGGCTGTCGATCGTCACCAGCCCGGCCAGCAGCAGCAGCGCCATGAACGGGGTCGTCTTCCAGACCTCGGCCATGACGATCACGGCGAAGGAGCTGAAGCGGCCGCCGAACCAGTCCATTTCGTCGCTGATCAGCGGCAGCTGGTTGACGAAGCCGGTGTCGGGCGCGAAGGCGAACTGCCAGGCGAAGGCGGCGACCACGGTGATGATCCCGTAGGGGATCAGGACCGAGGTGCGGACGACGCCGCGGCCGAAGATCGCTTTGTA
The DNA here is from genome assembly GCA_035462545.1 of Solirubrobacterales bacterium. GTDB lineage: Bacteria > Actinomycetota > Thermoleophilia > Solirubrobacterales > 70-9 > VAYN01. The sequence goes on from DATHUE010000163.1 coordinate 13,487, forward strand.
CATGACGAGGGCGATCGCCATCCCCAGCACCAGCTCGATCGCCACCGTCGTCACCATCAGGAAGACGGTGTTGAACATGTCCGTCCACCAGAGCTCGGAGCCGAGCACGGTGACGTAGTTGTCGAGGCCGACGAAGCCGCCATCGTCGGGGAAGCGGAGGTCGACCTGCTGGACCGAGAGCGCGATCGCGTACCCGATCGGGTAAGCGGTGACGGCCAGCATCGCCAGCACCGCCGGGGCGCAGAGCATCCAAGCGAGCTTGCGCTCCGAGCGCGTCCGCGAGCTCACAGCAGCCCCTCCCGCTTGACCGCGTCTTCGAGGTTCTCACGCAGTTCCTCGTAGACCGAGGTGGCGTCGGCCGGGTCGATCTTGTCGGGCGGGTGCAGCGAGCGCTGGATCGCCAGCGAGACGTCCTGGTAGGCGGGGGCCGACGGCCGCGGCCCGGCGTCCTCGATCGACTCGCGGACCAGCGCCGCGAAGCCCGGGTAGGCCTTTTTCACCACCGGGTCGGTGTAGAGGTCCGAGCGCGAGGGGGGCAGCCCGTCCAGCTCCACCGCGGTCAGCTGGCTCGCTTTGTTGGCGAGGCAGGCGGCGGCCTCGAAGGCGACGTCCTTGTTCTCGGAGAAGGCGCTGACCGCGAGGTTGAAGCCACCCAGCGGCGGTTTGCTCGGCCGGCCCGGGTCGACCCGGGGGAAACGGGCGGCGCCCATCTCCTTGCCGACCTCCGGCGCTTCGGACTGGGCGCTGGCGTAGGCGAAGGTGTAGTTGGTCATGAAGGCCGATTCGCCCGCCTCGAACCCGAGCCGGGCGCTGTCCTCGTCGGAGGTCGAGAGGTTGGCCGGCGCCGCCGAGGAGTCGGCGAGCCGCCCCATCACCTCCAGCGCCTTGGTGGTCGGCCCCTCGGCGAGGTCGACTTCTTCGGGGCCGGAGAGGACTTCGGTGCCGGCGCTCTCGATCAGGGCGTTGGCCCAGACCGTGAAGCCCTCGTAGCGGTTCGCCTGGACCTGGATCGTGCCGGCGTCGGCGCGGCCGAGCTTCTCGGCCTGGTCGATCATCTCGTCCCAGGTGGCCGGCGGCTTCGGCACCAGGTCTTTGCGGTACCAGAGCAGCTGCGTGTTGGTGTTGAACGGCGCCGCGTAGAGGCGGCCCTCGAAGGAGGCGGTCTCGATCACCCCGGGGAAGACCTGCTCGGTGACCTGCTGCTTCAGCGGTCCCTGCCACTCCTCGACCCAGCCGGCGTTGGCGAACTCGCCGGTCCAGATCACGTCCATGCCGACGATGTCGATCGAGGGGTCCTCGGCGCCGAGCCGCCGCACCAGCTGTTCGCGCTGCTGGGAGGCGTCGGTGGGGAGGAACTCGGGCGTGATCCGGTAGCGCCCGTTCGATTCCTCGCTGCAGCGTTTCGAGACTTCCTCGATCGTCCCGCCCGGCTGGATCGCGACGAAGAAGGAGAGCTCGCGCCCGCCCGAGTCGTCAGAGCTGCCGCAGGCCGAGAGGACGAGCGCCGAGATCGCCGCGGCGACGAGGCAGGTCACTCGCCTGGTCGTCGCGCGGGATGTCAAGTTCGGTCCTCCATCGGACACCCGAGCCCCCGCCGGGGTGCAACACAATCAATGCCCGCCCAGGGCGGGTGCCAAACACAGCCTCGCGCCGGGGGTGCGCGGCTCGT
>DATHUE010000164.1:0-16057 GCA_035462545.1 Solirubrobacterales bacterium
ACCCGCACGCGCGGGTCCTCGGCAGCCGCCAGCTCCAGCATTTCGCGCACGTGCGGCGCCGGCGAGGCGTCGTCGACCAGGCACAGCTCCCAGGAGCCGAACCCCTGTGCCCGGACCGAGCCGAGCATCGCCGCGAAGACCTCGACCGGCGTGTCGTAGACCGGGGTGACGATCGAGAAGCGGGGCGCCTCCAAGGGGGCTAGCTCCGGCGCTCGCGGAGTCGGCGCCGGAGCTTGCCGGCGAGGCCGACGGCGCCCGGGAGATGCGCCTGGATCCGCAGTGCGATGCCGGTCAGACGCCGGGTGTTAGCTTCGATCACCGCCAGCTGGCCGCGCACGGCGCCGAGTTCGCGGTCCCTGCCGATCAGCAGGTCACGCAGGCGCAGGATCTCCTCGTCGCGGCGGGCCAGCTTCTCGCGCAGCTCCGCTTCGGGGGCCGGCCCCACCGGGGTCGTCTGGTCGGGCATCGCGGCGAGTCTAGCGGCGCGCGTCTGCGAACCTACCGCGCCATGGTAGGCGCAGAACTCCTCACGATGCTCGCGGTGCACCTCGTGCTCACTGCTCTACCGGGGATCGGGGCTGCCCTGTTCGCCGGAAGCCGGGGAGTGCGGAACGTGCCGGTCCTGCTCGCCGTCGCGCTGGCCGGCAGCGGTGTCGTGGCATACCTCGCTTTCTGGCTCTACTACGCCGATCCGGTGCTTGGCGAAGCGTTCTCCTACTTCACCGCCTTCGGCGCCGCGGGGTTGACCGCGTGGGGCTTCCGAGAGGGATGGCTCGACCTCCAGCTGCTGCGCCCGCTCGCGACGCCGCTTGCGCTCTGGGCCCTGGGCTCGGCCTTCATCGTGTTCCTCGGCTTCATGCACGGTGGCACTGACGAAGCCCTCGGCACCGCGGGCCGGCGGTTCACCGCGGAGATGCCTGCCGATAACTACCTCCCCTTCTTCTTCGCCGAATGGTTCTTCCAAAACGGCCATCACGGCAGCCCGTCGACCTTCCCCGGCGATTGGCTCGCCAGCGACAGGCCGCCGCTGCAGATCGGCTACGTACTCGCGCAGAAGCCGCTGCAGTTCTGGGACAACGAACTCAACTATCAGGTGCTCGGGGTGATCCTGCAGCAGCTCTGGATCGTCGGTCTCTGGGCCCTGCTGCTCGCCGCGCGGGTCGGGCAGGTGACGCGCGGGTTGGCGATGCTGGTCGTGCTGGTCAGCGACCTCGCGATCGTCAACGGCTTCTTCGTCTGGCCGAAGATGCTGCCTGTCGGGTTCCTGCTGGCCGTGGCGGCGATTGTGCTGACGCCGCTGTGGCCGCAGCTGCGATCGAAGCTCTGGGCCGGGGCACTGGTCGGCGGCCTGCTGGCGCTGGCGATGCTCTGTCACGGCTCTAGCCTCTTCGGGGCGATCCCGCTGGCCGTCATCGCTCTCCTGCGGGGATTCCCGGGCTGGCGCTGGCTCGGCGTGGCTGCGCTCGTCGGCGTTGCCCTGATGGCCCCGTGGAGCGCCTACCAGAAATGGGGTGAACCGCCGGGGAACCGGCTGATCAAGCTGCAGATTGGGGGGATAACCGAGGTCGACGAGCGCGGTGTGACCGAGGCTTTGGTCGACTCCTACCGGGAGGTTGGGTTCGGCGGCGCCCTTCACAACAAGGGCCAGAACTTCGTGACGATGGCCGGTGGCGCGCTGATGGCGGATCACCTCGAGAACGCGGTCGAGGCCGTCGACGCGGGCGAATCCGAGTACTTCGTCGAAGAGATCCGCAACGTCTTCTTCTTCAACCTCTTCCCCGCTTTCGGCCTGCTCCTGTTCGCGCCGCTGGTCATGCTCGCCGGCTGGAGGCGTCGGGGAGTGAATCCCGCGGAATGGAGCCTCGCCCTCACCTGCTTCGCAGTGGTGGCCATCGGTGCCGTGGCCTGGGGATTGTTGCTGTTCGGCGACGCCGCGTCCCGGACGGTGATCCACCAGGGCACCTTCCTGCTGCCGGTGCTCGGCTTCTGCGGGGCGGTCGTCGGCCTGCGGGCCGTCTTTCCTCGCTTCGCCCTCTGGTATGCCGGCATCGCGGCGACTTTGATGTTCGCCTTTTACGTCCCGGCCTTGAACCCTCCGGAAGGGAGCTCCTACTCTCTCCTCGCCGGCTTCGCGGCAGCGGCGAGCCTCGTCGGGTTCGCTCTAGTCGGGTTCGCGCACAAGGGCGGCGCTGCGCCAGGTGAGGATCGCCAGCAGGGCTGAGAAGGCGAGGATTCCGGCCAGCGCGACCGCGCTGGCGAGCCGGAACTGGGATCCGAGCACTTCGCTTCTGGTCGCGATCGTTGGCACCACGGCGACCGCCAGCACCGCGGCTACCCGCAGGGTCAGCACGACTCGGATCGGCACCGAGCGCAGCCACGGGAAGCCCGCCCTGCCTTGCTGGATCGCGACCACGGCCAGCAGGGTCAGGACCCAGGTCTGCAGTCCCTCGGGGAGCATTCCGGTGGTGTAGGAGCCCCAGTAGACGAGGAAGGTCAGGAAGGGCACGACGACGGCGACGAATACCGCCCACGGCCAGCAGCGCAGCGCCCGCCAGAGACTGATCAGCAGCAGCGGGAAGAAGAGGATGCCGACGCCGAACGGCAGCGTGTTCCAGTACTGGAAGAAAAAGTGGACGATTCCCGGCGAGGTGCCGCCGAAGACGTTGATCGAGGGGTGGTCGCCGTGGGCGAGCCAGAGCATCCCCGGCACGACCGTGTTGCCGAGCGAGGTGAGCCGGTGCTCGAGCCAGGCTCCCGGGTCGCTCCACGGCGGTGCCTGGATTCCCGGCCCGGCCTCGGTCAGGTAATTGAAGAAGCCGTCCTGGGTGTAGTGGGAGCCGTTGACCAGCCGCCAGAGAAGGAAGAAGAAGGCGGTCGCGGCCAGCAGCTTCAGCGCTGCGATCACCCGGGGATGGCGCCAGCTGGCGCCCGTCAGCGGCCAGAGCGCCAGCAGCAGCAACGCCGGCAGGGAAAGCAGGGCGACGGGGTGCATCAGGTAGCCGAATCCGACTAGGGCGCCGGCTGCGAGGAACCGGTTGTCGATCAGGCAGACCGCCGCCAGCAGGACCATCGAGGCGGCCAGCAGCTTTGGCCAGGTGAACCAGACCTCGTGCAGGAGGAACGGCGTCGCGGCGCCGAGCAGGATCGCGAGCTGGGCGGCGCGCTCGCCAGCGAGCCGCCTGACCAGGGTCCAAAGCGAGAGCAGCGCCGTCGCCGAGAACGCCATCATCGCCAGGCGGAAGGCCATGAAGCCCTGGCCGTCGTAGGGGCTCCACCACTGCTCGGGCATTTCCAGCGGCGGCCGGCCGCCGCCGAGCCGGACGCTCGGGGCACTGGCGAGGCCGGCAAGGGGGCCGCGGCTGGAGAAGTTATAGGGGGAGAAATAGGCGGTGCCGATCTCGCCGAAGGGCGCGTTGCCGTGGGCGACGAGCTGGACGACGTGGAAGGGGATGCGGCTGTCGGGCCTCGAGCCCACCTCGAGGGTGCGGGAGACGGTTCCTCCGAGCAGCTCCCCATCGGGGCCCAGCCACCAGAGCGAGCGCGAGACGGCGAGGCCGAGCAGGCAGCCGACAACGACCAGCGCCCAGCGCTCGCCGGGCTTGAGGAGTCCCTCCGGGCCGGCCCGGAGGGCGCCGAGGAAGAGGGTGACCAGGACGACCCCAAGCAGCGACGCGCAGACCTCTTGCGGACCCGCCGAGTCGGCGAGCAGCCAGGCGAGCCCCCCGGTGGCGATCAGCAGAAGGAGCCCAGGCAGCGGCAGGAAGCCGAGCGCGACGTCGCTGCGTGTCAATTTGCGCAGCACGAGCCCCGGCCCCAAGAGGAGGACGAGGACAAGCGAGGCGGTGCAGGCGACGTGGATCAGGTCGAGGACCTGGGCTTCGGCCCCAGGCTCCGGTTCGATCGGGGGCCGGGAGACGAAGCCGAGCACGCAGCCCAGGACCGCCAGTCCCCACAGCATCAGCAGCACACTCGGTTCCCAACGTGCCGCCGCGCTTCCCCGCCTCGTCATCGGCGCTGTTTACCAGAGTGTGCTCGGTGTCGCGTCGGTAGTCCGATTAGACTCGCCCGCCGATGGAGTGGACCCGGCGCAACGCCCCGACCGTCCTGTTCGCCTTGGTCTTGCTCGCCGCCGGGATGCTGCTGCTCGCCCTGAGCTGGAATACGACTTTCTTTCAGGACACCTGGGCGTTCATCCTCGACCGCCGCGGCTGGTCGGCGAACGACTTCCTCAAGCCCCACAACGAGCACCTGGTGCCGATCCCGGTGCTGGTCACGAAGCTGCAGCTGGAGCTGTTCGGAATGGGCAACGCACGACCGGAAATCGTCGCGATGGCCGCGACCGCGCTCGCGGCCGCGGCGCTGCTGTTCGTCTACGTCCGGCGCCGGTTGGGGCCCTGGCCGGCGCTGCTCGCCGGCAGCCTCTTCGCCCTTTTCGGGGCGGCTTGGCCGATCCTCCTGTGGCCGTTCCAGATCGAGTTCACGGGACCGCTGATGGCGGGGCTGGCGACGCTGCTGCTGCTCGAACGGGAAGATCGCCGCGGCGACGCGCTCGCCTGCCTGGCGCTGGTCGTGACGATCGCCTTCGGCAGCCTCGGCCTGCCCTTCCTGGCAGCCGTCGCCGTCGAGATCTTCCTCAAACGGGACGCCCGTGGGCTCGGGCGCGCCTACGTCGTGGCGGTGCCGGTGGCCTTTTACGGGGCCTGGTACCTGGGGTGGGGGCACGTTGCGGAAGACCACCTGACCTTGGCCAACGTGCTCAACTCGCCGCAGTACGCGATGGACGGCTTCGCCTCGTCGGCCGGCGCCCTGGCCGGGCTCAGCAGCATCCCGGTCAACAGCCCGGGGGAGCCGGAGTGGGGGAGGCCGCTGCTGCTCGCGCTGATCGGTTTGGCCCTGTTCGTCAAGTGGCGCCGGCCGGGGATCTCGCCCTACTTCTGGCCGGTCGCGGCGGCCGCCATCACCTACTGGTTCCTGGCCGCCTTCAACTACATCCCGGGCCGCGAAGCGTATGCCAGCCGCTATCTCTACGGCGGCGGCGCCTTCGTCCTGCTGATGGCCGCGAGCCTGCTGGAAGGGGTCCGCTTCAGTCCGCGGGCCCTCGCGATCGGTGCCGTCCTCACCGTTCTCGCGATCGGCCCCAACCTCGCCTCGATGAAGGACGGGGCGGCTTGGATGCGGGAGCAGTCGGTGATCACCCGGGCTGACACGGCGGCCCTGGAGATCGCCCGCGACACGGTCTCGCCTTACTTCCCCCTCGCTCCGCCCGAGGTGGCTGGGACCGCCTCGTTATCGCTGGTCAGCGCTGCGCTCTACTTCGACGCCGTCGAGGAGTACGGCTCACCCGCCTACTCGCCTGGCGAGCTGCTCTCGGCCCCCGAGAGCGGTCGGCGCTGGGCAGATGTCGTTCTCTCCAAGGCGCTGCCGCTTTCGCTGGAGACGAGGCCGGACACGACGCTGCCCCACGATCCTGGGCGCTGCACGATCCTGGGCGGCGGCGAGGCTTCGGAAGTTGAACTGCGTCCGGGGGTGACGAGAATCTGGGTGGGGCCGGGGCCGGAGGCGAAGCTGTTCCTGCGCCGGTTCGCGCAGGAGGAATTCCCGGTCCAGATGGGCGCCCTGCCGGGCGGCTCGCTGAGCATGTTGGAAGTCCCCCGCGATCGTGCCCCGCAGCCGTGGTACCTGCGGCTGCTGGCGGACCAGGAAACGCGGCTCTGTCGCTGAGGCCCTACAGATCCTCGGCGATGCGGGGTGCTTCGCGGTTGAAGACCCAGACCGCGAAAACGCAGATCGCGACGAAGATCGCCAGCGCAGGCAGCAGCCAGATCGCCCCCCCCGCCGCCTCGGCCGCGGTCGGCGCCTGCGGTTCGATGACCCAGACGCGGACCTGCTCCATGATCACTGCCAGCGGGTTGAACATCAGGATCCGCTCGTAGGTCTCGTTGCCCAGCGCTTCGATCGGGTAGAGGATCGGGGTCCCGTAGAACAGCACCTGCGAGACAACGACCCAGATGATCGCGACGTCGCGGAAGCGGACGTAGAGGACCGAGAGAGACATGCTCACCGCGGAGGTCAGTACGAACAGCAGTGCCAGCGGCAGTGGGAACAGCAGCCAGGTCCAGGTCGGGTCAACGCCGAAGGCAAGGATGAAGACGAGGACCACGATCAGGTTGACGCACAGGTTCAGGGCGCTCGTAATCACCGTTGACAGCGGGATCACCAGCCGCGGGAACTGGGTCTTGCGTACCACCCCCTCTTGGTCGACCACCGAGGTGACCGAGGCAGTCGTCGCTTCGGAGAAGAAGTTGAAAAGGACGATCCCGAGCAGCAGCAGCACCGGATAGTGGGGCGCCACGTCGCTGCCGATTTTGAAGACCTGGGTGAAGACGAAGAGCAGGACTGCGAACAGCATCAGCGGCCGGATCAGCGACCACAGATAGCCGAGCACGGTGCCGAAGTAGACCCGCTTGAACTCGGTGATCGAGATCAGCCAGAGCAGGTCGAAGAAGCGGCGCGAACTACCGCCGAGGGCCGACGGCCCCCGCACTGGGTGTAGCTCCAGCGGCTGCTGCTCGGAACTCATCGCGGACCCTCGACGACGGCTTCGGTCTCACTCTGCAAAGCGACGATCCCGCGCACCTGCTGCGAGCCGAAGACGACGAAGTCGAGCGCGTTGTGGACGTAGATCGAGATGTCGCCGCCAGCGCCACTCTGGACACCGCAATGGACGTAGTGGCGACCGCTCGGCAGCACGTTCTGGACGGTCGCGCTCACTTTGATCCGGCGACCGCCGGCGAGCGCTCCGGTCTCGGGGTCGGGTTGCACCGGAACACCGAACTCGTAGAGGCCGAGCCCATCCGCATTGGCGAGCACGAAGCCGACGCTGACCCCGCCCGGCACCTCGCGCATCAGCTCCAGCTCTGCGTGGATCTTGATTGGCTCGCCTCCCTCTAGCGTCGTCAGCCGCTCGCCGTCCTCACCGGCCAGCCAGCAATCGTGGAGGCGGATGCCGTCGGCTTTGGTGCTGGCGGTGCCGCCGCTGTCGATTCCGCTTTCGAAATTCAGCTTCAGGTACTTGCGGCCAGCCTCCGCTGGATCGCCGATGTGCTGGATGCGACCGCCGCCGACGAGCATCGCCCGATGGCAGTAGGTCTCCACCGTGGACATCTCGTGGGTGACGAGAACTATCGTCTTGCCTTCGGCTTTCATCCGATGGAAGGCGTCGGCGCACTTCTGCTGGAAGGCGGCGTCTCCGACGGCCAGCACCTCGTCGATCAGCAGAACGTCGGCGTCGGCCTCCATCATCACCGAGAAGGCGAGACGGACCAGCATCCCCGAGGAATAGTTCTTCAGCTTCAGGTCGACGAATTCGCCCAACTCGGCGAACTCGATGATCGCATCGAGCCGCCGGCGAACCTCTTTCGGGGTCAGGCCCATCATCACCCCGTTGAGGATGACGTTCTCGCGAGCGGTCAGCTCATGGTTGAAACCGACGCCCAGCTCGATGAACGGAGCGAGTCTTCCGGCCATTCTGATCGTGCCCCGGTCGGCCCGGTAGATGCTGGCCAGCAGCTTCAGCAGCGTGCTCTTGCCGGAGCCGTTGCGGCCGACGATGCCGAAGAATTCGCCGCGGCGAACCTCGAAGGAGACTCCGTCGAGCGCGTGCAGCTCGCGGTAGTCGCGGGCGGCGAACGGCCGCACCATCCGCTCTTTCAGGGAGTCGACGCGGTGGATCGGGATTCGGAACGACTTGTGCAAATCCTCGACTTGAATCGCGAGTGGCGCATCCGGCTTAGGGGCGGAAGTGGGTTTGATGAGGGTGTTGGTCATCGGGCGGGCGGGAGGCGGTCGCAGGGTACCGCCATCGTCCAGCCGGGCGGCGAGGTCTGGATCACGGTTTCCGGCGTTCTGTCGCGGCCGCAGGCGGCCGCGGCGACGTTGAGCTGCTGGTCCCAGCGGGGAGTGCCGCGCACCGCGCTGTCGCCTTCGTGGAAGGAGGCCGCGAGAGCCACGGCAAGCATGACGATGGCGCCGATGGCAGGCCAGTAGCGGCGCTCCGGTTGCGAGCGGCGGCGGGCGGCTTGAGCGAGAAGAACGAAGGCTACGCTGATCAGCAGCAGGGCGGGGACGATCGAGTAGCGGCCGCCGGTCGCGTTGCGCATCCCCTCGGGCCACAGCATCTGGTCGCCGAGCGCGCGCTGGTAGAGCGAGACGAAGAACATCGCCACAGAGGTGGGGATCGAGATAACGGCGATCCAGCGGGCAGCCGGAGAGGCGTGGCGGAGCCCGAGCGCAAGGGCGGCCAGGCTGCCCAGCAGCAGCCCATACAGCAGCGGCCAGCTGAAATGGACCCATGCTTCGCCGCCGAGCCGCAGCCCAAGCGGGGCGCCCTCGACGATCCGCTGCAGGTAATCGGTCCAGATGTGGTCGCTCCAAGCGGGCTCGACGGCTGATTCGTCGTTGGTGAGCAGCACCGGGATCTGCACCGCAGCGCCGAGCCCGTAGCCGGCGAGGATCGTCAGGTCGCGCCAGCCCCTGGCGGCGAGGGCGCGCAGCGCCGCCAGGGGAGCGAAGAACCAGACGCCGGGGGTGCTGAGGCCGGTGAGCAGGAGCAGCAGCCCGCCGAGGGAGGTGCCCCACCACGTGCGAGCCCGCCAGAGCAGCACCCAGAAGCTGGCGAAGAGCATGTACCAGGGGACGTAGGCAGCGGTGTCGACCGACTCGAGGCCGGCGACGGGACAGAGGACGGTGAGCGTCGCCAGTATGCCGCGCAGGTAGCGATTGCGGATTTGGGCGGCGCTGGCGTGCCAGACCGCGAGGCCGCAGAGAGCGACGACGAAGGCGGAAGCGAGCGCCATCGCCAGCGGCGCGTCCGCTAGCGGCGCCATGGCTCCCACCTCGCCAATCAGGCGCGGGACGACGACCAGATAGGTGGCATAGGTCGAGGTGATCGCATCCCAGGGCCCCTGCGTCAGCGCCCCCTGCAGGTAGATCGGCCCGTCCTCGGCCCAGAGCGAGTTGAGGGCGTCGGCGGGACCGACCCTGAGCAACTGGAGGACGATGGCCAGCGCCAGCAGGACGATGAGGAGGCCCGCCGCCTCCCAGCGACCTAGCCGCTGCCGCGCCGGCTCCGGCGCAGGCAGGAAGAGATGGCGGTCGAGGTGGTCTCTCAGCGCCCAGAGCCGGGCAAGGCTGGGGAGTCTGCTCGGTCCGGGCGTCGCCATCGCCGCGGCACGATATCGGCGCCCGCCGCCACCTCAGCCGCCCCGCCGCCGCCTTCGCAGCGCCAGCGCCTGCCTTGCGGAGAGATCCAGCAGCCCCCGCTCGGGCGCTTGGCGCGGCGGCAGGCCGGCCCCGTCGCGCCAGCCGCGCAGCCGGCCGCCGAGTCCTTTCGCGGTGCGGTCGAGCAGCAGCTGGCCGGCGCAGAGCGCCGTCTCGCAGGCGAGCGCCCGCAGCGCCAGGCGGGGGCTCGCCATGACCCCGTAGCGGCGCAGCATGTAGCCGCGGCTCCAGCCGGTGTGGGCGAACTTGGCGCCGCTGCCGGCGCCAAGGCTGGCCGAGTAGGCGTGCAGGGCGCGGGCCTCGCCGGCGAGTCGGCAGCGGCCGCCGGCAGCGGCCAGGCGCAGCGCCAGGTCGAGGTCCTCGTAGTAGAGGAAGATCCGCTCGTCGAAGCCGCCGACGGCGTCGAAGGCGGCGCGGCGGTACAGCGCGGCGCCGCCGGTCGGCCCGAGCGGGGCGGGAGCGCTCAGCGCCCGCTCCAGCGGCTCGCCGTGCAGGTAGTCGAAGCCCATCAGGGTGGCATCGGCGACGACCCCGGCGGAGTCGATCAAGCTCGGGGCTCGTTCCTGGACCAGCACCCCGGCGACCGAGTCGACCCCCTCGCCGAGGCCGTCGAGGAGCGCCTCGGCGAAGCGCGGCTCGCACTCGGCGTCGTTGTTGAGCAGGACCACCGGGTCGCCGCCGCGCTCGGCGACGGCGCGGTTGAGCGCCGGGCCGAAGCCGAGGTTGGCGCCGTGCTCGACCACCGCCACCTCGGCGAAGCGCTCGCGCACCAGCGCCACCGAGTCGTCGGCGGAGCCGTTGTCGACGAGGACGACGTCGAGCGGCCGGCTCTGCCGGCGCAGGCTCTCGAGCACCCGCGGCAGGTGGGCGGCGCCGTTGAAGTTGGGGATGTAGAGGGTCGGCTTCATCGCTCGGCCTCGCTCGTGCCGTCGGCGCGCAGGCGCCGCGCTGCCGCCAGCAGCGGCCGCGACAGCGCCGCCACCGGGCCGGGGTGGTGCTTGCCGATGTAGCGCCGCACGGAATCGAGCCGGATCGCCTGCTGGCGGCGGCGGTCGACCTGGGCGAAGGAGCCGGCACCCGCGTGGCTGACCCGGGCCGATCCCGAGACGAGGTTGCGGTAGCCGGCATCCTCCAGCCGCTTCGCCAGATCCACGTCCTCGTACCAGAGGAAGAAGCCCTCGTCGAAGCCGCCGAGCTGCTCCCAGACCGCGCGCCGCATGAGGAAGCAGGCCCCCGAAGGCTGACCGACCTCGACCACCTCTCCCGGCGCCGGCTCGGGAATGCCCGGCCGGTCGAAGGAGCCGGCGACGATCCGCCCCAGCATCTGCATCCCGGTCGGCAGGGCCGAGTGGTAGGGGTCGGGGTCGACGCCGAAGGCGGGGCCGACCATTCCCGCTCGCGGCTCGGCCGCCGCGACCGCCGCCAGCGCCGCCAGCGCCCCCGGCTGCGGCACCACGTCGGCGTTGCTGACGCAGATCAGCTCCGCCTCGCCGCCGTCGAGGGCGAGATTGGCAGCGCGCCCGTAGCCGGCGTTTTCGTCCAGCAGCTCCAGTCGCACCGAATCCCGCGGTTCCTTTGTCGCGCTATCGGTGACTAAGGAACCGCGGGATCCTTCCCCCAGCAGCTCTCGCTGCTCCGGCGCCGAGTCGTTGTCGACGATCGTCACCCGCGCCTCGACCCCCTCCGAGGCGACGTAGGCGCGCGCCGCCTCGACCGCCGCCGCGGTCGTGTTCCAGTTGACGATCGCGACGTCGACCGCGGTGGCTTGGTCTGGGCGGCGGGGAGGCGTGCTCATCGTGAATGCGGAACTGTAAAGTAAAGAGCTGCGAATCTGTAAAGTAAAAGGCTGCGAATTAGTATAGTAGGCGCGATGGAGTACCTGCCCCGCATTGTCGACCCTGAGCTGGACGAGCTGATTGCCGGCCTGCCTGCCGTCGCGATCGAGGGAGCCAAGGCCGTGGGCAAGACGGCGACGGCGCTGCGGCGAGCGGCCTCCGTCCATCGCCTCGACAACGGGGCCGAGCGCTCGGTCTTAGCAGCGGACATGTCGCTTCTCCTCCGGGGCGAGCACCCAATCCTGATCGACGAGTGGCAACTGTTGCCTGAGGCGTTCGACCGCGTGCGCCGGGCGGTGGACGAGGGCGCGACCCCCGGCAGCTTCTTGCTGACGGGGTCGGCTTCGCCGCTCGCGCCTCCGACCCACTCGGGCGCCGGCAGGATCGTGCGCCTGAGGTTGCGACCTCTGACGCTCGCCGAGCGCGGCATCGAGCAGCCGGCCGTGAGTGTGAAGGCGCTGCTTGGCGGCGGGAAGCGAGTCGAAGGCAGCACCGAGGTCGACCTGCAGGGCTACGTGGAGGAGATCGTCTCCTCCGGCTTTCCGGCGATCCGCGGCCTCTCGCCGCAGCTGCGGCGGGTGCAGCTCGACGGCTACCTGGATCGGGTGGTGGACAGGGATGTCGGCGACGTCGGGCGCAAGGTGAGGCGACCGGCGATGCTGCGGCGCTGGATGGCTGCCTATGCCGCGGCGACGGCGACGACTGCCTCCTTCGAGAAGATCCGCGGCGCTGCGTCCGGCGGCCGTCACGAAGCTCCCAGCCGGGTCACCGCGCAGCCATACCGCGAAGCTCTCGAACGACTCTGGATCCTCGATCCGGTTCCGGCCTGGCTGCCGACCCGCAGCCGGCTGTCCCGCCTCTCCTCGCCGCCTAAGCACCACCTGGCAGACCCCGCCCTGGCGGCACGGTTGCTGGACGTCGATGGAGATGCGTTGCTGGGCGGGTGGGTGGCGGCGGGGGCACTTGCCCGCGAGGGCCCTTTGCTGGGGGCGCTCTTTGAGTCGCTGGTGACTCTCTGCGTGCGCGTCTACGCCGAGCGCTCCGAGGCTCGCGTCGGTCACCTCCGCACCTGGAGCGGCGACCGTGAGGTCGATCTCATCCTCGAGCGGGGCGGCAGGGTCGTCGCGCTGGAGGTCAAGCTCGGCCAAGTCGTCGACGACCGTGACGTGCGCCACCTGCTCTGGCTGCGCGAGGAGCTCGGCGACGACCTCCTCGACGCGATCGTGGTCAACAGCGGGCCCGTCGCCTACAGGCGCCCCGACGGGATCGCGGTCGTCCCGCTGGCCCTGCTCGGCCCCTGAGCGCTGCGGCCAGTAGCCTTCGCGGCCGTGCAAGACCTCAAAGGCCTGATTCTCTCGGGCGGAGCCGGCACCCGCCTGCGCCCGATCACCCACACCTCGGCAAAGCAGCTCGTCCCGGTCGCCAACAAGCCCGTGCTCTTCTACGGGATCGAGGCGCTGGTCGAGGCCGGCGTCACCGAGATCGGGATCATCATCGCCCCGGAGACCGGCGACGAGATCCGCGATGCCGCCGGCGACGGCTCCCAGTTCGGGGCCGAGATCACCTACATCGTCCAGGACAAGCCGGCCGGGCTCGCCCACGCGGTGCTGACCGCCAAGGACTTCATCGGCGACGCGCCGTTCGTCATGTATCTCGGCGACAACCTCCTGCGCGACGGCCTCCGGGGCCTGGTCGAGACCTTCCGCAAGGACGAGCCCGACGCGCTGATCCTGCTCACCCCGGTCGACGACCCGCAGTCCTACGGCGTCGCCGAGCTCGACGACGACGGCCACATCGTGCGCCTGATCGAGAAGCCGAAAGACCCCCCTTCGAACCTCGCCCTGGTCGGGGTTTACCTGTTCAGCCCGCTGATCTTCGCCGCCTCCGAAGCGCTGGAGCCCTCCTGGCGCGGCGAGCTGGAGATCACCGAGGCGATCGATGCCCTGATCGACGACGGCAAGACCGTCCGCTCCGAGATCGTCCGCGGCTGGTGGAAGGACACCGGCCAGCTCGCCGACATGCTCGAGGCCAACCGGCTCGTCCTCGAGGAGCTGGAGACAAAGATCGAGGGCGAGGTCGACAACTCCCGCATCGAGGGCCGCGTGGTCGTCGAAGCGGGGGCGGAGGTGGCCGGCTCCACCATCCGCGGCCCGGTCGTGATCGGCGCCGGCGCCCGCATCGAGGACGCCTACATCGGCCCCTACACCTCGATTGGCGACGGGGTCCACGTCCGCCGTTCCGAGGTCGAGCACTCGATCATCCTCGCCGACTCCGTGGTCGAGGACCTCGGCACCCGGATGGAGGCGAGCCTGCTCGGCCGCAACGTCAAGCTGACCCGCAGCGACGGCATGCCGAAGACCCTGCGCCTGCTGGTCGGCGACCGCTCCGAGATCGAAATCGTCTAGACCTCGCCGCGGGCTTCTCGCAGGCGCTCCAGATCAGTGAGATCCTCGGGGCGGCCCGCCCTTTCCTTCATCGCGATCAGATCCGCGTATGAGACGAACCGAACCGAGAGCCCATCGATTTCCGCCTCGATCGCCTCAGGGCGAAGACGCTCCCACAAGCCCCCGTCGTCGATCCACTGCATGATGTCGAAGCGCCCCAGGCGAGTTTCCAGCACCCAGTTGCCCCGCTCGGCAAGGACATCCGGATCCAGCGGATCGGGGAGCTCGCCGTCCTCGAATTCCCGAGCGCCCTCGATCTCGGCATCGAGGTTACGCAGCACGCTGGCAAGGCGGGCGAGGTTCTCGGGGTCCGGCGACGGGACCACGTCCACGTCCTTGGTCGCACGGACATATCCGTGGAAACCGACCGCGACGCCGCCGATGATCAGGAACTCGACCTCTCCCCGTACCAGCTCCGTGAGGAGCGCCTGGATATCGAGTTCAGCCACCGCGCTGCCGGCGGCCGGCATTGGCTACGCGAGACATGAACCGAGAGAGCTCGAAGACCTGCTTGGTGCGCTCGGCCGGGGTCAGCTCGATGTAGTCGCGGCGCAGGGACGCACGCTCGACCCTGCCGTCAGGCTTCCAGTTCCCAGCTCGTCTCGTCGAGCTCATGCACGGCAAGGGTACCTTGCCACTAGCCTGTCCCGCCCGTGAAAGCCACCATGCTGAGGATCTGCGAATGAAGCTGCTGATCGCCGGCGCCGCCGGGATGCTCGGTCGCGACGTGATGCTCGCCGCCGCCAATGCCGGTCACGACGTGGTCGGCTTCGGCCGGGTCGAGATGGACGTGACCAAGGCCGACGCGGTGCGCCGCAAGGTCGAGCTCGAGCGTCCCGACGTGGTCATCAACTGCGCCGCCTGGACCGCGGTCGACGACGCCGAGGCGAGCGAGGAGGCGGCCTTCGCGGTCAACGGCACCGGCGCCGGCAACGTCGCCGCCGCTGCCGCAGAGGTCGGCGCCAGCGTCCTCTACGTCTCCAGCGACTACGTCTTCGACGGCGGCAAAGGCGAGCCCTACGTCGAGGGCGACCCGGTGGCGCCGCTCTCCGCCTACGGCCGCACCAAGCTGGCCGGCGAGGAGGCGACGGCGGCTGCCAACAAGCGCCATTTCGTCGTCCGCTCCGCTTGGCTGTTCGGGCTCGGCGGTGGCAACTTCGTCGAGACGATGCTGCGGCTGTCGCGGACCCAGAGCGAGGTGCTGGTCGTCCGCGACCAGGTCGGCTCGCCGACCTACACCTGGCATCTCGCCCACGGCCTGGTGCGGCTGATCGAGGGGATCGAGTTCGGCGTCCATCACATGGCCGCCGCCGGGCACTGCTCCTGGTACGAATTCGCCGGCGAGATCTTCGAACAGGCCAAGATCGACTGCAAGGTGCTCTCGACGACGACGGCCGATTTCGGCGCTCCGGCGCCGCGGCCGCCGTTCTCGGCCTTGACCAGCCAGCGTGAGCACGCGATCCGGCTGCCCTCCTGGCAGGACGGCCTCGCCGGCTATCTGGCGCAACGACAAGCGGAGAAAGAGGAGTAGATGAAGCTCTTGGTAACCGGCGCCGCCGGATTCATCGGGTCCACCTATGTGCGGCTCGTGCAGGACGAGCACGACGTGGTGGTCCTCGACAAGCTCACCTACGCCGGCCGGCGCGAGAACCTGCCGGAGGGGGTCGAGCTGATCGAGGGCGCGATCGAGGACCCGCAGGCCGTCCGCGAAGCGATGGAGGGCGCCGAAGCGGTGGTCAACTTCGCCGCCGAGTCCCACGTCGACCGCTCGATCGAGGACCAGGACGCCTTCGCCCGCACCCACGTGATCGGCACCGGCACCCTGCTCGACGCCGCCCGCGAGCTCGGGGTCGAGCGCTACCTGCAGGTCTCCACCGACGAGGTCTACGGCTCGATCGAGTCCGGCTCCTTCACCGAGGCCTCGCCGCTCGATCCCTCCTCGCCCTACTCGGCGACCAAGGCGGCCGTCGACCTGCTCGTCTCCGCCCACGTACACACCCACGGCATCGAGGCGGTGATCTGCCGCGGCTCGAACAACTACGGCCCGCGCCAGTACCCCGAGAAGCTGATCCCGCTGATGACGCTCAACGCGCTCCACGGCGACTCGCTGCCGGTCTACGGCGACGGCCGCCAGGTGCGCAACTGGCTCTACGTCGAGGACTTCGCCCGAGCGATCCACCTCGTCCTCGAGCACGGCGCGCCGGGCGAGGCCTACAACGTCGGCGGCCCCGACGAGTGCGAGAACATCGACGTCGTCAAGCGGATCGTCGAGCTGACCGGGCGCGACGAGTCGCTGCTCGAGTACGTCACCGACCGCCCCGGCCACGACCGCCGCTACTCGCTCGCGTCCGACAAGGTGCGCGCGCTTGGCTGGGAGGCGCAGGTCCACTTCGCCGAGGGCCTCGAGCGCACCGTCGCCTGGTACCGCGACAACGAGGCATGGTGGGCGCCGATCCGCTCCGGCGATTACCGCGAGTACTACGAGCGCCAGTACGGCCG
>DATHUE010000165.1:0-11628 GCA_035462545.1 Solirubrobacterales bacterium
GTTACCAGGGCAAGCTCTACCTGGAGGTGGTTCCGCGGTCGTTTGCGATCCAGGTGAAGGCCGGTCTCTCCTTGAACCAGCTGCGGCTGGCAAGGGGCGACGTCCGGCTTTCCGACGGTGAGATCCGCGAGCTGCAGGACGAGTTCCCGCTGCTTTACCTCGATTCCCACACCCTGCGCCAGTCAGAGCTGGCCGTCTCGGACGGCCTCTTCCTCAGCCTCGACCTCTCCGGCCCGACCGACCGCGTCGTCGGCTACCGGGCGAAGAAGAACAGCCTCCCGGTCGACCTCTCGCGGATTCGCGCCTACCGCTGGAACGACTACTGGGACCCGGTCTTCCCCGAGGCCGGTGGACGGGTCGTGCTGGAGCCCGAGATCTTCTACCTGCTGCTCTCGGCCGAGGGCGTCTGCATCCCGCCCGGGCTCGCGGCCGAGATGATGGCCTACGACCCGACCGCGGGCGAGCTGCGCACCCACTACGCCGGCTTCTTCGATCCCGGCTTCGGCTACGACCCCGCCGGCGGGCGCCAGGGCAGCCGCGCCGCGCTCGAGGTCCGCGCCCGCGACGTCTCCTTCATGGTCGAGCACCGCCAGCCGGTCTGCAAGCTCGGGCTGGAGTGGATGCAGGCGCCTGCTGAGCGGTTGTACGGGGCCGATCTGGGGTCGAATTACCAGGGGCAGGTGACCATGCTTAGCAAGCACTTTGAAGAGCAGACTGCGGGTGGTGAGGGGGCCGGGGATGCACCCCCAGAAACGCGCGACGGGAGTCGCGCTTGAGTGTTTCGGAGGGGGTATCCCCGGCTCCACAAGACCCACCGGCGGCTCGTGTTTGGAGCGTTTACCTGGCTGGGGAGATTCATTCGGATTGGCGCGGGCAGATTGAGGCTGGTGCCCGCAGCGCTCAGTTGCCCGTGGTTTTCACTTCGCCTGTTACCGATCATGCGGCTTCGGATGCGGCTGGGACGGATGCTCTTGGTGAGGAGTCCAATTCTTTTTGGCGGGATCAGATGGGGGCTGGGGTGAATGCGATTCGGACTCAGACTTTGATTCGGGACGCCGATGTGGTCGTGGTGCGGTTCGGGGACAGGTACCGGCAGTGGAACGCGGCCTTCGACGCCGGTTACGCGGCCGCGCTTGGCAAGCCGATCGTCACGCTTCACGCCGGCGAGCTCGACCATGCGCTGAAGGAGGTCGACCGGGCGGCGCAGGCGACCGCCCGGACCGCGGCGCAGGTCGTCGACGTGCTCCGCTACGTGCTCAGGCCGTGAGCGCCCCGGCGAGCTGGCGCCGGTTGCGGATCTCCAGCTTGCGGTAGGCGTTGGAGAGGTGGACCTCGACCGTCTTCGGGGTGACGAACAGGCTCTGGGCGATCTCGCGGTTGGTCATCTCCTCGGCCGCCATCTCGGCCACCCGGCGCTCGCTCGGGGTCAGCGACTCGACCCCGCTCAGCGCCTCCCGACGGGGTCGGGCCCCGGTCGCCCGCAGCTCGGCCCTTGCGCGCTCGACGAGCGTCTCGGCGCTGCAGGCCGCGCCCAGCTCCAGCGCCCGGCCGAGGGGCTCGCGGGCCTCGCTCGGCTGCCGCGCCAGGCGCAGCGCCGTGCCCAGCGCCAGCAGCGCCTTCGCCAGCTCCAGCCGCGCGTTGGAGCGCTCCAGGGTCGCCACCGCCTCGCGCAGGCGCTCGATCCCGGCCTCGCGTTCGAGCGTGCCGAGCACCCGCAGGGCGCGGCCGATCGCCTGTGGCGCCCCCCAGGCGCGGGCGATCTCCAGCTCCTCCTCGACCAGCGGGCGGGCCTCGTCCCCCCGGCCGAGCCGGTCGAGCACTTCGGCCTCGAGGCTGCGCCACGGCGCCGGCGCCGGGTTCGTCATCAGCCCCAGGCGCGTGGCGTAGACCTCGCAGAGCGCCAGCGCCTCCTCGGCTTCGCCGCGCGCCAGCAGCAGCTCGATCTTCGATTTGCGCCAGAAGGCCGGCCCGTCGCCCCAGCGGTCGGGGTCCGGTTCGCCGCGGACCAGGGTCGCCGCGGCCGCCTCCAGCTCGCCGCGTTCGAGCTGGATCTCGGCGAGGAAGGCCGTCGGCCACTCCATCACCGATCCCATCTCCGCCCCCGACCACAGAATCATCTCCTCGATGCCCGCTTCGATCGATTCCTGCGCCTGCGCGAGGTCGCCCCGGCGCAGCAGGTCGAAGCCGCGCCAGAGGTTGACGGTGAGGACCATGAACAGCGAGCCGCGGCGGTGGGCGAGCTCCTGCGCTTCGCTCCAGATGTCGGGCGTGTCGTCGAGGTCGGCGTAGATGATCACGACGATCGCGGTCACCCAGAAGAGGCCGTTGTCGACCTCCAGCAGGGTGCCGCCCTCGAGCGCCTCCAGCGCCAGGGCCGCGCAGCTGCCGGCCTCGCCTTCGGTCGAGTTGGCCCAGGTGTAGGCGGTGACCGCGGTCAGCATCTTCGCCCCCGGCCCGTCGCCGTCGATGCCGCCGCGGTAGGCGGCGGTGCGCTGCAGCTCCTCGGTCGCTTCGCGGCCGAAGTAGACGGTCTCCATCTCGATCGCCTCCAGCGCGCGGCTCAGGTCGAGCAGCTCCTCCGGCAGCTCGCCGCGTGCCCGAGCCGCGACTTCGGCGGCCTCCTGCTCGCGGCGGGTGAACATCAGGGTCCTGGCCAGCGCGTAGGCGGCCCAGCCCCGCTGCCGCGGATCGCGCAGCACGTCGTAGGCCTGGCGCAGGTGCTCGGTGGCCTCGTCGCCGCGCAGGTCCATCTCGCGCTGGCCGAGGTCGAAGAGGACGGCTGCCCGGCGCTCCTCCCCCAGGGGCTCCTCGAGAGCCCGCCGCAGGTAGGCGGTGGCGTTCTCGGCGCCGCCCTTCTCGGCGGCGGAGCGGGCCGCCGAGATCAGCGTCTCCACCACCCAGTCCTCGCCCTGCGGCGGCACCAGCCGCAGGTGGGCGGCGACCCGCTCCGCCGGCGCCCCGGCCTCGCGCAGGAGGCGGGCGGCGCGGGCGTGGTCGAGCTCGCGCTGGGCCGGCGGCAGGTCGTTGTAGACGGCGTCGCGGACCAGCGGGTGGACGAAACCGAGCGGCTGCTCCGGACGCAGGATCTCGACGCGAGTCAGCTCGCCGGTGGCAGCCGCCACGGCCGTTTGGTCGAGCTCGGCGAGGGCGGCGATCTCCCCCAGCTCGGCGCCCTCGCCGAGTACCGCGATCGCGCGGGCGACGGCGACGTCGGCGTCGCCGAGCCGGGCCCGGCGCAGCAGCACCGCCCGCGAGACGGCTCGCGGACCGAGATCGCGGACGACGCCGACTTCCGCCGCGCTCGGCTCCACCCTCTCGGCGGCCAGGCCCTTCAGCACCTCCCCCAGCAGCAGCGGGTTGCCACCGGTCGCTTCGTGGCAGGCGGCGGCGAAGGCGGGGTCGGGCGCGGCTCCGAGCCGGGCCTCGACCAGGGCGGGAATCGCCTCCCGGCTGAGCGGTCCCGGCAGGACGCGCTCGGTCAGCGGGTCGTGGGCGATCTCGGCCAGCAGGGCGGTGTCGGTGCCGGGCTCGGCCGAGCGCAGGGTCGCGGCGATCAGCAGCGGCAGCCCCTCCAGGCGCCGCACCAGATAGGCGAGCATCCGCAGCGAGGGCCGGTCGCACCACTGCAGATCGTCGACGGCGATCAGCAGCGGCTCTTCGCCGGCGAGGTCGAGGGTCAGCCAGTAGAGCCCGTGCAGGACCGCGAAGGAGGAGTCGCCGCCCTCGACCTCGCCGCCCGGGGCGGCGAAGACGGTGCCGGCGATCTCGGCCGCCCCCTCGAACAGCTCGACCCGGTTCGGCGCCTCGCGCAGGGCCGGCTCGAACAGCTGGCGGACGACTCCGAAGGGGAACTCGCGCTCCAGCTCCGAGCCGCGCCCGGAGAGGACACGGATGCCGCGCTCGCCCGCCTGCTGCTTCAGCTCGCTGAGCAGGCGGGTCTTGCCGATGCCCGCCGGTCCCTCGATCAGCGCCGTCGCCGGCTGCCCGGCGGCCACGCCGTCGAGCAGCGTCGCGAGAACGCCCAGCTCGCGCTCGCGCTCGACCAGGTCCAACAGGCCCCGATCGTCAGCCTTTCCACCGACTCGCCGCGTCCGATCAGGACCTCGCTGACCATGCTGGGGGGAAAGAGGCCGTGGGCGGCGACGCCCGGGTCGGCCTCCAGCCGCGCCGCCAGCACCGCCGGGTCGCCGATCACACCCCGGTAGTCGGCGATCGTGCCGCCGTCGGGGCTGGGCGGGACGTCGCGCAGCTCGACCTCGTCGCCGAGCCGGGCCAGCGTCGAGGCGGCGCCGAAGGCGAACAGCTCCAGCGGTACCGGCCAGCTCAGCACCTCGACCGGCTTGCTGGAGTCGCCGATCACGACGAACCGCTCGGCGGCCGCGGCGACGACCTTCTCGCGCAGGTGGGCGGCGCCGCCGCCCTTGATCAGCCAGCCGTCGGGCGCGACCTCGTCGGTGCCGTCGATCGCGATATCGAGCCGGGCGAGGCTGTCGAACTCCTCGACCGGGACGCCGAGCTCGCGGGCCTGTTCCTCGGTTGCGACCGAGGTGGCGACGCAGCGGATCCCGCTCAGCCCGCGGGCGGCGATCGCCGGCAGCAGGAAGGCGACGGTCGAGCCGGTCCCCAAGCCGATCGTCATCCCGTCCTCGACCAGCTCCGCCGCCGCCTCCGCGGCAAGGCGCTTCTCAGTCTCGGCGGCGTTCACCGACCGGACTCTACCCAAGGCCTATAGTCGGCCGCGATGGACGCACGGATCTGGCTGACGGGCCCTGGCGGCGAGCCGCGGTCGGTGGCCCTGGCCGGCGAGCGAACGATCGTCGGGCGCTCGCCGGAGGCGGCGGTCCAGCTCGAGGACGAGGCGGTCTCCTGGAACCACCACGAGCTCGAGCGGCGCGGCGAGGTGCTGATCGCCACCGACCTCGACAGCCGCAACGGCACCGCTCTCAACGGCGAGCCGCTCGACCGGCCGCGGCGGCTGCGCGACGGCGACACCCTGACCGTCGGCGGCCACCGGCTCGAAGTGAAGCTCGGCCTCGCCCCGCCGGGGGGCGAGACGGTGCCGAGCGACGCACCGTCGGTCGCGCTCAGCGAGGAGGAGCGGGCGACGGCGACGGCGCTGGTCGCCCCGTACCGCAGCGAGGGCGCCTTCGCCGGCCGGCCGGCCACCCGGGCCGAGATCGCCGAGGCCCTGCACGTCAGCGAGCGCACCGCCCAGCGCCGGCTCGACGCCCTCGCCGCCAAGCTCGGCGTCGCCGGCGACGCCGGCCGCGAGCGGCCGCGGCTGATCGCCGCCCGGGTGATCGAGCTCGGCCTCGACCGCCCCCGCTGACCTGGCCCGGAGCGGGCCAAACGTGGCCCGGTAGGGGGCGCCGCTGTCGTTGGCGCGCACGGCTACCGGGAGCAGCATCGGTGGGGCAGCCAGAACCCAACCGAAAGGAAAGCTGCCATGAAGACCCGTTCGCTGTTCCTGGCTTTCTTCGCGATCCTCGTCCTCGCCCTGCCGGCCGCCGCCTCCGCGGCGTCGAGCTCGGGCGCCGTCGTCTTCTCCCGTTTCAGCCAGCACACCGAGGAAACGAAAGTCGTCACCGAAGGCGGCCTCTTCGCGGTCCGCGACGGCCGCCTCAACCAGCTGACCGAAGACCCGACCGACACCGAACCGGCCTTCTCGCCGGACGGGACCTCGATCGCCTACGTCCGCGCCGGGCACCTGTTCTCGGTCCGCGCCGACGGCACCGGCCTGCGGCAGCTGACCAGCGGCACGACGCTGGACTCGCGGCCGGTGGTCTCGCCCGACGGCCGCCTCGTCGTCTTCGAGCGGCGGGCCAGCGCCGAGGCCCCGGCCGACCTCTACGCCGTCCGCGCCCACGGCGGCGGGCTGCGCCCGGTGGTCACCTCGCCGGGCCACGACCACGAAGCCGATTTCTCCGCCGACGGCCGCTCGATCGCCTTCGTCCGCAGCGCCGGCAGCAACGACGACGTCTTCTCGGTCCGACCGAGCGGCGCCAAATTGCGGCGCCTGACCAGGACGCCGGGGGTCGACGAGTTCAAGCCGCGCTTCTTCGCCGGCGGCGTCCTCTTCAGCCGCGGCGAGAGCGCCGCGGGCCCGGCCGCCTACGCCGACGTCTACACGATGCGCGCCAACGGCACCAAGGTGAAGCCGCAGGTCCGCGGCGTCGGCTCCGCCTACGTCGAAGACGTCTCCGGCAACGGCCGCACGCTTTTGTTCCGGCGCGACCAGGGCCTCTGGGTGAAGCGGATCGCCCCGGTCCGGGCGCGCAAGATCGCCCAGCTTCCCGACGGTTCGGAGACCAACGCCGTCTTCTCCTCCGACGGCAGGCGGGTCGCCGCCTTCGTCGCCGACGAGGAACGCGAGTCGCTGGTCTCGATCGACGTCGAGAACGGCAGCCGCCGCGAGCTCGCGGCGGGGGTCGACCTCGCCGAAGGTGACGGGACCACGATCGGTCCGGTCATCACCTGGCAGCCGACGAGGTAGCAGTCCATCCCCCACGCGGCGGTATAACCGCTGCGTGGGGGATCTCTCTACTGGTTCGATCGTCGCCGGCTACCGGATCGAGGGACTGCTCGGCCGCGGCGGCATGGGCGTCGTCTACCGCGCCACGCACCTGACCCTGGAACGGCCGGTGGCGCTGAAGGTGATCGCCCGCGACCTCGTCAGCAAGGAGGGGTTCCGGGCCCGCTTCCTGCGCGAGTCGCGGCTCGCCGCCAGCCTCGACCACCCGGCCGTGGTGCCGATCTACGACTCGCGCGAGGTCGACGGCGAGCTGGTGGTGGCGATGCGGCTGGTCGAGGGCGGCGACCTGCGGCGCATGATCGACCGCGACGGGCCGCTGGAGCCGGAGCGGGCGATCGCGCTGCTCGGCCAGGTCGCCGACGCGCTCGACGCCGCCCACGCCGCCGGCATCGTCCACCGCGACGTCAAGCCGCACAACGTCCTCGTCGAAGGCGAGCGCGCCTTCCTCTCCGACTTCGGGCTGGCAAAAGCGCTCGGCGAGAGCGGCGCCGCCAGCAGCGCCTCGGTGGTCGGCACGGTCGAGTACATGTCGCCGGAGCAGTGGCGCGGCAGCCGCGTCGGCCCGCCCGCCGACGTCTACTCGCTCGGCTGCGTGCTCTACGAGGCGCTGACCGGGGTCGCCCCGTTCGGCCGCAGGGAAGACGACACCGAGCCGGAGCTGCCGGCCGGCCTCGAGGCGGTGATCGAGCGCGCGGTCGCCAAGGACCCGGCCGAGCGCTACCCGAGCGCGGGGATGCTGATCGCGGCGGCGCGCGAGGTGCAGGGGGCTGCCCCGGCGGCGACCCGCGTCCTCTACGACAGCGCCGAGCGCCCGACCGTGGCGGCGCCGCCCTCCCCCGCCCCGCGCCGGGGCCCGACCCGCCAGCAGGCGCTCTGGCTCGGCAGCGGCGGCATCGCCCTGATCGCGGTCCTCGCAGCCCTCGTCTTCCTCGTCTTCGGCGACGACGGGCTCTCGGTCTCCGAGCCGATCCCGGTCGGGACCGCACCGCTGCGGATCGCCGCCGCCTCCGACGCGATCTGGGTGACGAGCGAGCGCGACGGCACCCTGACCCGGCTCAACCCCGCCAGCGGCGAGCGGGTCGGCGAGCCGCTGCGGCTCCGGCGCGGCATCGCCGGGGTCGCCGTCGGCGGCGGCTCGGTCTGGGTCACCGACCCGCCCCGGGGCGAGGTCCTGCGCATCGATCCGGACACGGTCCGGGTGGTGGGACGGATCGAGGTCGGCGGCAAGCCCGGGCCGATCGTCTTCGGCGGCGGGCGCGTCTGGGTGGCCGACGGCGCGGGGACCGGGGTCGCGGCAATCGACGCCAGGGGGGGCGAGGTCTTCCGCCGCCGCCTGCCACCGCACACGGCGCCGCTGCGCCTCGCGGTCGGCGCCGGCGGCCTCTGGGTCAGCAGCGCCAGCACCGGCGCGGTGCGGCGACTGGACCTGCGCAGCGCCAACACCGAGCCGCCGATCCCGGTCGGGCGCGGCCCGGCCGGAGTGACCGTCGCCGGCGGCCTGGTCTGGGTCGCCGACAGCCGCGGCGGCGGCGTCACCACGGTCGATCCCGTGATTCGCAGCGTCGTCGGCACGGTCGAGATCGGGGGCCACCCGGGCGGGATCGACGCCGGCACCAGCACCGTCTGGGTCGCCAGCGTCGCCGAGGACACGGTGACCAGGATCGACATCGAGAGCGGCGAGCGGATCGGCGAGCCGATCGCGGTCGGCTCCGAACCCGGCGCCGTCGCCGTCGGCGGCGAAGCGGTCTGGGTCGCCGACAACGGCGAAGGCGCCGTCACCCGGATCGAGCCCTGAGGCGCAGGCTTAAAAGTCGTCGTCGATTTCCTTGGGCCTGCGGACATGCTGGGGTAAGACCGCGAGTCGATCGTCGATTCGGCCTCGCTCGAGCCTCCGACGGGAGGGCTCCTCATGAAAAAGGGGAACTCCAACCAAAGCTGCCGCCTCGAAGGCGGCGCCCAGTCTCACGCTCAGGTCCCCACGCTCGACCTTGACGAGGGTCACATGGGAGACACCAACCCGGGCGGCGAGCTCTTCCACCGTCAAACGACGTTCACGCCGCCCCAGCCGAATCCGAGCACCGAGAAGTTTGGCGGCCTCGACCGTGAGTGGCGAGTAAGTGCGAGGAGGAGAAGCCATATCGAAAGAATACTATCGTTAGAATGATTCCAACGAAATTTCTCTTTCGCTTTTTCCAAAGATAGAGGTCTCGTACGAGGATTCGCACCAACGC
The DNA here is from genome assembly GCA_035462545.1 of Solirubrobacterales bacterium. Classification (GTDB taxonomy): domain Bacteria; phylum Actinomycetota; class Thermoleophilia; order Solirubrobacterales; family 70-9; genus VAYN01. Next base: position 8,764 of record DATHUE010000165.1, read on the forward strand.
CGGGATCAGCCGCCAGTTGGTTGCGGGCGGGTTACGGCTAGGATCGGCGCAGCCGTGGCCGAGGACATCGACAAGCTGGCGATCGACACGATCCGCACCCTCTCGATCGACGCCGTTCAGAAGGCCAACTCGGGCCACCCGGGGACGCCGATGGCGCTGGCGCCGGTCGCCTACGAGCTCTGGCAGAACCACCTCCGCTACGACCCGGCCGATCCTGTCTGGCCCAACCGCGACCGCTTCGTGCTCTCCGCCGGCCACGCCTCGATGCTGCTCTACTCGATGCTCTTCCTCGCCGGGGTGAAGCGGGTCGACAAGGACTACAACGTCACCGACGAGCCGGCCTGCTCGCTGCACGAGATCGAAGAATTCCGCCAGCTGCACTCGCGCACCCCCGGCCACCCCGAGTACCGCTGGACCACCGGCGTCGAGACGACCACCGGGCCGCTCGGCCAGGGGATCGCCACCGCGGTCGGGATGGCGCTGGCCTCGAAGTGGCAGGGCGAGCGCTTCGGCGCCGAGCTGTTCGACTTCGACGTCTACGCGATCGCCGGCGACGGCTGCCTGATGGAGGGCGTCTCGCACGAGTCCGCCTCGCTGGCCGGCCACCTGAAGCTCGACAACCTCTGCTGGATCTACGACAACAACCACATAACGATCGACGGCGACACCGCCCTCGCCTACGACGACGACGTGCTCAGCCGCTTCGAGGGTTACGGCTGGAACGTGCTGCGAGTCGGCGACGCCAACGACCGCGGCCTGCTCGGCCGCGCCTTCGAGGAGTTCAAGGCCGAGACCGGCCGCCCGACGCTGATCGTCGTCGACAGCCACATCGGCTGGGGCTCGCCGAACAAGCAGGACACCGAGTCCGCCCACGGCGAACCGCTCGGGGTCGACGAGGTGAAGCTGACCAAGCAGGCCTACGGCTGGCCCGAGGACGCCCAGTTCCTCGTCCCCGACGGGGTGCTGGAGCGCTTCCAGGAGGGCGTCGGGGCGCGCGGCGCCGAGCTCAACGCCGAGTGGGGCCGCAAGCTCGAGTCGCTGCGGGCCGAGAAGCCCGAGCTGGCCGGCGAGATCGAGATGATGCAGCGCCGCAGGCTGCCCGACGACTGGGACGCCGGCATCCCCGAGTTCGAGTTCGACGAGAAGGGCCTCGCCACCCGCAAGGCCTCGAACAAGGTGCAGAACGCGATCGCCGCGCGGGTCCCCTGGTTCATCTCCGGCTCCGCCGACCTGACCGACTCGACCTCGGTGCGGCTCACCTTCGACGGCGTCGAGAACTTCGAGCCCGGCAGCTTCAACGGCCGCCAGATCCACTACGGGATCCGCGAACACGCCGCGGCGGCGGCCTGCAACGGCCTCTCGCTCAGCAAGCTGCGGCCGCTGTGGTCGACCTACCTGACCTTCTCCGACTACGGCCGCGCCGCGATCCGGCTCTCCGCCCTGATGGAGGTGCCGGTGATCCACCTCTTCACCCACGACTCGATCGGGCTCGGTGAGGACGGCCCGACCCACCAGCCGATCGAGCAGCTCGCCTCGCTGCGGGCGATGCCCCACCTCGACGTGATCCGGCCCGCCGACGCGACCGAGACCGCCGAGGCCTGGCGGGTCGCGGTCGACCGCACCCACAACCCGGTCGCCCTCGTCCTCACCCGGCAGACCGTGCCGATCATCGACCGCTCCAAGTACGCGCCGGCCGCCGGCGCCCGCAAGGGCGGCTACGTGCTGGCGGACAGCGACGGGGAGCCGGAGATCGTCCTGATCGCGACCGGCAGCGAGGTGCAGCTGGCGCTCGCCGCCCACGAGACGCTGAGCGGCGAAGGGGTGCGCTCGCGCGTCGTCAGCCTCCCCTGCTGGGAGCTGTTCGAGCGCCAGGAGCAGTCCTACCGCGACGAGGTGCTGCCCCCCGCCGTCACCGCCCGGGTGGCGATCGAGGAGGGCGCGACGCTCGGCTGGGAGCGCTGGGTCGGGCTGGCCGGCACGATCGTCGGCATGACCACCTTCGGCCAGTCGGCGCCGTTCAAGGACGTCGAGGCGGAGTTCGGGTTCGTACCCGAGAAGATCGTCGAGGCGGCGCGCGAGACCCTCGCGCGCGCCAAGTCGAACTGACACCACCACCCGAAAGGGGCTCAGCGTGAAGCCAACCGCACGACTGCACGAGCTGGGGCAGAGCCTCTGGCTCGACAACATCACCCGCCCGATGCTGCGCGAGGGCGTGCTGAAGGGCTACATCGAGGAGCTCTCGGTCACCGGCCTGACCTCGAACCCGACGATCTTCGACAAGGCGATCTCCGGCGGCGACGCCTACGACGAGCAGATCGGCGAGGTCGCCGCGGCTGCCGCCGCCGGCGAGGGCGTCGGCGTCGACGACCGCGAGCGGATCTTCTTCGAGCTGGCGGTCGCCGACCTGCGCGACGCCGCCGACCTGTTCGCCGGGGTCCACCAGCGCACCGCCGGGGTCGACGGCTTCGTCTCGCTCGAGGTCTCGCCGAAGCTGGCCGACGACGCCGAGGCGACGATCGAGCAGGCGCAGGCGCTGCACGCCAAGGCCGAGCGCGAGAACCTCTTCATCAAGATCCCCGGCACCGAGGCGGGCCGGACCGCGATCGAGGAGACGATCTTCGCCGGCGTCCCCGTCAACGTGACGCTGCTGTTCGACGACCAGCACTACCTCGGCGCCGCCGAGGCCTACATGCGCGGGATCGAGCGCCGGATCGAGGCCGGGCTCGACCCCGACGTCGCCTCGGTCGCCTCGCTGTTCATCAGCCGCTGGGACGTCGCCGTCGGCGAGGAGGTCTCCGAGGAGCTCCACAACCGGCTCGGGGTCGCGGTCGGCGGCCGCGCCTACCGCGCCTACCGCGAGCTGCT
>DATHUE010000166.1:0-7963 GCA_035462545.1 Solirubrobacterales bacterium
TCGGACTCCTCGTCGTCGAAGCTCTCCTTGGTCTCCTTGTCTTTGATCAGCTCGACCGCGTGGAAGTAGCCGGCGCCGCGCACGTCGCCGACGATCGGCAGGTCGTGCAGGGTCTCCAGCATCGCCCGGAACTCGCCCTCCTTGGCGAGCACGTGCCCGCAGAGGTCCTCGCGCTCGAAGACGTCGAGGTTGGCGAGCGCGATCGCGGCGGCGATCGGGTGGCCGGCGAAGGTGAAGCCGTGGGCGAAGGAGGCGTCGCCCTCCATGAACGGGGCGGCCACCTCGTCGGAGACGATCACCCCGCCCATCGGCGCGTAGGCGGAGGTCAGGCCCTTGGCGACGGTGATCAGGTCGGGCACGTAGCCGAAGCGCTCGCAGCCGAAGTAGTGGCCGAGCCTGCCCCAGGCGCAGATCACCTCGTCGGAGATCATCAGCACGTCGTGGCGGTCGCAGATCTCGCGCACCTGCTGGAAGTAGCCGTCGGGCGGGACGAAGCAGCCGCCGGCGTTCTGGACCGGCTCGAGGATCACCGCGGCGACCGTCTCCGGTCCCTCGAAGACGATCCGCTCCTCGATCGCGTCGGCCGCCCAGGTCGGCTCGCGGTCCTCGGGCCAGCGGTAGACGTTGGTGTTGGGGACGTGGCAGCCGCCCGGCGCCAGCGGCTCGAACTGGCTGCGCAGCTCGGTGATCCCGGTGGCGGAGAGCGCTCCCAGCGAGGTGCCGTGGTAGGCGACCTCGCGGGCGATCACCTTGTGCTTCTGGCCTTTGCCGTGCAGGCGGTGGAAGTTGCGCGAGAGCTTCAGCGCCGACTCGACCGCCTCGCCGCCGCCGGAGGTGAAGAAGACGCGGTTGAGGTCGCCGGGGGCGAGGCCGGCGATCCGCGCGGCGAGCTCGATCGCCCGCGGGTGCGCGTAGCTCCAGAGCGTGTAGAAGTCGAGCTCTTCGATCTGGCGGGCCGCCGCCTCGCCGTACTCGGTGCGCCCATGGCCGGCGTTGACGCAGAACAGGCCGGAGAGGCCGTCGAGGTAGCGGTTGCCCTGCTCGTCGTAGACGTAACAGCCCTCGGCCCGGGCGATGATCGGGATCTCGTGGTCGGGCGAGTAGGAGCCCATCCGCGAGAAGTGCATCCAGAGATGTCGGCGGGCCAGCTGCTGGAGCTCGGTGTCGACTGACTGCGACGCGGTGGCCATGCGACTCTCCTCTCTTGCTACGACGTTATGGACAACGCTAAAGCGATATTGGCCGGGATGCAAGTGGCCCTTGGGTCAAGTCCTGGGCGATGCGATGTACATCCCGTATAAATGGCCACTGTCCTTTTAGGACATCCGCCCCTTGCGCAGTCGTGCGCAGGGGCTTACCGTCGCTTCATAGGCGAGGCCACCGACAAGGGGATGAAAGGACGCGAGCCGGCGACGTGAATGGAAACGGAGCTCCCAGCGTCGTCCTCGAAGGCGTGAGCAAGCGCTTCGGCGAGCTCACCGCCGTCGACGACATCAGCCTCGAGCTGGCCCAGGGTGAGTTCTTCACCCTGCTCGGGCCGAGCGGCTGCGGCAAGACGACGACGCTGCGGATGATCGCCGGGTTCGAGCAGCCGAGCGCGGGAGCGATCCGGATCGACGGCGACGACGTCGCCGGGCTGCCGCCCTACAGGCGCCCGACCAACACGGTCTTCCAGAGCTACGCCCTCTTCCCCCACCTGAGCGTCGCCGACAACGTCGCCTTCGGGCTGAAGCGCAAGGGCGTGCCGAAGGGGGAGATCACGAGCCGGGTGGCGGCCGAGCTGGAGCGGGTCGGGCTGGCCGACGCGGCGCGGCGGCGACCGGCGCAGCTCTCCGGCGGCATGCAGCAGCGGGTGGCGCTGGCGCGGGCGCTGGTCAACCTGCCGAAGGTGCTGCTGCTCGACGAGCCGCTGGGGGCGCTCGACCTGAAACTGCGCAAGGGCCTGCAGGTGGAGCTGAAGCGGATCCAGCGCGAGGTCGGGATCACCTTCGTCTACGTCACCCACGACCAGGAGGAGGCGCTGACGATGAGCGACCGGATCGCGGTGATGAACCGCGGCCGGGTCGAACAGGTCGCCGGTCCCGAGGAGGTCTACGAGCGCCCGGCCACGACCTTCGTCGCCGGCTTCATCGGCGTCTCCAACCTGATGCCGGCAACCGTCGCGAGCGGCGGCCGGGTGCGGCTCGACAGCGGCCCCGAGATCGCCGCCGAGACCGGCTCGCTGCCGGCCGGCGAGGGCTGCGCCGCGGTCGTGCGGCCGGAGAAGCTGCGGGTCGCGCGGGTCGAGGACGCGGCGGCGCTCGGCAACGGGGTGCCGCGGGTCGAGGGCACGGTCGAGAGCTCGCTGTACCTCGGCACCGCGACCCAGATCGTCGTCGACCTCGGGGACGAGGTGCGGATGACCGTGCTCGTCCCCAACGCTGACGAGGCGGAGCGGCAAAGACTTCCGGGCGGCGGCGCCCGGGTGGCGCTGAGCTGGGACCCCCAGCACATGCACGTGGTCACCGAATCAAAGGATGGTGAGTCGAATGGGCAGTGAACGAAGAAGGCGACCGGTTGGGCGGCTGCTCGCGGCGTTGCTGGCGACGGTGGCGCTGACGCTCGGCGTCGCGGCCTGCGGCGGCACCACCGGCGGCGGTGGCAGCAGCGAGGATGCGGAAACCGCCAAAGCGGGCCCGGTAAAAGGCGAGCTGACGATCTCCAACTGGCCCGGCTACATCGACCCGGGCAAAGACGGGACGGTGGCCGAGTTCGAGGGCGAGACCGGCGTCAGCGTCGACTACATCGAAGACGTCAACGACAACAACAGCTTCTTCGGCAAGCTGCAGCCGCAGCTGGAACAGGGCGAGTCGGGCGGGCGCAGCATCTTCGTCGTCACCGACTGGATGGCGAAACAGATGTATGACCTCGGCTACCTGCAGGAGATCGACCCGAACGACCTGCCGACCGTGTTCGAAACGATGGTCCCGAGCCTGCGGGACCCGTCCTTCGACCCCGGCCGCAAGTTCTCGATCCCCTGGCAGAGCGGGATGACCGGGATCTGGGTCGACACCGCCAAGGCGCCGGACATCAAATCGGTCAACGACCTGTTCGACCCGAAATACAAGGGCAAAGTCACCTTCCTCGAAGAGATGCGCGACAGCGTGCCGCTGGTGATGAAGGCGGAAGGGGTCGATCCCGAGGAGGCGACCGACGAGGACTGGGAAGCAGCGATCGACAAAATCAAGTCGGCCGCCGACTCCGGCCAGATCCGCTCCTTCACCGGCAACAACTACACCGAGGAACTGACCGCCGGCAACATCGTCGCCGCGATCGGCTGGTCGGGCGACGCCTCGATCGTCGAAAACCCGAACGCCGAATGGCGGATGCCGACCGAGGGCTGCGTGCTGTGGTCGGACAACATGGTGATCCCGGTCGGGGCCCCGAACACGGCGGCGGCCCTCGGCTGGATGGACTTCGTCTACCAGCCCGAGGTGGCGGCCGACCTGACCGAATACATCACCTACGTCTCGCCGGTCGACGGGGTCAAAGAGCTGGTCAAGCCGGCACTGGCGAAAGACCCGCTGGTCTTCCCCAGCCCCGAGTTCCAGGAGAACTGCTCGACCCAGGACTCGCCGCCCGATGCCGAAAAGGTCTCGGCGGTCTGGGCTGACGTGGTGGCTGGCTGAGGCGGACGATGAGCCGGAGCAAGCGCCTGGTCCCCTACTGGCTCCTGGGACCGGGGCTGCTCTGGCTCATCCTCTTCTTCGTCGTGCCCATGTACTTCATGGGCGAAATGGCGCTGCGCTCGGGCTCGCTGACGAGCGGCTTCACCCTCACCTGGGAGTGGTCCAACTTCCCCGACTCGCTGTCCGGGCACACCGAGCAGATCGTGCGCTCGGTCTTCTACGCGGGGACGGCGACGGTCCTGGCGCTGCTGATCGGCTATCCGCTCGCCTACGCGATCGCCTTTCGCTCGGGCCGCTATAAGGCGCTGCTGCTGTTCGCGGTGATCGCCCCGTTCCTGACCACCTACCTGATCCGGACGATCGCCTGGAAAACGATCCTCAGCGACTCGAGCCCGGTGGTCGGCGTGCTCGAGACCCTGTCGCTGGCGCCCGAAGACGGACGGGTGCTGGCGACCCCGGGGGCGGTGATCGCCGGCCTCACCTACAACTTCCTGCCGTTCATGATCCTGCCGCTCTACGCCAACCTCGAGCGGCTCGACTTGCGGCTGATCGAGGCGGCCAAGGACCTCTACGCCTCCTCGCGCACCGCCTTCCTCAAGGTGACGCTGCCGCTGACGATGCCGGGGATCGTCGCCGGCATCCTGCTGACCTTCATCCCCGCCTTCGGCGACTACATCAACGCCCAGCTGCTGGGCGGGACCGGGCAGGCGATGGTCGGCAACGTGATCCAGTCGCTCTACCTGAACCAGCGCGACTATCCCGAGGCGGCGGCGCTCTCGTTCCTGATGATGGCGCTGATCCTCGCCGTGGTGACGATCTACATCCGCTTCGCCGGGACCGGCGCCTTCATGGGCGACGACGACCCCGAGGAGGACCCGGTGGCGAAGGCGGAGGCGCGAGCATGAGTGCGGTTGCACGACCCTGGGCCTGGCTGCGGCGCAACGCGCTGCCGATCTACGCCGGGCTGGCCGTCGCCTACATGCTGATCCCGATCGCCGTGATCGGCATCTTCTCCTTCGGCTCCACCCCGAAAGACAAACTCACCTTCGCTCTCAACGACGGCTTCACGTTCGAGTACTGGGAGACGATGTTCTCGCTGCCGGAACTGAACGAGGCGCTGCTGACGAGCCTCAAGCTGGCGGCCTTCTCGACCCTGATCGCGACCGCGATCGGGACGGCGATGGCGATCGCCCTGGTCCGCCACAAGTTCCATGGGCGGCGCGCCGCCAACCTGTTGATCGTGATCCCGATGGCGACGCCGGAGGTGGTGATCGGCGCCTCGCTGCTCTCGATGTTCATCTTCTACTCGTTCGCGCTCGGGTTCACGACGCTGCTGATCGCCCACGTGATGTTCTCGATCAGCTTCGTCGTGGTCGTCGTGCGCTCGCGGCTGATCGGGTTCGACCGCAACCTCGAGGAGGCGGCGGCCGACCTCGGGGCCAGCCCGCTGACCACCTTCCGCACGGTGACGCTGCCGCTGCTGGCGCCGGGCATCGTCGCCGCGGCGATGCTCGCCTTCGCCCTCTCGATCGACGACTTCGTGATCTCCAACTTCAACTCGGGGACGACGGTGACCTTCCCGCTCTACGTCTACGGGGTCAGCCTGCGCGGGATCCCGGTCCAGGTCAACGCGATCGCCACCCTGCTGTTCCTCGTCGCCGTGATCGCGGCCGCAGCGGTCCTCTGGCAGCAGCGCCGAGCCGAGCGGATGGCGGCGGTGCGGCCCGAGCCGATCCCCGTCCCCGGAACGGCGGCGGCGCAATGAGCGCCCAGCTGCTCCGCAACTACGTCGGCGGCGCCTGGATCGGCGCCGACGGGGTCGAGACGCTCGACGACGTCGACCCGGCCAGCGGCGAGGTCGTCGCCCGGGTGCCGCTCTCGGGGAAGGCCGAGGACGGCGCGCCGGTGGCGGCGGCGCGGGCGGTGCAGCCCGAGTGGCGGGCGGTGCCGCCGCAGCGGCGGGCGCGGGCGGTGCTGGCGCTGCGGGCCGAGCTGCTGCGCCGGCGCGAGGAGCTGACGGCGCTGGTCTGCGCCGACATGGGCAAGACCCTGGAGGACGCCGACGGCGAGGTCGGCCGCGGCCTCGAGTCGGTCGAGTCGGCAGCGGCGATCCCGCACCTGCTGAAGGGCGAGAACCTCGAGGGCGTCGCCGCCGGGGTCGACGTCGAACTGGTGCGCCAGCCGGTCGGCGTCGTCGCCGCGATCACCCCCTTCAACTTCCCGGCAATGATCCCGCTCTGGTTCCTGCCCTACGCGATCGCCTGCGGCAACGGCTTCGTGCTGAAGCCCTCCGAGGCCGACCCGCGGCCCTCGGCGCTGATCATGGAAGCGGTCGACGCGGTCGCCGAGATCCCCGCCGGGGTCGTCAACCTCGTCCACGGCGGCCGTGACGCGGTGACGGCGCTGCTGGAGGACCCCGGCGTCGACGCGGTCTCCTTCGTCGGCCGGGCGGAGACGGCGCGGATGGTCGCCACCCGCTGCGCGGAAACCGGCAAGCGGGCGCAGGCGCTGGGCGGGGCGAAGAACTCGCTGGTGCTGATGCCCGACGCCGCTCCGGAGGCGGCGCTGCCGGCGATCATGGGCTCGGCCTTCGGCGCCGCCGGCCAGCGCTGCCTGGCCGGCTCGGTCTGCGTCCTCGTCGGCGACGAGGGGGAGCGCGGACGAGCCCGCGAGGCGTTGGTCGCGGCGGCGGCGGAGCTGCGGGTCGGGGCCGGCGACGACCCCGCCACCGACGTCTGCCCGATGGTTTCGGCCCCCGCACGGGACCGGGTGGCCGAGGCGATCGACCGCGCCGAGGCGCAGGGCGCCGAGATCCTCCTCGACGGCCGCGGCGAGGCCGGTCCGGCCGGAACCCGGCTCGGCCCGACGATCGCCGTCGCCGCCGACCCCGAGTCGGAGCTGGCGCGGGAGGAGCTGTTCGGGCCGCTGCTGACCCTGGTCGAGGCCGCCGACCTCGACGCCGCGATCGAGTTCCTCAACGGCTCGCGCTACGGCAACTCGGGCGCGATCTTCACCCGGTCGGGAGCCGCAGCGCGCCAGTACCGCTACGGCGCCGAGGCCGGGATGCTGGGCGTCAACGTCGGCGTCCCCGCCCCGGTCGCCTGGTTCCCCTTCAGCGGCTGGAAGGACTCGCTCGACGGCGATCTCCACGCCAACGGCAGCGACGCGGTCTCGTTCTACACCCGCACCAAGGTGATTACGACCAGGTGGTGAGGGCAGGGATGCCCTCGTTCGGACAAGCGCCGAGCTAATTAGCTCGGCGCTTTGAGTATCCGCCCGCACGAGGGCATCCCTGCCCTCTTCAACAGGTCGCTATCGCCCGATGTGAAAGCCGATGAGCTCCGGGATCTTCGCGAGGGCTGAGGCAACGCGAGACGGGACGCGACCTTCTGACTCAGCGTTCTCCTTGGCCATGATCGCGGTGCGGATCGCGCTGCCGCCCAGCCAGTGGAAGGGCTCCGGTGGGACGCGTTGCGGAGAAGAGGTGACGAAGGGAAGGCGGGCGTGCTCATCGTCGCGATTGAGCGCAAGTGAGGCCAGCGTTCGGCCGACCATGTAGGAGGGGCCGACCCCGTTGCCGGTGTAGCCGGCGGCGGCGAAAACGCGGCCACCTTGCAGCGGGACGACGACCGGCAGATGGGTCGGCGAGACGTCGATCGGCCCGCCCCAGGCGTGGGTGATGCGCCGCCCCTCGGCGCCGGGGAAGTAGGCGTGCAGGCGCTTGGTCGCGAGGGCGACCACGATCGGGTCGAGCTCGACCTTGCCCCGCAGCCGCCCCCCCAGCGAGATCCGGCCGCCACCGAGGCCGAAGGCGATGCGGCCGTCGCCGGTGGTGCGGAAGTAGTGCAGCATCGTCCGGCAGTCGGTGATGCACTCGCCCCCGGTCCAGCCGATCTCCTCGAGCAGGTCGGGAACCGGCTCGGTGAGGACGATGTGGGAAGAGGTGATCGTCAGCCGGTTGCGCAGCGGCCCGCGCCGCGCCTTGGCGGCGCCCCCGATCGCGACCACCGCGGTGCCGGCGCGGACGGCGCCGGACTCGGTCCGCGCCTCGACCCCGCCGGGCGTCGAGCGCAGGCTGCGCACCGGGGAGCGCTCATGGATCTCCACCCCGGCCGCGAGCAGCGCCGCGCGCAGGCCGAGCGCCAGCCGTGCCGGCTGCACGGTGGCGGCGTCGGGGTAGAAGGCGCCGCCGCGGAAGGCCGGCGAGGAGCAGCGCCCGGCGACCTGCTCGGGGGAGAACAGCTCGACCGCGTCGCTCGCGCCCAGCTCCCGGCAGGCCGCCGCGGCGGCGCCCC
>DATHUE010000167.1:0-5314 GCA_035462545.1 Solirubrobacterales bacterium
ACGTCGGCGTCGAGGGCGCGGCGCAGGCTCAGCATCTCCGGGACGTGCTCGGCCGCCTTGACCGGGAGGCGCAGGCGGCTGCCGAGGCCGCGCCTGGCGGCAAGGCGGTAGAAGCGCTCCTGGACCGCGTAGCCCTCGGCGGGCGGGACGTCGCCGTGGAGGAACTCGGAGGTGAGCAGCTCGACCTCGGCGCCGGCACGGGCGAGCGCCGCCGCGAGCGCGCGGTCGTAGGGCGGCGTGAACGCCGAGGGGTCAACGAGTTGGACTTTCATTCGGGGTCGGGCCCCGGACCGCTCTCGTCCGGTCGCCGTCGGGTCCGATTATCGTGGGCGGCCGTGGCTCCCACGCTCTCCTACTGCGTCGTGAACACGAACGGCCGCGAGTACCTGCTGGCCTGCCTGGCGGCGATCGAGCGCACCCACCCGGCCGGAGTCGAGGCCGAGGTGCTGGTCCTCGACAACGCCTCCGAGGACGGCTCGGCGGCGGCGATCCGATCGCGTGGTTCCTTACGGACGCACGACGTCCAAAAGGCACCGCGGGACCTGGAGATCGAGCTGATCGCGTTGGAGCAGCGGGCCGGCAAGGCCGAGAACGACTCGACCCTGCTGCGGCGGGCCCGCGGCGAGTACTGCCTGCTGCTGAACGAGGATTCCGAGCTGCGGCCTGGGGCGGTCGCGGCCTTGCTCGCGGCGCTCGACGCCGACCCGGAAGCGGCGGCGGCGACCCCGCAGCTGCTCGACTCCGGCGGGCGGCCCGTCCCTTGCGCCTGGCGCTTCCCCGGGGTCGGCAGCGCGCTCGCCGGCGCCCTCTTCCTGCACCGCTGGCTGACCGTGCAGAGCAAGGGCGCCGCGACCCGCCGAGTCGACTGGGCGCAGTCGAGCGCGCTGCTGGTCCGGCGCGAGGCGGCCGAGCAGGTCGGCTATCTCGACCCAGCGTTCTTCGTCTACTACGACGAGTGCGACTTCGCCAAGCGCCTCGACGACGCCGGTTGGCACAGCCTCTTCGTCCCCGGCGGCGAGGCGGTCCACCACGACCAGCTCTCGACCGACCTCGCCAGGGGCCTGCCGCGGATCGTCGAATTCCACCGCAACCGCGACCTCTACATGAGGAAGCACCACTCCGCGGCTGCTGCCCTCGCCGTCCGCGTCCTGACCGCCTGGTCCTACGGCCTCCGCGCCCTCGCTGCCACCATCCTCCCGGGGCAATCGGCCGGCGTCTATCGCGCCCACGCCCGCCAGGCGCTGTTCCCCGGCCGCGGCGAGAGCATCAGGGACCGAGTCGAGTCAGGCCGCTGAGGGAGAGGCGGGCTTGACGATCCGACGCTGATAGTCGGGACCGTCAAGAGGCGGGAATTTGCCGTACATCACGTCCGCGTCCAGGTCGAGTTCCCCGGGCCATTCGACAACCTCCGACTCCGGGTTAACCCGAACTTGCTCGAAGAACTCGCGATCTTCCAGCACCGGCGCGAAAACACCCGGTGGGTCTAGAACTCCTTCGAGGCCGATATCCATCACCGCTCCATCCGCGAAGGTGACCCGTATCCACAGTCCCTCCAAGGGCTCTACTGCCCTTACACGCGCGAGTTCGTTTTGGCTGCTCATCTCAACGGTGAGATTGTCTTTGGCGACCTTCTATTTCGTACGAGCTCCCAGTTCCCCCGGAGCTCAGATCGATGCAAGAGCATCCATTCTCGCACCAACTTCAGCTGCGGCCTCGGAAGGTCTCCTCGGATCAGCTTGCCGGTATCGATCTCAATCGACGCATAGCTGTCGCCATACCTGGCATGGAAGTGCGGCGGAGGGTGCTCGCGCACGTACATCGTGATCACGACCCCCTGGAACTCGCTGACTCTGGGCATGACCCGAGCCTGTCGAGGAAAAACGCACGTGTGGCGCGCACAGAGTGCCTACTCGTTGCCTACATGCGGGCGTCTTCGTCACGCAACTCTGCCTCATAGGCCTCGGGGACCTTGCCGTCGACGGTGGGGCCGGCAGTGAGGGCTTTGAGGCCGCGCAGCAGCTCGCTGGGATGGCGGAGGCGGGCGAGCCAGCGGCGCTCCTCGGCGGTGAAGAAACCGCTGAGGAAGAGGGCGAGCGGGAAGGCGAGCCAGAGCAGGGTGCGGGCGACGAGGCCGAGCAGGCCCTCGGTCGGCAGCAGCAGCTCGCCGCCGGCGACCAAGAGGGCCGAGACAAGCAGCACCTTGACGAGGCGACCCCACTGGTAGGGGACCTCGAACAGGCGCTGGGTGAAGACGTACATCAGCACCAACACCACCAGGTAGGAGGCGACGAGGGCGATGCCGGCGCCGACGATCCCGTACGAAGGCACCAGGATCAGGTTGAGGACGACGTTGGCGACCAGGGCGGCAATCGTCGCCGGAAAGTTGAACTCGGTGCGGCCGGTGCGGCCGAGGATCACGACCATCACCATGTAGAGGGCGTAGAGGGTGACCGCGGCGGAGATCAGCCCGACCGCTTCGTAGGACTCGAAGAACTTCGGCGCTGCCAGCAGCCGGACCATCCAGCGGGACAGCAGCCACATCCCGGTGACGACGAAGGCACAGCCGGCGACGAACAGGGTGACGACGGTGGCATAGGCGCGGCGCGCCTCGTCGTCGTCGCGGATCGAGTAGGCGAGCGGCGGCCAGGCGAGCTGGAAGCCGCGGACGAGCACGTTCACCCCCTGGGCGAGCTTGACCGCCAGCGAGTAGAGACCGGCCTCGGCCGCTCCGACGGTGCGGAGGATGATGATCCGGTCGACGAAGTTGAGCGCGTAGAGCGAGAGCTCGGCCGGCATCGTCGGCAGCCCGAAACGCAGCATCCGGCGGGCCAGCGGCCGGTCGACCCGCAGCGAGAGCCGGCGCCGGTGGTGGAAGATCAGGCCGAGGACGAAGGCGGCGCCGGCCCCGTAGCTGCCGAGCAGCAGGCCGCGGGCGCCCTCTTCGAGCCCGACCACCAGCACGATCGTCACCGCGATCGTCACCAGCACGCTGGCGATCGTCGTCAGGAAGTAGGCGCGGGCCCGTTCCTCGAGCCGGAACAGGGTGAGCAGGAACTCGAACATCGTCAGCACCCAGAGGCCGCCGATCGCGATCCGCGCCAGGTCCGGGGCCTGGCGGTCGAGCAGCAGCTCCGAGATCGGCCCGGCGAAGGGCAGGGCCAGCAGCGCCGCCGCGGTCGAGAACCAGAAGAGGGCGGCGAAGGAGGTGGAGACGACCCGCGCCGGCTGCTCGTCTTCCTCGTAGTAGAAGCGCAGCACCGCCTCGATCACCCCGAAGCGGACGACGATGCTGGCGGCGACGACCGCCGCGAACATCACCTCGGCGAAGCCGTAGTCGGTCAGGCTCAGGTGGCGCGTGTAGAGCGGCAGCAGCGCGACCGCGATCAGCTTCGAGAGGATGCTGGCGGCGGTGTAGGCGGCCCCGGTCGTCGCCAGCCGGCGCAGGTATCCGGACGTTTGGGGAGGCGGAGTCGGCTCGACCACGGGCCGAGCCTACGTCGGCTCGCGGACCGCCGGGGCGCTCGCCAGCGAGGCCCCCACCGCCAGCAGCACCCAGGTGATCGGGTCCTCGAAGAAGCCGGCGTAGGCCATCGTGTGGACCAAGAGGGCGACGAACGCTGCCAGGACCGCCCGGCGCGCGGGTCCTGTCACTGGGGAAGGGGGGGCCCTGCGGGCGGGGGCGTCCTCGACCCCCCCTTCCCCAGTGCCACCCGCGCGAGGAGCGAACAAGCCAGACGCCATCACCCTGATCGCCACGGCTATGAGCGCAAGATAGATCGCTATTCCGAGCAGGCCCTGCTCGGAAGCGATCGTCACCGGTTCGGTGTGGGAGACCGCGACGGGGACGTCCTTGTTCTCGAGGCTGTCGCGGTAGGCGTCCTGGAAGGCGCCGGAGCCATAGCCCTGCAGCGGCCGGTCGGCGAACAGGTCGAGGCCGCCGCTGACCAGGTTGGCGCGGCCGCTGGTATCGATGTTGATCCTGACCTTGGGCGAGCCGCCGGCCAGCAGCACCACCAGCACCGCTCCGATCGCTCCGGCCACGACTGCCGCCAGGGTCCAGCGCCAGCTCCAGCGCAGCGCCGCCAGCACCGCCAGGCCGGCGAGCAGGGCGAGGAAGCTCGACTGCGAGAAGGTGACGGCGAGCCCGAACCAGAGCACCCCGATCAGGGCCGAGAGCAGGACGAGGTCGCGGCGCTCGCGCGCCCACAGCAGTGCCGTCGTCGCCACCACGATCACCAGCGAGAGATAGCGCCCGTAGACGTTCGGGTCCCAGAAGACCGAGTTGACCCGGAAGTAGGTGTGGAATTCGTTGGAGCGAATCACCTGGTCGTTCCAGAACAGGTCGCGGGTCAGGTACTCGACGGTGCCGACGCCGACGAAGACGGCAGCCTCGATCCCGACCACGACCAGGACGGCGGTCAGCAGCCAGCGGTCCCACTCGCAGTCGCGGAGGAGGGCGTAGGCAACGGTGAAAGGGGCCAAGAAGAAGCAGACGTTCTGGAGGCCCTCGGAGAAATCCTGGGAGTAGAGCGTCTGGAGCGCGTAGAGGACGACAAAGGCGGCAAGCAGACGGGGCAGCCAGAGAAGCGCTCCGGTCGGCGGGGCCTGGCGCGCGAAACGGAAGGGGGGTCGCTCACCCGCGACCCCCCTTCCATTCCCCGCCCCACCCACCGAAGGGGCGTTCCAGTCGCGGACTGCCGCGGCGACTACGCCTGCCGCAATGACTAAGTACAGAGGCACCAGGAGATTCGCGGTGTCGCCGCCTGCATGGAGCGGCACTCTGAACGGGAGCGCGAAGACGATCGCCAGGGGCAGCAGTTTCGGCCAGCGCCGGTAGGCGGTGGCCAGGGCGCCGGTCGCTACCGCCGCTACTCCCAGCAGGAACGCGATCCGGGTGGAGTCACCGCGCAGGTCCTCGATCTGGGTGGTGTGCCATTGGTCGCCGGCGACCAGCACCGGTACGAGGGCGATCGCGAGCAGCATCGCCGCCGAGCGGAGGCGGCCCGGGGGGAGGAGGATCGCGGTGGCGCTGGCGGCTGCAGCGAGCAGGACGCCGGCGCCGGCCAGCAGCTCGCTCAAGGCTTGCCTACCTGGTTGCGACAGTCGCCGCGGGGCCGGCGCGGGGCCTCGTGCAGCTTGATCACCCCGGGCGGGACCAGGGTGCGGTCCTGGCCCAGCATCTCCACCCGCAGCTTGTAGCGGCCGGAGGGGGCGATGCCGCCGCCGCGCTGGCGGCCGTCCCTGTAGAAGGTGTGGAAGCGATAGCGCGTGAGGAACCGGTCGCGAGCGAGGGTGATCACGACACGGCCACCTG
>DATHUE010000168.1:0-6517 GCA_035462545.1 Solirubrobacterales bacterium
CCGGTCGCATGCGCCTCGTCGACCGCCAGGCGGGCACCGTGGCGCCGTGCCAGCTCCTGCAGCTCCGGCAGCGGGGCGACGTCGCCGTCCATCGAGAAGACGCCGTCGGTGACGATCAGGGCGGCGCGCTCACCGGCTCGATCCAGCCCCCAGGCGAGGTGCTCGAGGTCGCCGTGACGGTAGACGAAGGTCTCTGCCCGGGAGAGGCGGCAGCCGTCGATGATGCTGGCGTGGTTGAGCTCGTCGGAGAAGACGACCTCGCCGCGCCCGGCGAGGGCCGCGATCGTGCCGACGTTCGCCAGGTAGCCGGAGCCGAACAGCAGCGCCGCCTCGTAACCCTTGAACTCGGCCAGCCGCGACTCCAGCGCCCGGTGCGGCTCCATGTTGCCGCTGATCAGCCGCGAGGCGCCGGCGCCGGCGCCCCAGCGCAGCGCCGCCTCGGCCGCCGCCCCGCGCACCTTCGGATGATCGGCGAAGCCGAGGTAGTTGTTCGAGCAGAGCAGCAGCACCTCGCGGCCGACGAGCTCGACCCGCGGGCCCTGCGGCCCGTCGAGGAGGCGCAGCCGCCGCCGCAGTCCGCGCTCGCCGAGCTCCTCGAGGCGCGCGGCGACGTCGGTCATCGCGCCGGGGTCGCCGCCTGCGGGTAGGGCGGCGGCTTCTTCGCCTTCTTCACGACCCGCAGCTGGGTCGAGGGGTCCCAGAAGTTCGCTTCGTCCTGGTGGTCGATCAGCTCGTCGATCGGCGTCTCCGGCGTCTCGCCCTCGAGCCAGCCGGAGCGGTTGTCGGGGCGGGGGTTGGCGCCGTTGTCCTCCTGGCGGGCGACGTTCAGCCCCAGCTCCTCGAACATCGCCCGGTCGTCCTCGGGCTCGGCGCCGAGGGTGGTGAGGAAGTTGCCCATCATCACCCCGTTGAGGCCGGCTTTGACCGCCAGCGGCTGCAGGTCGCCGAGGTTCTCGACCCGGCCGCCGCAGAGCCGGAACAGCGCCCCCGGGATGATCAACCGGAAGATCGCCACCCACTTGACGACCTCCCACGGGTCCATCATCTCGCGGTCGCCGAACTTGGTGCCGCTGCGCGGGTTGAGCAGATTGATCGGCACCGAGGTCGGGTTGATCTCCGTCAGCTCGAAGGCCATCTCGACCCGCTGCTGGGGCGACTCGCCGAGGTTGAGGATGCCGCCGACGCAGGTCTCGAGGCCCGCCTCCTTGACTGCCTGGATCGTCCGCAGCCGGCCCTCGTAGCGGACCGTGGTCGAGACCTCGGGGTAGTAGGAGCGGGCCGACTCGACGTTGTGGTGGACCCGCTGCACGCCGGCGTCCTTCAGCGCCTTCGCCCGTTCGGACGACATGTGGCCGATCGAGGCGCAGCGCTTGAGGTTGGTCTGCTCGGCGACCAGCCGCGTGCCCTCGAGGATCTTCTGGAAGTCGCGTTTGGACAGGCCCTGGCCCTGGGTGACCATGCAGAAGCGGTGGGCGCCGGCCGCCTCCGCCGCTTTCGCGTGTTCGAGGATCTGCTCCGGCTCCAGCATCGCGTGCATCGGCGTGTCGGCCTCGGCGTAGCGCGACTGGGCGCAGAAGCCGCAGTCCTCGGCGCAGCCGCCGGACTTGGCGTTGACCAGCGAGCACATGTCGGTCGAGTCGCCGAAGTTCTCCCGGCGCACCTGCCAGGCGCGCTCGACCAGCTCGCCGATCTCGTCGTGCCCGGTCTGCCGACCGAGTTCAAGGGCTTCGTCAAAGGTGATCAGCGATGGCATGGGGGCGCCTCCGGGAGGTGGATTGGCCGCAAGGCTAGGAAGCGGCCCGGACGGCTGGGAGAAGTCGATAGCGTCGGGGCGTGGCCGATCTGAGCGCGAGGACGAGGCGGCGGCGCCGGCTGGCGCTGGGGGCGCTGGCTGGGATCGCGCTCGGCGCCTTCGCCTTGGGGGCGGCGCTGGGCGACGGGCCGCCGCCGAAGCCCTCGCCCGCCAGCACGCTTTCCGTTCCGCACCTCGCCGGCGAGCGGATCGTCGCCGGCTTCGACGGGACCGCGGTGCCGCCGAGACTGAAACGGGCGATCCGGGCCGGCGAGGTCACCGGCGTGATCCTCTTCGCCGACAACCTCCCGGATCGTGCCGCCGCACGGCGCCTCACCGCTTCGTTGCAGGCGATTCGCCGGCCGCCGAAGCTCCGCGACCCGCTGCTGATCATGGTCGACCAGGAGGGGGGAGAGGTGAAGCGTCTGGCAGGGGCGCCGAGCGCCTCGGCGGCGCAGATGGGCGCCCGCGGCGGCGCCTACAGCCGCGCCCAGGGCCGCCGCACCGCCGCCAACCTCAGCGCCGCCGGCTTCAACGTAGACCTCGCCCCGGTCCTCGACGTCGCCCGTCCGGGCGGCGTGATCGCCGCCACCGAACGCGGCTTCGGCGACACTCCGGCCACGGTCGCCGCTACGGCGATCCCGTTCGCCGAGGGCCTCGAAGCGGGCGGCGTCGCCGCCACCGCCAAGCACTTCCCCGGCCTCGGCGCCGCCGCCGAGAACACCGACTTCGCGGTGCAGCGGATCGGGCTCTCGAAAGCGCTGCTGCGCCAGGTCGACGAGGCGCCCTACCGCGACTTCGTCCATGCCGGCGGGGCGATGGTGATGCTGGGCACGGCGATCTACCCCGCCTTCTCGCCGCGTCCTGCAGCCTTTGCCCGCCCGATCGCGACCGGCGAGCTGCGCGACCGGCTCGGCTTCGACGGCGTCTCGATCACCGACGCGCTGGAAACCGTCGCGGTGCGGCGCTTCGGCGGCCCGCCGAAGGCAGCGCTCGCCGCCGCCCGCGCCGGCACCGACCTGCTGTTGTTCACCGACCCAGGCGAAGCCCGCCAGGGCTGGCGGGCGCTGGTCGCGGGGCTGCGCTCCGGCGCCCTCGACCGCCAGGAGTTCGAGGACTCGGCCGAACGGGTGCTGGAGCTGCGCGACCGGCTCGGCGCCGGCTGAGCGCGCGGGTTCAGGTGCCGGGGTCTTCGAGCCTGATCGACTCGGGCGCGAACACCCGCACCCCGTCCCGGCCCGAGTCCTTGACCGCGTACATCGCCGCGTCGGCCTCGGCGACGATCGTTTCCGGGCTGGTGCGCGGGTCCTCGCCGAACATCGCGATGCCGACGCTGGCGGTGACCGGCCCGACGTCGCCGTCGGCCGGCCGGTGCTCGCGGATCGCCTTCGTAATCGCTTCCGCCACGACCTGGGCCTCGGTGATGCTGCAGCGCGGCAGCACGATCGCGAACTCGTCGCCGCCGAGCCGTGCCAGCACGTCGCTCTCGCGCGTGCGCTTGCGCAGCACCTCGGCCACCTCGCCGATCAAGTCGTCGCCGGCCGGGTGGCCGTGGGAGTCGTTGACGCTCTTGAAGTCGTCGAGATCGATCATCAGCAGTGCCCCGGTCGTGCCCTCGCGGCGGCCGCGCGCCATCGCGCCGAGCAGGTCCTGTTCGAAGCTGCGCCGGTTCTTCAGGCCGGTCAGCGAGTCCTCATAGGCGTCGCGTTCCAGCTCCTGCATCCGCTCTCTGCGCCTGGAGACGAGGATCAGGGCGCCGAGCAGCGCCGCCAGGGAGATCCCGACCCCGGCCAGGAGCAGCGGCAGGCTGACGTCGGGCCGGTTGGGGTCGCGGACGATCAGCACCCAGACGCGGTCGGCGACCTCGATCTGGGCGCTGGCCGCGTCCTCCAGCCGGCCGTCGTCGCCGAACACCCGCTCGCCGTCGATCCGCAGCTGCACTTCGGATGCGTCGGGCACGGTCGCCGCCGCGGCGGCGGCGAAGTCCTCGATCCGGAAGGCGCCGGTGGCGAACCCGATCAGGGCGGCGCGCCGCTGGGCGACGGTCTCCGTCGGGGCGCCATCGCGGTAGACGGGCCGGTAGACGTTGATCCCCGTACCGCCGAGGATCAGCTCGACCGGGGGCGTCGCGACCGGCTCGCCGCGGTCGCGGGCACGGTTCAGGAACGGCCCCCGTTCCGGGTCGGCGCCGAGGTCGTAGCCGGCCGGCGCCGCACTGCCGAACTCGCTGACCGCGTAGGTGATCGGGAAGTACGAGGCGCGGGGACGCGAGGGGCGCAGCCCGGTGCTGCCCGGTTCGACGAGCGGGACGCCCTGGCGCCGTTCGTAGGCGGCGCGGCCCGTCGCCGGCACCCGCTGCACGTAGGCGGCGCCGCTCAGCACCCCCTCCTCCAGCAACGGCCGGGCGATGATGTCGAAGTCGTGGCGGCTGAACTCGCCCTCGGCCGCTTGGAAGAAGGCGGTGGCGCTGGCCAGCTGGCCGACCGAGATGTCGGCCAGTGCCTCGGCCTGGCGCGCCGAGCGGACCGCGTCGTCGCGTTGCAGCGCTTCGAAGTCGGCCTGATCGTCGGCGTGGACGATCAGCGCCGCGAGGGCCGAGCCGACCCCGATCGCGACGACGGCGGCGAGTCCTAGCCAGAAGCGGAAGCGCATACCTGCATTCTCGACCACGGCGGGGGTCGAGTTGACCGCTGGCCCCTCTCGTTCAGCCACCGGGCACGGCCGCCAGCGACTCCCAGAGGTAGAGCGAGGCGAGACTGCGGTGCGGGCTCCAGGGCTCGCCGATCTCCATTACCCGCTGCGGCGCCGGCATCTCCTCGAGGCCGTACTCGATCTGCACCGCTTTGCGGATGCCGAGATCGCCGCCGGAGAGGACGTCCGGCCGTTCCAGGTGGAAGATCAGGAACATCTCCGCGGTCCAGCGACCGAGGCCGCGGACGGCGACGATCTCCTCGATCGCCTCCTCGTCGCCGAGCTCCCCGAGCCGGTCCAGCTCGAGCTCGCCGCTGATCACGTGGCGGGCGAGGTCCTGGATGTACTCGACCTTGCGGCCAGAGAGGCCGGCGCCGCGCAGGTCGGCCTCGCTCGCCTCAAGCAGCTGCTCGGGCGCGGGCGTCTCGCCGCCGAAGATGTCGATCACCCGCAGGTAGATGGTGCGCGCCGCTTTGGTCGAGAGCTGCTGGCCGACGATCGCCCGCAGCAGCGCCCCGTAGGCGTCGGCGGGACGCTCCTCCTTGCGGCGCTTCAGCCGCGTCGCCAGGTCGATCGGCCCGACCCGTTCGATCAGCGCCGCCATCGTCGGGTCCGAGGCGGCCAGCGCCTTGGTGCTCAACGTCTCCCTCGCAAACTTGACCCCACTGGGGTGGGGTCAAAGTGACGAGCGCCGCTCACCGGCCGCGCCAGACGGGCCGGCGCTTCTCGGCGAAGGCCTGGATGCCCTCGCGGAAGTCCTCGGAGGCGAAGCAGGACTCGCGCAGGGCGATCAGGCTCGCCTCCTGCTGCTCTGTGAGGACCGGCGAGCGGTTCAGCACCTCGATTGCCCGCTTGTTGCCGCGCATCGAGATCGGCGCGTTGGCGGCGATCTCGGCCGCCAGCTCCAGTGCCTGCCGCTCCAGGCGCTCGTCGGGGACGACCTCGTGCACCAGCCCGATCTGCTCGGCCCGCTCGGCGAAGTGGTTGCGCCCGGTGAGGAACAGCTCCTTGGTTCGCGCCAGCCCGACCGTGTCGAGGAACTTGCGCAGACCGGTGTGACCGTAGACGAGGCCGAGCTTGGCCGGCGGCATCCCCAGCTTGGCGCCGGCGGCGCAGATCCGCAGGTCGCAGGTGATCGCCAGCTCGAGGCCGCCGCCGAGGCAGTGGCCGTTGATCGCCGCGACCGTCGGCCAGGGGTGGGCGGCCAGTGCCTCCATCGCCGCGTGGAAGGGGTGGGCGACGAGCGCCTCGGCGTCGCGCTCGAAGGTCTCGGCCGGGATCGAGGCGATGTCGTAGCCGGCCGAGAACACCGGCGGCGCCCCGGTGACCAGCACGCAGCGGTGCTCGATCCCGCGGTCGAGCTGCGGCAGCACCTCGGCCAGCGCGTCGAGGATCTCGTGGTCGAGCGCGTTGCGGCGCTCGGGGTTGGAGATCGTCAGGCGGGCGACCGCCTCGGCGGGGGTGTCGAGCAGCAGCTTGCCGCCGGCGAGCTCTGCCTCCACCGGCCGACCTACTCCAGGACGATGAGGACGTCGCCTTCGGAGACCGACTGGCCCTCCTCGCAGCGGATCTCCTTGACGGTCCCCTCGTCCTCGGCCTCGACCGGGATCTCCATCTTCATCGACTCGAGGATCACCACGGTCTGGTCCTCCTCGACCTTGTCCCCGACGGCAACCTCGATTTTCCACACGTTGCCGGTGATGTGAGCCTCGATGTCTGGCATGGCGCGGCACAATATCCGTCAGCGCGGTTCCTTTCGGACCGCATACGTCCGAAAGGAACCGCGGGTCGCGGCGCATCATGATGCTACGGTTAGCGCATGCGTACGACGATCACTTTTTCCGACGATGTCGCGGCTGGGATCGAGAGGCTGCGGCGGGAGCGGGGACTGGGGCTCAGCGAGGCGGTCAACGACCTGATCCGGGCCGGGCTGATCGCCGAGCGGCCGCGGCCGGAATTCCGCCAGCAGGCCCATGACCTGGGCGCCGGGGTCGACTTCTCCAACGTCGCCGAGGCGATCGAGACGCTCGACGG
>DATHUE010000169.1:0-6104 GCA_035462545.1 Solirubrobacterales bacterium
AGTCCTTGATGTAGCCCTGCTCCGTGAGGATCCGCGAGAGCTCCATCTTCAGGCCGGAACAGGGGATCTCGACCACGTCGTGGCCGGCCCGCAGGGCGTTGCGGATCCGGGTCAGGTAATCGGCAATCGGGTCGGTGTGCATCGTCTCGTCCTACCAGCTCGACTTGGTCATGCCGGGGATGTAGCCCTCGTGCGCGGCGTCCCGCAGACAGATCCGGCAGAGGCCGAACTTGCGGTAGTAGGCGCGGGGACGGCCGCAGCGTCGGCAGCGGTTGTAGTCCCGGCTCTTGAACTTTGATTTGCGGCCCTGGCGGACCTTCTGGGAAGTCTTAGCCATTATCCGAATTCTCCTCGTCGGCAGCCGCCTCGGCGCCCTCGTCGTCTCCACCCTCGCCCTCGCCAGCCTCGTCGGCCTCGCCCTCGGGCTTGGCGTAGGCGTCCGGGTTCTCCTCTTTGAGCTGCTCGAGAGCGGCCTGCTCCGCTTCAGCTTTGGCGCGGGCCTCCTCTTTGCGCTGCTCCTCCTCGGCCTCTTCTTCGGCCTCGGTCTTCGCCGCGGCGGCGCCGGGGCGACCCTCCTGGGCAAACGGCATCCCGAGTCCGAGCAGCAGCTCGAAGGCCTCCTCGTCACTCGCCGCCGTAGTGGTGATGGTGATGTCGAGACCGCGCACCACGTCAACCGAGTCGTAGTCGATTTCGGGGAAGATCAGCTGCTCCTTGACGCCCATCGAGTAGTTGCCGCGACCGTCGAAGGAACGCGGGTTGAGACCGCGGAAGTCGCGGATCCGGGGCACCGCGATCGAGGTGAGGCGATCGAGGAACTCCCACATCCGGGCGCGGCGCAGGGTCACCGAGAGACCGACCGGCATTCCCTCGCGCACCTTGAAGGAAGCGATCGACTTGCGGGCCCGGCGCACGTTTGGGTGCTGGCCGGCGATGATCGCCAGCTGTTCGGTGGCCAGCTCGAAAGTCCGCTTGTCCTGTTTGGCCTCGCCGAGGCCCATGTTGAGGGTGATCTTCAGCAGCCGCGGCGCCTGCATCGGCGTCGAGTAGCCGAACTTCTGCGTCAGCGCCGGCAGGACGTCCTGCTCGTAGCGCTCGCGCAGGCGCGGCGGCGGAGCCGCCTGCGAGGTCGGGGTGGCGGTCGCCTCCATCAGTCGATCGCCTCCCCGCTGCGCTTGGCGAAGCGCACGCGCTTGCCGGCCGAATTCTCGCGGATGCCGACTCGGGTCGGCTTGTTGTTCTTGGGGTCGAGCAGCATCACGTTGGAGACGTCGATCGGCCCCTCCTTCTCGACGATGCCGCCGACCTGGGCGTTTTTCAGGTCGCCCTGGGAGCGCGGCCGTTCGTGGCGCTTGACGATGTTCAGGTTCTCGACGTAGACGCGACGCCTTTTTGGGTCGGTGCGGGTCACGCGGCCGGTCTTGCCGGCGTCCTTGCCGCTGGTGATCACGACCTCGTCGTCGGTTTTGATCCGCATCGACTTCGCCATCAGAGCACCTCGGGCGCGAGCGAGATGATTTTCATGAAGTTGCGGTCGCGGAGTTCGCGGCCCACCGGGCCGAAGATGCGAGTCCCGCGCGGGTTGTTGCTGGCCGGGTCGATCAGCACGGCGGCGTTCTCGTCGAAGGAGATGTAGGTGCCGTCGGGCCGGCCGAGCGGCTTGCGGGTGCGCACCACGACGGCCTGCACGACCTCGCCCTTGCGGACGCCGCCGCCGGGACTGGCGGATTTCACCGTCGCGGTGATGACGTCGCCAACGCTGGCGTAGCGACGATGGGAGCCGCCCTTGACGCGGATGCAGAGGATCTCCCGCGCGCCCGAGTTGTCGGCGACCTTGAGCCTGGACTCCTGCTGGATCACTTCGCCTTCTCCATGACCTCGACCAGACGCCAGCGCTTGGTCTTCGACAGCGGACGGGTCTCGATGACGCGGACCACATCGCCCTCGCCGGCCTCGTTGCCCTCGTCATGGGCGTGCAGGGTGCGCGAACGGCGGACGATCTTCTCGTAGGTGCGGTGACGGCTGGCGCTGTCGACGCGGACCGTGATCGTCTTATCGCCCTTGTCGGAGACGACGATGCCCTGGCGGATCTTGGCGGCGTTGGCGCTGTGCTCGGCCGGCGGCGTACCGGTTCCGGGCTTGCGCTCGGCCTTGGCTTCCGCCCGCTGCTTGCGTCGCGAGCCGGCCTTCGCCTTGCGGGCCTTGGCGCGCTCGGCGACGCGCTCCTCGGCGCTTAGCGGGGGGCCGGCTTTGTGCGGCTGGCGCGAACGCTGCAGCCGGCGCCGCTCCTTCCAGGGAAGGTCGTCCTCGGGATCGGGCTCGGCCGACGCCGCCGCCGGAGCAGCAGGCTCATCGCTCGACGAATCCGCCTCGGCGGAAGGGGCGTCATCCTCAGCCGCATCTGACGCGGGTGGCGTCGGGGGTGAGCTCTCCGGCGGGTGAGCCGGAGAGTCATCCCCGGCGACAGGACCCGCGTCCTGCTGCGCCTGATCCTGAGGCTCTTCCGTCGTCTCGTTTTTCGTCTCGTCACTCATAGTTTTCTCAGCTCTCGGTCTACGTCGATGCCGCGCTCGCGGGCAATGGTCAACAACCGTGCCACGTCACGTTTGGAGCGGCCCAGCCCGGAGGTGTTCTCCAGCTCGCCGGTCGCGTGGCGGAAGCGCAGGTTGAAGGCGTCCTGCTTGGCGTCGCGCAGCTTCGCCACCAGTTCGTCGTCCTTCAGGTTATGCAGCTCGGCCGCCTTCACGAACCCTCGGCCCCCTCGCGGACGACGAATTTGGTTTTCACCGGGAGCTTGTGTCCGGCCAGGCGCAGCGCTTCCCGCGCCAGCTCCTCGGGCACGCCGGCGAGCTCGAACATCACCTTGCCGGGCTTGACCACGGCGACCCAGCCCTCGGGGTTGCCCTTGCCGGAGCCCATCCGGGTCTCGGCCGGCTTCTTCGTGTAGGGCTTGTCGGGGAAGACGTTGATCCAGACCTTGCCGCCACGTTTGATCTTGCGGGTCATCGCCACACGGGCGGCCTCGATCTGGCGGTTGGTGATCCAGCCGCGCTCGACCGACTTCAGCCCGTACTCGCCGAAGGCGACGGTGCTGCCGCCCTTGGTGTTGCCGCGCATCCGGCCGCGGAACTGTGTGCGGTGCTTGACCCGCTTCGGCATCAACATCCGCGACCACCCCCACGGCTACCGCGATCGCGACCGCCGCGGTCACGGCCGCGCTGAGGCGGCGGCGGCTCGGTCTCGGCCTGCTCGGCGCGGAAGCCCTCGGGCATCACCTCGCCCTTGTTGATCCAGCATTTGACACCGATCCGGCCGGTCGTCGTCTTCGCCTCGAAGAAGCCGTAGTCGATGTCGGCGCGCAGGGTGTGCAGCGGCACACGACCGTCGGAATAGCCTTCGGTCCGCGCCATCTCCGCCCCGCCGAGGCGACCGGAGACCTGGACCTTGACTCCTTTGGCACCGGAGCGCATCGCTGAGGTGAGGGCGCGTTTCATCGCCCGCCGGAAGGCAACCCGGTTCTGCAGCTGCTCGGCGATCGACTGGGCGACCAGCTTGGCGTCGAGCTCGGGCCGCTTGACCTCGCGGATGTTGACTTTCACCGGGCTGCCGGTGAGCTTGTGCAGCTCCTTGCGGAGGGCGTCGACTTCGCTGCCGGACTTGCCGATCACGATGCCGGGGCGGGCCGTGTGGATGTCGACGGCAACCTCACCGCGGCGCTCGATCGTGATGTCCGAGAGGCCGGCGTGGGAAAGCTTGTTGACGATGTGGTCGCGGATCTTCAGGTCCTCCTGCAGGAGGTCGCCGAAGTTTTTCTCCGCGAACCAGTTCGACTTCCAGTCGTGGATGTAGCCGACGCGGAACCCCTCGGGGTGGATCTTCTGTCCCATTAGCTCCTCAGTCCTCCACCGGGGTCAGGGCCACGGCGATGTGGCTGGTTCGCTTGTGAATCGGGGTCGCCCGTCCCTGGGCGCGCGGCCGGTAGCGCTTCAAAGTCGGTCCTTCGTCGACGGTGATCGTGCTGACTCGCATCTCTTCGCCGTCGAGGTCGTGGTTGTTCTCGGCGTTGGCCGCGGCGGAGTCGAGCAGCTTGCGGATGTCCTCGGCGGCGCCGCGGGGCGAGAACTGCAGCAGCGCCCGCGCCTGTTCGATGTGCAGGCCGCGGACCTGGTCGGCGATCAGGCGCGCCTTGCGCGGAGCGATGCGGACGAAGCGAGCGCTGGCGCGAACCACCGGCGGGGCTTTCGGAGCGGCTTTTTTCGCCGGCTCTTTTTTCGCTTTCGCGGCTTTTTTCGGGGCCTCTTTTTTCGCGGCCGGTTTTTTCGCCTCTTTTTTGCCCTCGGCTTTCTTCGCCGGAGCTTTTTTGGCTTTGGCCGCTTTTTTCGAGGTGTCCTTCTTGGCGGCTTTTTTCGCCTCGGCTTTCTCGCCGGCGGCTTTCGCGGTGCCCGCTTTCTTCGTCGTCGGTTTCTTCTCGTCGGCCATCGCGCTTATTCCTTGCCGCCGTGGGACCGGAAGGTGCGGGTCGGCGCGAACTCGCCGAGCTTGTGGCCGACCATCGACTCCGAGATGAAGACCGGCACGTGTTTTTTGCCGTCGTGGACGGCGATCGTGTGACCGACCATCTCCGGGAACACGGTCGAGGTCCGCGACCACGTTTTCGTCATCTGTTTTTTGCCGGCCTCGTTCATCGCGTTGATGCGTGCCATCAACCGCTCTTCGACCCACGGGCCCTTTTTCGTCGAACGTCCCATCAGCGGCCCTTCTTCTTGCCGCGGCGACGGCCGCGGACGATGTAGCGGTCAGACTGCTTGCCCTTCTTGCGGGTCCGGTAGCCGAGCGTCGGCTTGCCCCAGGGGGTGACCGGGTGGCCGCCGGGCGTGTGGTGGGCCTCACCGCCGCCGTGCGGGTGGTCGACCGGGTTCATCGCAACGCCGCGGGTCTGGGGGCGCTTCCCCTTGTGGCGACTGCGACCGGCCTTGCCGACCTTGAGGTTCTGGTGCTCGGCGTTGGAGAGGTTGCCGATCGTCGCCCGACACTCGGCGCGGACCATCCGCATCTCCGAGGAGGGCAGGCGCAGCGTCACCATCTCCCCCTCCTTCGCGACCAGCTGGATCGCGGAGCCGGCGGCGCGGCCGAGCTTGCCGCCCTGGCCGGGGATCAGCTCGACGTTATGGACGATCGTGCCGGTCGGCATCTGGCTCAGCGCCATCGCGCTTCCCGGTTTGATGTCGGCGCCCGGGCCGGACTGGACCGTGTCGCCGACCGCAATCTGCGCCGGAGCGAGGATGTAGCTCTTCGCCCCGTCGGCGTAATGGATCAGGGCGATGTAGCAGCTGCGGTTGGGGTCGTACTCGATCGACGCCACCTTGGCGGGGACCCCGTCCTTGAGCCGCTTGAAGTCGATCTGGCGGTAGCGCCGCTTGGCGCCGCCGCCGCGGTGGCGAGCGGTGACGCGGCCGTTGACGTTGCGGCCGCCGGATTTGCGCAGGCCCTCGGTCAGCTTGCGCTCCGGCTCGGAGGCGGTCAACTGCTCGCGCAACGGGTAGGTCGCGAAGCGGCGCCCCGGGCTGGTCGGTTTGGTTTTGCGATTCGGCATCTCGGTTCTCCTAGGCGGTCTCGGCGCCCTCGAACAGCTCGATCCGCTCGCCCGGCGCCAGCTGGACGACGGCCTTCTTCCAGGCCCGCGTGCGGCCTTTGGTCAGGCCGCGCCGCTTCGGCTTCGAGCGCACCTTCGAGGTGCGGACCCGGGCGACGTCGACGCCGAAGACCTCTTCGACGGCGACGGCGATCTGAGTCTTGTGGGCGCGGTCGTCGACGCGGAAGGTGTACTTGCCCTCGGCGATCAGCGCGTAGCTCTTCTCGGAGACGACGGGCCGGATCAGGATCGTGCGCGCGTCCATCAGCCCAGCCTCTCTTCGAGCGCTTTCAGGGCCGTCTCGGAGACGACGATCGCGGCGGCGCCGATCACGTCGGCAACGCCGGTCGCGCCAACCTCGAGCACGGTCGTGCGGGGAATGTTGCGGAAGCTCTTCTGGGCACCGGTCTCCTCGGCCGTGAGCACGACCACGATCGGGTTCCTGGCGCCCCATTTGGCCAGCGCCGCGGCG
>DATHUE010000170.1:0-4674 GCA_035462545.1 Solirubrobacterales bacterium
GACGCGCCGCCCTCGGCCGGCGCCCACCGCCCGATCGAGGTCCTCGCGCCGCCCGGCTCCCTCCTCAACGCCCGCTTCCCCGCCGCCGTCGCCGCCGGCAACGTCGAGACCTCGAGCCGGGTCGCCGACCTCGTCCTCGCCGCCCTCTCGCAGGCGCGGCCGGGCCACGCCCAGGGCCAGGGGACGATGAACAACGTCGTGCTCGGGAACGAGGACTTCACCTACTACGAGACCCTCGGCGGCGGCCAGGGCGCCTGCCCCGACGCCGACGGGCCGAGCGCGATCCACGTCGCGATGTCGAACACCCTCAACACCCCGACCGAGGCATTGGAGGCGGAATTTCCCCTGCGGGTGCGGGAGCTCTCGCTGCGCGGAGGCAGCAGCGGCGGCGGGACCCATCGCGGCGGCGAGGGGATCGTGCGCGAGATCGAAGCACTGGCGCCGATGCAGTTCAGCCTGATCGGCGAGCGACGGCGCCACCCCCCACGCGGTCGCGGCGGTGGCGAGGACGGGGCGACCGGCGCCAACTTCCTCAACGGGTCGCCGCTGCCGGGCAAGGCAGCCGGAAAACTGCGTCCTGGGGACCGCCTGAGGGTCGAAACTCCGGGCGGCGGCGGGTGGACGTAGGTCACATTTCGCAAATTTCGCAGTTTTTTAGTTGAGATTTCGCCGCACTCGTCTAGAATGCTCGCCCTCGGGCGGACGAAAACTGCCTTGGCAGGCCCCAGCGGCAGCGTCCCCGCCCACCACGAACAACGAACTCTTTGCAGGATCACTTCAATGCCGATCGCTCTCAAGGAATGGGCCGTAACGGTCCGCGCTCTCGCGGAGGGCGAGCAGCTGCTCACCCTGCGTAAGGGCGGCATCCGCGAGGAGAACAAGCACTTCGAGCTCGAGCACGAGCGCTTCTTCCTCTACCCGACCTTTGACCACCAGCGCAACGACCTGGTGCGCGAGTCCCACCACCCGGAGCTGAAGAGGGCTCTGGAGGAGGGCGTCTGGCCCGACGAGGAGCCGCCCCCGCGGGCGCTGCTCCAGGACGGCGGCATCCCCCAGCCCGACCGCGTCCGGCTGCGCGCCTGGGCGGAAGTCACCGATCACGTGACGATCACCGACCCCCGCGCGATCGACGCGCTCTCGCCCTTCTACATCTGGACCCCGGACTACGCCGAGAAGCGGCTCAACTGGAAGCGGCGCCATCCGCTCAACATCCTGCTGCTGCGGGTCCACCGCATCCCCCGCCCGGTCACCGTGCGGGTCCGCGAGGAGTACCACGGCTGCCGCTCGTGGGTCGAGATCGACCGCGAACTGCCCTTCGAGGGCACCCCGGTGATGGCCGACGAAGAGTTCGACCGCGCCCGCAGCGAGATCATGTCGGTCTGCGGCGCCGAGCCGGCGCTCGTCTGAGTCTCAGCCACCGCCGGCGCTAGTCTCGCTCGGTGTCCTGGGTTGAAACCGAGTCGCTGAGCTTCACCGCGCGGCACGACTCCGACGACGCCCCGTTCGCGGAGCGGACGCTGGACCGGATGGAGGACCTGCGGCTGCGGCTCGAGGACCGCTTCGAGCGGGTGCCCGGCGACGTCACCGTCGTCGTCCACACGAATCCGGCCTGGCTGACGCTGGCCCACCCCTACCTGCCGATCGCCCGCTGGACCGCGGCACCTGCCGGCCGCCGCTACCTCGCCGGCTGGGCGATGGCAACCGAGTTGCACGTCCTCAACGACACACACATGGAACGCCGCGCCGCCGGCGACGACTCCTACGAAGCCCTGCGCGGCACCTCCGAGCGCCTCTACGCCCAGCTCGTGATCGCCGCCAACAACCCGGCTCTGCCCCCCGCCTGGACCCCGCGCCGCTTTGGCCGCTACCTCGGCTGGGCCTGGCTGATCGAAGGCGGCGCCCAGTACTTCTCCCGCCAGGTCGGCCTCTACCGCGCCGCCGTCATCCGCCGCCTGCGCGAGAGCTCCCGGCCCTCCTTCCCCCCCTCGCGCCGCGACGCCGTGATCCTCGGCGGCACGATCTTCGACCTCCTCGAGAACGAGCGTGGCCCCGAGGCCTGCGAGCGCCTCGTCCACGAGCTCAAGCCCGGCGGCCCCGTCCCCACGATCGAAGACGCCTTCGACGCCCGCTTCCGCGACATCGAGGACGTCTGGCGCGACCACCTGCGCAATATCTCCCGGCCAGTCTCGGCCTGAGATCCACAGCGGGCCCTCAGCTCAGCTGGTACAGCACCCAGACCAGGGCGACCGCGCCGACGAAGGCGGTGAGGACCCAGAAGGCCAGACGGGCGGGTGAGGTTTCTCCGCCGCGGGCGCCGGTCAGCCCGGCGACCTCGTCTTCCTCGCTTCCCAGCATCGTCTCCTCGAGCAGCTCGCGGGCGTCCTTCGCCTGAGCGGCGTTGACGAAGACTTCGTGGGGGCCGCCCCCGAGGAACTCGGGGGCGTCGAAGCCGCGGGCCCGTTTGAGGACGCTGGGGATGTCGCTCTCCAGCAGCAGCGCCTGCATCATCTCCGCCTCTGCTCGGGTGCGGGCGAAGGCGACCTTGATCAGCTTGCCACCGCCGCCTCCCCCGCCACCACCACCGTCCTCGCCCTCGTGCGAGCCGCCGCCCCCATGGGCGCCGCGGCTGTGCGGGCGGGTGCTAGACGACGTCG
Source organism: Solirubrobacterales bacterium (assembly GCA_035462545.1). GTDB lineage: Bacteria > Actinomycetota > Thermoleophilia > Solirubrobacterales > 70-9 > VAYN01. The sequence continues at coordinate 2,655 of DATHUE010000170.1, forward strand.
AGCTCGACATCGGCGATCTTCAGATCCTTCAGCAGGTAGGCCTTGACGTCCGGCGCCGTTTCGTCCTCGAGCGAGACGATCACGTAGACCTGGTCCGGCCAGGCGACCGCCTGGTTGACGTCGGTCTGTGAGGGATAGGCGGCGCTGCGGGTGTGCGAGTGGTAGATCGCCAGCAGCTCCAGGCCCTCGCCCTCGATCGCCGTATAGGCGTCGTACTGCGCTTTCGGGTCCATCTCGTAGCGCAGCGGGCTGGCGGCGGCGTTCTCGACACGGTGGATGACGGTCGCCTCGCCGTCGCGCCCGCCGATCAGCCCGCAGCACTCGTTGGGCAGATCCTCGCGCGAGTGCGCGATCAGCTCGTCGACCAGGGCCTGGGAGATTCGCATCGCACCGGGCGGAGGCTTGCGCCTACCACCAGACCGTGGAGTCGAGGTTTTCGATCTCCTCGATCGGTTTCGTGTAGACGCCGGAGCTGAGGTACTTCCAGCCGTCGTCGGGGATCAGGAAGACGACGTTGCCGCCCTCGAGCTCGCCGGCGATGCGGTTGGCGATGCGGGCGATGGCGCCGGCCGAGACACCGGCGAAGACGCCCTCCTCCTCGAGCAGCTTCTTCGTCCAGACGATCGCGTCGCGGTTGGAGACCATGACTTTGCGGTCGAGCAGGGAGATGTCGATGATCGGCGGGATGAAGCCGTCGTCGAGCGAGCGCAGGCCGTCGACCAGCTCGCCCTGCATCGGCTCGGCGGCGACGATCAGCGTCTCCGGGTTAGCCTCCTTCAGCCGCCGGCCGTTGCCCATCAGCGTGCCACCGGTGCCGAGGCCGCCGACGAAGGCGGTGACCTCGTCGAGCTCCTCGAGGATCTCGACCGCGGTGCCGTCGTAGTGGGCGCGTGGATTCGCCTCGTTGCCGTACTGGTAGGGCATGTAGTAGCCGGGCCGCTCGGCCATCTCCAGCGCCACCTCGACGGCGCCGTTGGAGCCCTTCGGCCCCTCCGAGTAGACGATCTCCGCCCCGTACATCCGCAGCAGCTGGGTGCGCTCCTCGGTGACGTTGTCGGGCATCACCACCTTCAGCGGGTAGCCCTTGCGGCGGCAGATCATCGCCAGGGCGATGCCGGTGTTGCCGGAGGTCGGTTCGAGGATCGTCTGTCCCGGCTCGATCGCCCCTTCGGCCTCGGCCGCCTCGATCATCGACTTCGCGACCCGGTCCTTGACCGAGCCGGTCGGGTTGTGGCCCTCGAGCTTGGCGAAAATCTTCACCTCGGGCTTCGGCGAGAGCTTCGGCAACTCGACCAGCGGCGTGTTGCCGATCGACTCGACGATGTTGCCGAAACGCCCTCCGCAGGGCCGGTTGAGTAGCTCGTCTCCCGCCATGGCTAAGCCCGTTACTTCAAAAAGTATAGCGGTGCAGCGATGCCCGGGCAGGGTTTGCGCACGGCGATTCAGGGGAGTATTTTCGCTGCACCGCACCGACAACCCCTGCCCCCCGGCAGCCCCGAACGGAGGCGACCTTGATCACCAAGTCCCGGCTTTCCCTACTCCTTCTGGCCTTGGCGGTGAGTGCGCTGGCACTGTTCGCGGCCGGCTGTGGCGACAGCGACGACAGCACCAGCGGCGAGAGCGGGGGCGGCGAGACCCTCACGGTCGGCTCCGACATCCCCTATCCCCCCTTCGAGCAGGGCAAAGCCGGCAACTACACCGGCTTCGACATCGAACTGATGGAAGCGATCGCCGGGAAGATCGGCCGCACCGCCGAGTTCCAGGACACCTCCTTCGACACGATCTTCCGCGACCTCGCCCAAGGCCGGTTCGAAGCCGTCGCCTCGGCGACGACGATCACCGACGAACGCGAGGAGACGGTCGACTTCACCAACCCCTACTACTTCTCCGAACAGGCGATCCTGGTCAAAGAAGGCAGTGACGTCGATTCGGTCGAGGCGCTCGCGGGCGGCACGATCGGCGTTCAGCAGGGCACGACCGGCGAGGAATTCGTCGAAGAAAAAGGCGACGCCGGCGAACT
>DATHUE010000171.1:0-13693 GCA_035462545.1 Solirubrobacterales bacterium
GCGGTGGTGGCGCTGGAGCTGATGCGGCGCCGGGTGGCGCAGGAGACCGAGCGGCGGCTGGCCGGCGACGTGGTCGCGGCGGCGCTCGGCGGACGGATGGATCCGACCGAGCTGCGGCGGCGGCTGGAGCCGTTCGGGATCGGCGAGCAGGCGGCGGTGCTGGTCTTTGCGCTCGACCATCCCGCCGCCGCCGAGGGCGCGCTGGAACAGGCGCTGGCCGCCGACGCCTGCCCGGCCGTGGTCGCCCCGCACTCGATCGGCAACCGCGAGCTGCTCTGCGCCGTGATCGACGCCGCGGACCGCGACCCGGTCGACGTCGCCGCCGACGCCCGCCAGGCGCTGGCCACGGAACACGGCGGCGTCCGCGCCGCGGCGAGCCGCCCGGCCCCGCCCGAGGATCTGCGCCACTCCTTCCACGAGGCGCGCTGCGCCCTGGAAGCGACCGCGATCGCCAACGGCACCGCCCCCGAGGTCGCCTCCTGGCGCGACCTGGGGGCTTTCACCCTGCTGCTCTCGATCCAGGACGACGAGGCGCTGAAGCTCTACTGCGACAGCGTCCTCGGCCCGATCGAGGAGGGCGACGAGGAGTACGGCGGCGAGCTGCTGCGCTCGCTGGAAGCCTTCATCGAGCAGAACGGCCAGTGGGAGCGGGCGGCACGCGAGGTCTTCTGCCACCGCCACACGCTGCGCTACCGGATGCGCAAGGTCGAAGAGCTGACCGGGCGCGACCTGGGGCGGGCCCACGACCGGATCGAGTTCTGGCTGGCGCTGCGGGCGCGGGAGCTGTTCGCGTGATCGTCGGGGTCCCGGCCGAGATCAAGCAGGACGAGTACCGGGTGGCGATCACCCCCGCCGGGGTGCGGGAGATGAGCGAGCGCGGTCACGAGGTGCTGATCGAGGCCGGCGCCGGCGCCGGCAGCGCGATCGCCGACGGCGACTACGAGGCGCAGGGCGCGCGGATCGTCGCCGGCGCCGGCGCGGTCTTCGCCGAGGCGGAGATGGTGCTCCACGTCAAGGAGCTGCAGCCGCCGGAGATCGAGATGCTGCGCGAGGGCCAGCTGCTCTTCACCTACCTGCACCTTGCGCCGGACCCAGTTCAGACCAGTGCCCTCTGCGGGTCCGGCGCCACCTGCATCGCCTACGAGACGGTCGAGGACGCGCACGGGCGGCTGCCGCTGCTGGCGCCGATGAGCGAGGTGGCCGGCAAGATCGCCACCCAGGCCGGCGCCTTCATGCTGGAGAAGCCGCTCGGCGGCCGCGGCATCCTGCTCGGCGGCGTGCCCGGCGTCGCGGCGGCGAACGTGATGGTGATCGGCGGCGGGGTGGTCGGGATGAACGCCGCCTTCATCGCGATCGGGATGGAGGCCGACGTCTTCGTCTTCGACCGCGACGTCGACCGCCTGCGCGAGCTCGACGTCATCTTCGGCGGCCGCTGCTCGACCGTCTACTCGACGACGCTGGCGGTCGAGGAGATGCTGCCGCGGGCCGACCTCGTGATCGGCGCCGTGCTCGTCCACGGCGCCCGCGCCCCTTATGTAGTGCGGCGGGAGCAGCTGGCGCTGATGAAGCCGGGCGCGGTCCTCGTCGACGTGGCGATCGACCAGGGCGGCTGCTTCGAGACCTCGCACCCGACCACTCACCGCGAGCCGACCTTCGAAGTCGAGGGGATCACCCACTACTGCGTCGCCAACATGCCCGGCGCGGTCCCGATCACCTCGACCCACGCCCTCACCAACGCCACTCTGCCCTACGCGATCGCGCTCGCCGACCGTGGCGTCGCCGCCGCGATCCGGCACGACCCCGGCCTGCGGCTCGGCGTCAACGTCGCGGCGGGGAGGGTCACGCATCCGGCGGTGGCGGAGGGGGTAGGGGAGGAGTACGTGCCGGTGGAGGAGGCGCTGGGGCTGGGGCGGTCTGTAGAGACGAACACCGAGGAGAGAGTCGAATGAGCACTTACGCGGTAGTCAACCCGGCCACGGGCGAGACGGTCAAGGAGTACCCGGAGATCGGCGACGAGGAGCTGCGCGCCGCGATCGACGACGCCGATCGGGCCTCGCGGACCTTCCCCGCCTCGACCAGCGTCGCCGAGCGCGCCGCGCTGGTCCGCAGGGTCGGTGAGCTGCACTCCGAGCGGCGCCGGCAGCTGGCCGAGATCATCGTCCGCGAGATGGGCAAGCCGATCGAGCAGGCGCTCGGCGAGGTCGACTTCGCGGCTGAGATCTACGGCTTCTACGCCGACAACGCCGAGGACCTGATGGCCGACGAGCCGATCGAGCTGCTCGGCGGCGAGGGCACGGCGCTGATCCGCCGCAGCCCCTTCGGCGTCCTGCTCGGGATCATGCCCTGGAACTTCCCCTACTACCAGGTGGCTCGCTTCGCCGGGCCGAACCTGGTGATCGGCAACACGATCCTGCTCAAGCACGCGCCGCAATGCCCCGAATCGGCCGAGGCGATGCAGCAGATGTTCGACGACGCCGGGGTCCCCCAGGGGGTCTACGAGAACGTCTACGCGACCAACGAGCAGATCGAGTGGGTGATCGCCGACCCGCGTGTGCGCGGGGTCTCGGTCACCGGCTCCGAGCGCGCCGGCGCCGCCGTCGCCGAGATCGCCGGACGCAACCTGAAGAAGGTCGTGCTCGAGCTCGGCGGCTCGGACCCCTTCGTCCTGCTCGGCACCGACGACGTCGATGCCGCCGCCCAGCAGGCGGCGGAAGCGCGGCTCGACAACACCGGCCAGTCGTGCAACGCGGCGAAGCGCTTCATCGTCGTCGACGAGCTCTACGACGAGTTCCTCGAGCGCTTCCGCGAGAAGCTCGCCGAGGCGAAGCCGGGGGACCCGACCGCCGAGGACACCGCGGTCGGCCCGCTCTCCTCGCAAACGGCAGCCGACCGGCTCGAGGACCAGGTCAAGCGGGCGGTCGAGAACGGAGCGGAGGTGCTGGTCGGCGGCAAGCGCGACGGCAACTACTTCGAGCCGACGATCCTCACCGGGATCGAGCCCGGCGACGAGGCTTCCCAGGAAGAGTTCTTCGGGCCGGTGGCCCAGGTCTACAGAGCCGGGTCCGAGGACGAGGCGGTCGAGCTCGCCAACCAGACCCCGTTCGGGCTCGGGTCCTACGTGATGACCACCGATTCCGAGCAGGGCGAGCGGGTCGCCGACAGGATCGAAGCGGGGATGGTCTACGTCAACCTGGTCGGCGCCGACAGCCCGGAGCTGCCGTTCGGCGGCTTCAAGCGCTCCGGCTTCGGCCGCGAGCTCGGCCGCTACGGCGCCGACGAGTTCGTCAACAAGAAGCTGATCCGCAGCGCTTAGAGCCGTCTGAGCGAGCTTTTAGCTCCGAGCGAGGGTTACTCGGTCGGATGACGAAGATGCCCGGCATGAGAACCGCCTTGGTGGCGGCCCTGATCGCGCTGCTCTGCGTCGGCAGCGCGCTGGCCGCCGAGTCGAACGAAGGGGAAGACGCACCCCGCTGTCACGGCCGCGAAGCGACGATCGTCGGCACCGATGGCCCCGACGAGCTGCGCGGGACGCCCTCGCCCGACGTGATCTGGGGCGGCCCCGGCGACGACAAGATCTACGGCAGCCTCGGCAACGACTTCATCTGCGGCGGCGCCGGTGCCGACCTGATCCACGGCGGCCGCGGCAACGACCAGGTCGACGGCGGCGCCGGTGACTACGACCGGGTGGTCGGCGACCTCGGCGACGACAAGGTGACCGGCGGCAGCGGCGACTACGACGAGGTCGCGGGCGACCTCGGCATCGACATCGTCAACGGCGGCCCCGGCGACCACGACCTCGTCCACGGCGACTACGGCTGGGACCGGATGTCAGGCGGGCCGGGCAAGCACGACGTCGCCTCCTTCGCGACCGCCGTCGCCGGCGGGCGCGGCAGCGGCGTCTGGGCTTCGCTGGAGGCCCATCGGGCGCGCGGCGACGGCCGCGACAAGCTGTTCGAATTCGAGGACCTGCAGGGCTCCGCCTTCCGCGACACCCTGATCGGCAGCAAGGGCGACAACACGATCGACGGCGGCCCCGGCGACGACACGATCCGCGGCGGCGGCGGTCAGGACCGGATCGAAGGCAGCCAGGGCAGCGACAGCTGCAGCGGCGCCAAGGGGCGCTCTTTCTCGTGCGGCAAGGAAGCGGCGCCGAAAGCCTCCGCCTACGTCCAGCTCAACCCGCTGTTCGGCGGCGGCGCCGGGATCCAGATCGTCGGTGGCGGCGGCCCCGATGACTTCGTCGTCGCCTTCGACGAGGCGAGCGAGAGCTTCGGCATCAGCGCCAAGAAGGGGATCGCCACCGGCCCCGGCTGCACCCGCTCGGCCCCGACCCAGGTCTCCTGCTCGGCGCTCGGCCCGGCTCTCTGGCTGACCGCCGACCTCGGCCCCGGCGACGACAGCCTCATCGTCGAAGGCTCGCTGGAGGCGGTCGGCAACGTCCGCCTCGCCGGCGGTTTCGGCGACGACACGATCCGCGGCGGCCCCGAGGACGATCTGATCGAGGCGGGCCCCGGCGCCGACAAGCTCTACGGCGGCGCCGGCTCCGACGGCCTGATCGGCGGCCTGCCCGGCCCGACCTACCTCTACGGCGGTCCCGACGGCGACCTGCTGGCCGCCGGCGGCGGCTGCGCCGGGGGCGCCCTGGTCGGCGGCGGCGGCCGCGACAACGCCTCCTTCGCCGAGACCCAGGCCCACCCGGGGACGCTGATCATCTCGCTGCCGCGCCAGGTCGCCTACGTGGACGTTGTGAAGGATTGCGACCGGGTGGCGCTCTCGCCGACCAACGAGGACATCGAGGGCTCGTTCGACAACGACATGCTGATCGGCGACGGCGGTCCCAACTCGATGCTCGGCCAGCCCGGTCAGGACATCTTCATCGGCAACGGCGGCGACGACGTGATCGACGCCCGCGATGGCGTCCGGGACTTCTCGATCCAGTGCGGCGCCGGCCGCCCGCCGGAAGCCGGCAAGCCGGCGACCGGCAAGGCCAGCGGCCGCGCCCTGATGGACTCCTTCGATCCCGCCCCGGTCAAGTGCGAGTTCGAGAAAACCGGCGACCCGATCCCCGGCCTCCACGGCTAACCGCCTCCGTCCCCCGCCACCGTTCCGCGCAACCAGCGCCTTTCGTCGCCCGCAAGGGGGGAGAGTCAAGCCTCCTCCTGTCCTTTGTAACCCTGTGGGTGACAAAAGGCAGGAGGAGCGGGAGGATCACGTCGAGCTGTTCGAGCTGGCGACGCGGCAGCATGGGGTGGTCTCTACGCGACAGCTGAAGAGGCTTGGCTATGGGCGTAATGCAGCCTCAAAGGCACATCGTGTGGGGAGGCTGCGTCGGATCCATCGTGGCGTCTACAGGGTCGGACATGGAGATCTCGACTGGCGTGGGCGCTGCATGGCCGCCGTGCTTGCCACCCGCCCCTCGGTCGCCAGCCATCTCGCGGCGGCTTATCTCTGGGGGCTTTTGCGCTACCGGCCGGAAACGATCCACATCACCGCTCCGACGAGCCGAAAGCCTCGACGCGAGTTCAGGCTCCACGAGGCGCCTCTCGAAGCCGTCGATCTCACGGTCGTCGATTGCATCCCCGCCACCTCTCTCGCCCGCACCCAGCTTGATCTGGCGGCAATGCTGGGCGCTGAACGTCTCAAGCGGACGCTGGAGCGTTCGGAGGAGCTCAAGCTGTTCGATCTGCGGGATCTCGACGCAGTGCTGGGACGCTACTCCCACCACCCAGGCGCGGGACCGTTGAGCCGCGCTCTCGACATCTACCGGCCCGACCCCGCCTTTACCCGCTCGGGCCTCGAGGAGCGGTTCCTCGAACTCGTCCGCAAGGCCGGCCTGCCACACCCGGCGATGAACTGCGTCGTGATCGGCCATGAGCTCGACGCCTACTGGGAAGCCGAGCGGTTCGCGGTCGAACTGGACGTCTTCGAGACCCATGGGACTCGCGCCGCGTTCGAGACCGACCGGCTGCGCGGCGAGGACCTGCTGCTGGCCGGGATCGCGGTCGACCGAATCACGGGTCCGCGCCTGAAGCGCGAACCGAAGCAGGTGATGAAGCGGCTCGGCGCCCTGCTGGCGCAGCGCCGGAAGGAGCTCTCCAGCGCGGGCGGATAGGCTTGCTCCGTGGGCCACACCGCACGCGCAGACGAGGCGGCGGCGATCGCCGCCGCGATCGCCCGGTTCGAGGCGGAGACCGCTCCCGTCGCGGAGGCCGCGCCGGCCGTCAATCCGTGGCAGCGGGCGGCTCTGGTCGAAGGCGTCAGCGCCAAGCAGGCCGGGCGCGACTTGGATGATCTAGAAGGAGGAGCCAGATGGCTGTCGTGAAAATCATCGAGCTCGTCGGCAGCTCCAAGACGTCGACCGACGACGCCGCCAAACAGGCGCTGAGCCAGGCGCAGGGGACGCTGCGGAACATCCGCGCCGTCGACATCGTCTCGACCGGGATCCGCGGTGAGAACCTCGACGAGTACCGCGCCCACGTCCGCGTCGCCTTCCTGATCGAGGGAACGGAGATCGACTGATGGCCGAGGAGAACGCGGCGACGGAGGGCAAGGAGGTCTCGCGCGAGGAGGCCCAGCGGCTGGTCGAGGGGGGCGCTCAACTGCTCGACGTCCGCACCGAGCACGAGTGGGAGGCGGGCCGGATCCCCGGCGCCACCCACCTGCCGCTGCCGGAGCTGGCCGAGCGCGCCGGCGAGGTCGATCGCGAGCGGCCGGTCGTCATCTACTGCCGCGGTGGCAACCGCTCGACGATGGCGGCGGCGGCGCTGGGCGACGCCGGCTACGACGCGGCGAAGCTGAGCGAGGGAATCGTCGGCTGGGAAGAGGCCGGCCTGCCGCTGGATCCCGACGGCAAAGGCTACGTCGCCGACTCCGGCGAAGCGGCTGCGGTCCTGCAGGCGCGCAAGCGCACCCCATAGCGCGCAAAGCCCGCTCCAGAGCCACATGTGCGGTCCAGCACGGGATCGCGAAAGTTAAATACCCAAATCCCAGTCAGGTTTTGCTATTTTCCTCCGCATGGAGCTTGCGATAGCGGAGAACAAGGATCAGCAGGGCAAAGGGCGGGTCGGCACGATCGACAACCCGGAGACTTACGAGAACGTCCCGGGCGACATCATCCCGATCATCGAGCGTGAGTTCGACGATTTCGACAACGAAGCCGAGCGCTTCCTCTCCGGAGAGCTGGAGGAGAACCAGTTCATCGGCTTCCGACTCAAACAGGGCGTCTACGGACAGCGCCAGCCGGGCGTGCAGATGGTCCGGGTCAAGCTTCCCTTCGGCGGCGTCACGCCGGAGCAGATGGAGGCCTTCGCCAGCGTCGTCGAGAAGTACGCGCCGCTGAACAAGGGCCACGTCACCACCCGCCAGAACATCCAGATCCACCACGTGCCGCTGCGCGACATGGAGCAACTGCTGCGGGAGATCGCCGAGGCGAAGCTCTCCTCGCGCGAGGGCTGCGGCAACACGGTCCGCAACGTCACCGGCGACCCCTGGGCCGGCGTCGCCCCCGACGAAATCTTCGACCCGACCGCCTACGCCGGCGCCTACGTCCGCTACTTCGTCCGTCACCCGACGACGCAGCTGATGCCGCGCAAGATCAAGACCTCGTTCACCGGCTCCGACGCCGACCGGGCGATCAGCGGCATCCACGACATCGCCTTCCTCAGCCGCGAACGCGACGGGGTCAAGGGCTTCGAGGTCCGGGTCGGCGGCGGCACCTCGATCATGGCCCGCGTCGCGCCGACGCTCTACGACTTCGTCGAGGCCGACAACGGCGAGTACCTCGAAGTCGCCGAGGCCGTGTTCCGCATCTTCGACCGCCAGGACTGGCTGCGCGTCAACCGCGCCCGCGCCCGGATCAAGGTCCTGGTCGACAAGATCGGGATGGACGCCTTCCGCGAGCAGGTCGACGAGGAGCGCCGGGGCGACTGGGTCGCCGAGCGCGAGTTCGGCCCCGAGCTGGTCGAGCGGCTGCGCTACGACGAGGACGAGGAGGCGAACGCCCCCGCGCCGCCGCTCGCTCCGGCCTCGCCGAACGGCGACCGCACCGAGTTCGACCACTTCGTCGAAAGCAACGTGCAGGCGCAGGCGCAGGAGGGCTTCTCCGCGGTCGAGGTGAAGATCGAGCGCGGCGACCTCACCCCCGAGCAGTTCCGCGGCCTCGCCGCGATCATGCGCGAGTACACCGGCGGCTACGCCCGCAGCACCGTGCAGCAGAACTTCGTCCTGCGCTGGGTCCGCGACGAGGCGCTCTACGACGTCTGGCAGCGGCTCGGCGAGCTCGGCCTGAACGAGGCCGGGCCGCGCGAGATCACCGACACGGTCAGCTGCCCCGGCACCGACAGCTGCAAACTCGGGATCACCAGCTCGATGGGCCTCAACCGGGCGATCAAGGAGCGGGTCACCTCGATGCAGCTCACCGACCCGCTGACCCGCCGGATCCACATCAAGATGAGCGGCTGCCCGAACGGCTGCAGCCAGCACCACATCGCCAACATCGGCTTCTACGGCGCCTCGCTGAAAGTCGGCGGCCGGCAGATGCCCGCTTACATCCCGCACATCGGCGGCAACTACGTCGGCGGCGAGGTGATCTTCGGCACGCGCCTCAAATCGCGCCTGCCGGCGAAACGGGTGCCGGAGGCGGTCGAGCGCTGGATCCGCGTCTACGAGGCCGAGCGCAGCGAGGGCGAGGAGTTCAACGCCTTCGCCGAGCGGGTCGGAGCGGAGCGCTTCGAAAGCGAGGTCAAGGAACTGACCCTGCCGGCCGAGTTCAGCCTCGAGACGATGCAGCAGTTCATCGACTGGAACCGGGCCAGCCCCTACAAAGTCGAGCGCGGTGAGGGGGAGTGCGCGATCTAACGCGTGCGCGAACGACATGAAGCCGCCGCCAGTCACCTTGTCCGGAACGGTGCCGACAATCACCGACATCGACCACGAGTCGGTCGCTGCCGAGCTCGAGGACCTGACCGCGCACGAGGCCCTGGAGTGGATGTTCGACCAGTTCGGCCAGGACCACTACATCGCCTGCTCGTTCCAGAAAACGAGCTCGGTCACGGCGCACCTGGCGACCCAGGTGAATTCCGAGGCGCGCTTCTTCTACCTCGACACCGACTTCCTCTTCGAGGAGAGCCACGAAACCCGCGACCGGCTCGCCGAGGCGCTGGGGATCGAGTTCGACCGTTTCCACAACCTCACCCCCGAGGAGCAGGCCGCCGAGTTCGGCGACGAGCTCTGGAAGCGCGACCCCGACGCGTGCTGCGGTTTGCGCAAGGTCGACCCGATGCGGAGGGCCCTTTCTTCCGTAGACTGCTGGGTCGCCGGCGTCCGCCGCGGCGATTCCAGTTCTCGCGCGAAGACGCCGAAGTTCGGTTGGGACAAGAAATTCGACCTCTGGAAGCTGAACCCGCTCGCGGACTGGACCGAGCGCGACGTCTGGAACTACATCCGTGAGCACGAACTTCCCTACAACCCGCTTCACGATCATGGCTACCCGTCGATCGGCTGCACCCACTGCACGCAGCCGGTCGGGCCGGGCGGCTCCTCGCGCGACGGCCGCTGGGTCGGCCTCGCCAAGACCGAGTGCGGAATCAACTAGCTTCGCCGCGGGCGGCTGAGGGGCGAGGGCTGATGGACGAGTTGACGAAGGCGCGCCCGGCTTCGGTCGAGCTGACCGACCTCGACACGCTCGAAGCGGAGTCGATTCACATCATCCGCGAGGTCGTCGCCGAGTTCGAGAACCCGGTGATGCTGTTCTCCGGCGGCAAGGACTCGGTGCTGATGCTGCACCTGGCGCGCAAGGCGTTCGCGCCGGCGCCGGTGCCGGTCCCGATCATGCACGTCGACACCGGCCACAACTTTCCGGAGGTGATCGAGTTCCGCGACCGCACCGTCGCCGAGCACGGGCTGCGGCTCGAGGTCGCCTCGGTGCAGGAGCTGATCGACGCCGGCCGGATCAAGGTCGCCCACGAGTTGGAAAGCCGCAACCGCCACCAGACGGTGGCGCTGCTGGAGGCGATCCAGGGCGGCGGCTACGACGCCGTCTTCGGCGGCGGCCGCCGCGACGAGGAGAAGGCGCGGGCCAAGGAGCGGGTCTTCTCCTTCCGCGACAAGTTCGGCCAGTGGGACCCCAAGAACCAGCGGCCCGAGCTCTGGAACCTCTTCAACGGCCGCCACCGCAAGGGCGAGCACATCCGCGTCTTCCCGATCTCCGACTGGACCGAGCTCGACGTCTGGCGCTACCTCGCCCGCGAGCAGGTCGAACTGCCCTCGATCTACTTCGCCCACGAGCGCGAGGTCGTCGACCACGAGGGTCTGCTGATGGCCGTCAACGAGTTCTTCCCGCTGCCCGAGGGGGCGCAGGTGGAGCGGCTGATGGTCCGCTACCGGACCGTCGGCGACGCCACCGGGACCGGTGCCGTCCGCTCGGAAGCGGCCCATTACGAGGCGGTGATCGAAGAGACGGCGGCGACCCGGATCACCGAGCGCGGCGCCACCCGCGGCGACGACCGCTTCTCCGAAGCGGCGATGGAGGATCGCAAGAAGGAAGGGTATTTCTAGTGCCCTCGGAGCTGCTGCGCATCGCCACCGCCGGCTCGGTCGACGACGGCAAGTCGACCCTGATCGGGCGGCTGCTGCACGACACGAAATCGATCTTCGAGGACCAGCTCGAGTCGATCGAGCTGACCTCGCAGAAGCGCGGCAACGAGCAGACCGACCTGGCGCTGCTGACCGACGGCCTGCGGGCCGAGCGCGAGCAGGGGATCACGATCGACGTCGCCCACCGCTACTTCGCGACGCCGAAGCGCAAGTTCGTGATCGCCGACACGCCCGGCCACATCCAGTACACGCGCAACATGGTCACCGGCGCCTCGAACGCGAACCTGGCGCTGCTGCTGGTCGACGCCCGCAAAGGCGTGCTCGAACAGACCCGCCGCCACGCCCTGCTCTCCTCGCTGCTGCGGGTCCCGCACCTGGTCCTCTGCGTCAACAAAATGGACCTCGTCGACTACGACGAGGCGATCTACGACGAGATCCGCGAGGAGTTCACGGCCTTCGCCGCCAAGCTCGAGATCACCGACCTCGACTTCGTCCCGATCTCCGCCCTGGAGGGCGACAACGTCGTCCAGCGCTCGCTCAACATGCCGTGGTTCGACGGGCAGCCGCTGCTCGGCCAGCTCGAGGACGTCCACATCGCCTCCGACCGCAACCTGGTCGACAACCGCTTCCCGGTCCAGTACGTGATCCGGCCGCAGACCGAGGAGCACCGCGACTACCGGGGCTTCGCCGGCACCGTCTCCGGCGGCATCTTCAAGCAGGGCGACGAGGTGATGGCCCTGCCCTCGCGCAGGACCTCGAAGATCGCCCAGATCGACACCCCCGACGGCGCCGTCGCCCAGGCCTTCCCGCCGATGGCGGTGACCCTGCTGCTCGAGGACGAGCTCGACATCTCCCGCGGCGACATGATCTGCCGGCCCTCCAACCAGCCGACCGGCAACCGCAGCTTCGAGGCGATGATCTGCTGGTTCGACGAGACCTCCTCGCTGCGGACCGGGGCGCCGTACCAGCTCAAGCACACGACCAAATGGGCCGCCGCCGAGATCGAGGACCTGCGCTACGAGCTCGACGTCGACACCCTGCACCGCGACCTCGAGGCGGAGACGCTCGAGGTCAACGACATCGGCCGGGTCCGGATCCGCACCACGGCGCCGCTGTTCTTCGACGAGTACCGGCTCAATCGCAACACCGGCAGCTTCATCCTCGTCGACCCGGCCACCGATCTCACGGTCGCCGCCGGGATGATCATCGGCACCGGTGAGCCGGCGACGGCCGAAGTGCCGCTGATCGCCGAGAACATCACCTTCCACCCGAGCCAGCTGACGCCGGAGGAGCGCGCCGACGCGCTCGGCGCCGGCGGGGCGACGATCTGGATGACCGGCCTCTCCGGCTCCGGCAAGTCGACGATCGCCGCCGCCGCCGAGCACACCCTGGTCTCCAGCGGGCGCCACGCCTTCATGCTCGACGGCGACAACCTCCGCCACGGGCTCAACGCCGGCCTCGGCTTCAGCCCCGAGGACCGGGCCGAGAACGTGCGCCGGGTCGGCGAGGTGGCGAAGATCCTCGCCGAAGCCGGCACCGTCGCGATCGTCTCCCTGGTCAGTCCCTACCAAGCGGACCGCGACCGGGTGCGGGCGATCCACGAGGAGGCCGGCCTTCCCTTCCACGAGGTCTTCGTCGACACGCCGCTGGAGGAGTGCGAACGGCGCGACCCGAAGGGGCTCTACGCGAAGGCGCGGGCGGGGGAGATCAAGGACCTGACCGGCGTCGGCAGCCCGTACGAGGCGCCGCAGCGGCCGGAGCTGGTTACCGATCCGGATCTGGAGACGGCCGTGCGTCAGGTCGTCGGGCTGCTTAGGTAGCCAGGGAGTCCGGGACGGGTATACCCCGCCGGACACATCTCGCTATGGCTCGATGTTGAGTGTCCGGCCGGGCACACCCGTCCCGGACTCCCTGGCTGCGGCTAAGCAACACGACGATCTGCCGGCGGGTAGTTAAGTTCGCGAAACCGGCAGCGAAGGGCTCGGAGCTGCCGAGATTTGTTCGGTGCAATTAGCTTTGCCTTCAGCGAACACTTTGAATTTGTTCGGTACATTTAGTTGGTGGCTAAGCCGCACAAAATCGGTGCGCCGCGGCTGGGGAGGCCACCGCGTGAGGCTGTCTACGAGCGCCTCAAGGTTCAGATCGGCGAGTTGAGGGAACGGCTGGGAGGGTTGCCGTCGCCCGACGAGGCGGAGGGCATCTGGCGGGGAATCTGGATCGAGGAGGCCCACCACTCGACCGCGATCGAGGGCAATACGCTCGTGCTGAAGCAGGTCGAGCAGCTGCTCGCCGAGGGGCGTGCGGTCGGCAACAAGGAGCTGAGCGAGTACCTCGAGGTGAGGGGCTACGCGGATGCTGCGAACTGGGTCTACGGCCACGGCGTGCGTCCGGGGGATTGGAGCGAGGGAGAGCTCTTGACCGTGACCGAGCTGCGGGAGGTCCACTCCCTGGCGATGAGGCCCGTCTGGGACGTCGCCCCCCATCCGCAGGCGACTCCGCGGGAGCGTCCCGGTGCGTTTCGGGAGCACGACATCGAACCGTTCCCTGGCGGGATGCGACCACCCGAGTGGACCGAGGTGCCCGTCCTGGTCGACGACTGGATCGCCGACGTCCGCAAGCTGAGCGAGGCCGAGGAGTTCGCGATCCCCGAGGCGCTCGCCGGCCTGCACGCACGCTTCGAGCAGATCCACCCGTTCCTCGACGGCAACGGCCGCGCCGGCCGGCTGATCCTCAACCTGCTGCTGGTTCGCCTCGGCTACCCCCCCGCGATCATCTACAAGGGCGATCGCGCCCGCTACCTGGCGGGGCTGCGCCGGGCCGACCGGGGAGACCTGGGTCCTTTCGGCGAGTTCCTGGCACGGGCGATCCTCGACAACCTGCACAAGTTCGTCGTCCCGGCGATCGCCGGGCCCTCGCGCCTGGTGCCTCTGCCGGCGCTGGCCACCGAGCAGCTGTCGGCCAACGCCCTGCGCGTGGCTGCCTCGCGCGGAAGGCTCAAGGCCTCGAAGGCCGCGGACGGTACCTGGCGCAGCTCCCGCCTCTGGGTCAACGAGTACATCTCCAGCCGCTACGACCGCCGCGCCTAACCGGCCCCTGTCTA
>DATHUE010000172.1:0-6490 GCA_035462545.1 Solirubrobacterales bacterium
GAGGGCCTCGACCAGACCCGCGGCTGGTTCTACACGCTGCTGGCCGAGTCGACGCTGCTGTTCGACCAGGCGAGCTACCGCAACTGCGTCTGCCTCGGCCTGATCCTCGACCCCGAGGGCCAGAAGATGTCGAAGAGCAAGGGCAACGTGGTCGAGCCCTGGGACGTGATCTCCGCCCACGGCGCCGACGCCTTCCGCTGGTACTACCTGACCTCCCAGCAGCCCTGGTCGGGCTATCGCTTCTCGGTCGAGACCGTCGGCGAATCGGTGCGCCAGTTCCTGCTCACCCTCTGGAACACGTACTCGTTCTGGGTCCTCTACGCCAACGCCGAGGGCCTCGGCCCCGACGACTTTCCATCGCGCGGTTCCTTTCGGACCGATGATGTCCAAAAGGAACCGCAAGTCGGCAGCGACCTCGACCGCTGGGCGCTCTCGCGCCTGCAGAGCACGGTCGCCACGGTCCGCGAGCGGATGGACGCCTTCGACTGCACCGCCGCCGGGCGCGAGATCGCCGCCTACGTCGAGGAGCTCTCGAACTGGTACGTGCGGCTCTCGCGCCGCCGCTTCTGGGACGGCGACCGGGCCGCCTTCGCCACCCTCCGCCACTGCCTGCTGGAGACGGCGGCGCTGCTCGCCCCGTTCACCCCCTTCCTCGCCGACGAGATCCACCTCAACCTCAGCGGCGAAGGGGCGGGGGAGGCCGGCGACGCCGCCGACTCCGTCCACCTGCGCGACTTCCCGCAGGTCGACGCGACGCTCGCCGATCCCGAGCTGGAGGCGGGGATGGAGGCGGTGCGGCTCACCGTCGAGCTCGGCCGCGCCGCCCGCGCCCAGGCGAAGGCGAAGGTGCGCCAGCCGCTGCGGCGCGCCGTGATCGTCGCCAGCGACGCCGAGCGGGCGGCGATCGAAGCGCGCGCCGAGCTCGTCACCGCCGAGCTCAACGTCAAGGAGCTCGACTTCGTCAGCGACGAGGGGGAGCTGGTCACCTACGCGGTCAAACCCAACTACCGGGCCCTCGGGCCCCGCTTCGGCAAGCGGATGCCGCAGGTCGCGGCCGCGGTCGCGGCGCTCGACGCCGCCCACGTCGCCAGGGTGATGGCCGACGGCGGCGAGGTCGGGATCAGCGTCGAGGGCGACGAGCACGTGCTCGGGCCCGACGACGTCACCCTCGCCCTGCAGCCCCTGGAGGGCTACGAGGTCGAGGCCGACGCCGGTCACGCCGTTGCCCTGCAGCTCGAGCTCGACGAGGAGCTGCGCCGCGAGGGACTCGCCCGGGAGATCGTCCACGCCGTCCAGAACGCCCGCAAGGAGGCGGGCCTGGAGATCACCGACCGGATCGAGCTGGGGCTGGGCGGCGAGACCGAGCTGCTCGATGCCGCTCGCGCCCACGAGGACTACCTCGCCGGCGAGGTGCTCGCCACCTCGATCTCCTTCGAGGCCGGCGACGGCACCGCCGCCAAGATCGGCGGCCACGAGCTGAAGATCGCAATTTCCAAAGTCGAAGGGGGAGAGTTTTCCTCGCCCGCGCCTTAGGGCGGCATGCAACCAGCCACCGCTGTCTCCACCCCTTCTGTCACACCACCAGTGTTACACTCCCTGGCGATGCCCACCAAGCACCGCCGCATAGCGCTCACCGCCGACCCCGAGCTCGAGGCCGCGATCGCCGCCGCCCGCCGCGAGCTCGGCGATGCCCCCGAGTCCAAGCTCGTCCGCGAGCTGGCGATCCGCGGCGCCCGCGACCTGGAGCCGGACCGGATCGCCCGGATCAGGGCCGAATTCGAAGCAGAAGGAGTCGAGTGGCCGAAGGAGTCGATGGGCGAATACCTGCGCCGCGTTGGTCCCCCAGCCTTGTCGATCGACCCTGACGATCCCTATCGAGTCACCCGCATCCTCGAAGAGCTTCGCGAAGACAGGGTCTGATCGGTGGCGGACTCGAACGGCTTCGCCTATCTCGATACCTCCGCTTTCCTCAAGCTTCTCGGGGCCGAGCGGGAGAGCGCGATGATGACCGAGGCGATCGACGCCAGCTGGCCGCATCTGATCGCCAGTGAGATCCTCGCCGTTGAGGCACTTCGCGCCGGGTTTCGCATCGGCGGGGGTGCCCCGGGGGAGGTCACCCGGCTACTGCACCGCATCGTCCTCCAGCCTCTCTCCCCGGCCGTGAGGGACGGCGCCTGCCGCGTCCCTCCGCCACTGTTGCGAACTCTCGATGCCATCCACCTGGCGACCGCGATCTCCCTCGGGGAGAAAGTGGAAGCGATCTTCACCTACGACAAGCGCCTCGCCGAGGCCAGTGCCGACGCCGGCCTGCGGGTTCTCGCCCCCGCCTGATCGCGCGGCTTTACGCGACCGCGGCGAGCTCGGGGGCCCAGACCCGATCGAGGAAGCCGGCCAGTTCCTCGTCCAGCCGCTTCGGCGCGACCCTCCACTCGAGGAACGACTTCGCTTCGATCAGGGTCGCGTCGGGCAGCTCTTCGGCCAGCATCCCCGAGTCGCTGAACGGGTGCAGCGGGTCGAGGGTGTGGCCGACGATCAGGGTCGGCTGCTCGATTCGCTGCCGCTCGGCGCGGTGCGGCGCGGTCTCGCCCAGCAGCAGTCCCTCCAGTACCGCCAGCGACGGGCCGGGGCGCTGGCGCACCCAGTCGAGGCCGATGTCGATCAGGAAGTTGGTCCGCGGCAGCAGCGAGGTGAGGCGCGAGGTCAGCTCGAAGGCCGGCCGCCCGAGCCGCAGCCCCAGCATGATCGGGGTGAAGGTGGCGGCGACGACCGACAGGGCGTTGTCGAGCACCGGCATCTCGATGAACAGGCCGCGCACCCGCTCCGGCTCGCGCGTCGCCAGCTCCAGCGCGACGTTGGCGCCGAGCGAGGTACCGCCGACCACGGCCGAGTCGAGCTCGAGGTGACCGAGCAGCGCCGCCAGCTGGCGGGCGAACAGCGGCATCGAGTAGAGGCGCAGGTCCTCGGGCCGGTCGGAGCGGCCGTGCCCGAGCATGTCGACGCAGACCACCCGGTTGCCGCGCTCGGCCAGCGCCGGCCCCAGCCGCTCGTACATGCGGCGATTCATCAGCAGCCCGTGGACGAGGACGAGGACGCGGTCCCCTTCCCCGTAGCTGTCGTACTCGATCCGGTGGCCCTCGTAGCGGAACTGGCCCATCAAGGCAGCCTACCCGCGCGACCGCCGCGCCGGCGGCGCTACGAGCGGCGGGTGACCGTGATCTCGTAGGTCAGCTTGGTGACGGTCACGACGCTGGAGATCGTGTAGTCCAGCGTCGCCGAGCCGCTGGCCGAGACGCTCTGGCCGACCGCGAGGCCGGTTACGCGGCCCAGCCGCAGCGTCGTCGGCACCGCTTTCTCGAGGAAGTATCCGCCGAACCGGTCGACGCCGCAGTCGATTGCGACGCCGCCGAAGCCGCCGTAACCGATGCCGAGCTTGCCGCCCTTCACCCGCGTCAGCCGCAGCGGGGCCGTGCCCTTGCGCGTCGCGTCGTCGGTGAAGCGCTTGCACTTCTCGGTTTCCGGACCAGGGTTGTGGACGATGCAGTACTCGGGATCCTCGCCCGGTTGGGGGGTCCAGGTGCCCTGCGCTTCGCGCGTCATCTGCGCCTTCAGCCCGGCGAGCGTGCCGCCGAACTCGAGGCTGCCGCCGCTGAGCGGCGCCCCGGGGCCGTTGGGGCTTGCCTTCAGCCGCGCCGAGACGAAGCCGTTCTCGTATTCGGTCACGCTCCCGTCGCAATTGCCGCCGGGGATGATCGGGGTGGTGATGCTGACGAGCTTCTTCGCCTTGCCGGTGAGGCTGACCACGTAGTGGGGCTGGTCGGCGCTCGCCGCTGCCGGGCTCAGCGCGCAGGCCAGCGCGGCGAGGGCGAGGGCGAGGCGAATCGACGGCAGGCGGGACATGGAGGCGACTCTAACCGCTCGTCGCGCGCCCCGCCACCCCCTCTTTCTACTCGGCCGGCTTACCGATGATGAAGTCGGTTTTCGCCGAGTCGGAGAACTTCACCCAGCAGTGCTCGGGCGCGGCGCCGGCCACCTCGACCAGCGCCGCTTCGATCCGCTTCGCGATCTCCGCCTTCTGCTCGTCGGTCCGGCCCTCGAACCAGTGGACGTGGACGAACGGCATCGCTGCCTCCGGACCCGCGCCGCCCTCAGGCGAGCGCCGGCTCCAGCTCGGCCTCGAGGCGCCGCTTCGGCATCGCCCCGACGACTTTCTTGGCGATCGCCCCGTCCTTGAAGAGGATCATCGTCGGGATCGAGAGCACCTCGTACTGGGCGGCGGTCTGCTGGTTCTCGTCGACGTTGAGGCTGAGGATCGTCAGCTCCTCGCGCTCGGCGTCGATCTCCTCGAGGACCGGGTGGACGACGCGGCACGGTCCGCACCAGGGAGCCCAGAAGTCGACGAGCACAGGCCCGTCGGCGTCCAGCACGTCGGCTTTGAAGGTGGCGTCGGTTACGTCCCGCAGTTTGCCGGTCACTTCAATCGCTCTCCCAAGTCGCTTTGCAGTCCAATACTTCAAAAAGTATAGCGACCCCTGTCAAAGGCCAGATCCGGCACTTTCGCGCTTCCGCGAGCGGAACCGCAGAGCCGGAACCCGCCAGGCCGCCTCGGCCACTATCGCACGGTCCATCTTCGAGGTGCCGGCACGGCGGTCGTGGAAGAAGATCGGCACCTCGGCGACGCGAAAGCCCTGCTGAATCGCCCGGTAGGTGAGCTCCACCTGGAAGGCGTAGCCGCGGGCCTGGACAGCGTCGAGGTCGAGTGCCTCCAGCACCTCGCGGCGGAAGCATTTGAAGCCCCCCGTGAGGTCGCGGACGCCGACTCCGAGCACGAGCCGGGCGTAGGAGCTGCCGCCGCGGCTGATCGCCCGCCGCAACGGCCCCCAGTCGCCGATGCCGCCGCCGGGGACGTAGCGGGAGCCGATCACGAGGTCTGCCCGCTCGGCCGCCTCCAGCAGCCGCGGCAGATAGGCCGGGTCGTGGGAGAAGTCGGAGTCCATCTCCAGCACCAGTCCGGCGCCCGCGCCGAGGGCGCGGCGGAAGCCGGCGATATAGGCGGGGCCGAGCCCTTCCTTGCGGGCCCGGTGGAGCACCTCGACGCCCTCGTGCTCGGCGGCGAGCCGGTCGGCGATCTCGCCGGTCCCGTCGGGAGAGCTGTCGTCGACGATCAGGACCCGCGCCGCGGCCGGCAGGTGCTCGCGCACCGCCGCCACCAGGCCGGCGATGTTCTCGGCCTCGTTATAGGTCGGCAGCACCACCCAGGCGGGGCCCCTCTGCGGCTCGGGCATCGGCGCGATGCTATTTCGCCGCTAAGTTCCAGGCGTGACCAACGCCGAGATCGCCGCCGCGTTCGAAGAGCTGGGCGTCCTCTACGAGCTCGACGGCGCCGTCAGATATCGCGTGCTCGCCTACTCGACCGCGGCCAAGGCGATCCGCGAGAGCCCGGTCTCGGTCGCCGAGCTCGCCGCCGCCGGCCGCGCCACCGAGATCCCCGGGGTGGGGAAGACGATCGCCGAAAAGATCGACGCGCTGCTGGCCGAGGGGGAAATCCCCGCGGCGGCGAAGCTGAAAGCGAAGTTCCCGTCGACCCTGATCGAGGTCACCCGGGTGCCAGGCCTCGGCGCGAAGACGGCGCGGCTGCTGTTCGAGCAGCTCGAGGTCGCCTCGCTCGAGGACCTGAAAGCTGCCGCCGAAGCGGAACGGATCCGCGAGGTGAAGGGACTCGGCAAGAAGGTCGAGGAGAACGTCCTCGCGCGGCTGGAGCGCCTGGGCGAGCCCGGCGAGGGTCCGGGACGGCTGCTGCTCTCCAAGGTCCGGCCGATCGCCGAGGAGCTGGCGGCGGCGCTGCGCGAGCACCCCGCCGCGAACAGGGTGGAGGTGGCGGGCTCGGCGCGGCGCTGGGCCGAGACCTGCAAGGACATCGACATCATCGCCACCGCCGAGGAGCCGGCAGCCCTCGCCGAGGCCCTGGTCGCCAACCCGCTGGTCGCCGCCGCCGGCAGCCCGGGGCCGAACGGGGTGCGGGCGCAGACCCACAACGGCGTCTCCGTCGACCTGCGGATCGTCCCCCCGGCCGCCTTCGGCAACCTGCTGCAGCACTTCACCGGCTCCAAGGCCCACAACGTGCAGCTGCGCGAAGAGGCGGTCGGCCGCGGGCTCTCGGTCTCCGAGCACGGCATCGCCGATACGGAGACCGGCAGGGTCGACCTCTGCGAAAGCGAGGAGGCGGTGTACGAGCGCCTCGGCTACGCCTATATAGAGCCGGAGCTGCGCGAGGGGCGCGGCGTGCTGAAGGCGGCGCGCGAGGGCAAGCTGCCGCGGCTGCTCGAGCTCGGCGACATCAAGGGCGACCTCCATTCCCACACGACCCTCTCCGACGGCCGCAACACCCTCGCCGAGATGGCCGAGGCCGGACGTGCCCGCGGCTATGCCTACATGGCGATCACCGACCACTCCGCCAGCCACGGCTTCGGCGACCACGTCACCGCCGAGCGCC
>DATHUE010000173.1:0-5415 GCA_035462545.1 Solirubrobacterales bacterium
GGAGGCCGCCTCCAGCCGCGCCCGTGAGAACTCGATCCCGGCCAGCATCCCGGCAGTGGCGTCGACGCATGCCTCGACGGTGTCGATCGCGTCGAACAGCGGCTCCTTGTCCTCCTGCATGTCCTTGCCGTAGGTCAGCGGCAGCGCGTGCATCACCCCCAGCAGGGTCTGGAAGGAGGCGGCGACCCGCGGGCTCTTCGCCCGCAGCAGCTCGGCCGAGTCCGGGTTCACCTTCTGCGGCATGATCGAGGAGCCGGAGGAGAAGGACTCGTCGAGCTCGCAGAAGCCGAACTCGGTCGAGCTCCAGATGACGATTTCCGAGCCGAGCCGCGAGAGGTGCATCGCGCAGGTCGAGGCGGCGCTGAGGTAATCGAGGACGAAGTCGCGGTTGGAGGCGCCGTCGATCGAGTGGTGGGTGACGTGCTCGAAGCCGAGGTCCTCGGCGACGGCGTCGCGGTCGATCTCCCAGTTGACGCCGGCGAGGGCGCCCGACCCGAGCGGCATCACGCTGGCGCTGTCGAGCGCGAACTGGAAGCGCAGGACGTCGCGGGCCAGCATCCAGAAGTAGGCGAGCAGGTGGTGGCCGAGGTAGACCGGCTGGGCGCGCTGCAGATGCGTGTAGCCGGGCATCGGCCAGTCGCGATGGGCCTCGGCGAGGCGCAGCAGCTCCGCCATCGCCTCGGTGCAGAGCTCGATCGCCCGCAGCGAGTGGACCTGGACGACCATCGCCACGTCGGTCGCGACCTGGTCGTTGCGCGAGCGACCGGTGTGGACCTTGCCGGCGAGCGGCCCGACCTCCTCGCCGAGCAGCCGCTCGATCGCCATGTGGACGTCCTCGTCAGCCCCCTCGAACTCGAATCCGTGGGCGGCCATCCGCTCCCGCACCCGCTCGAGGCCGGCTTCGACCTGCGAGAGCTCGTCGTCGTCGAGGACGCCGGCCCGGCGCAGGCCGCGGGCGTGCGCCTGCGACTGGTCGATGTCGTAGATCGCCAGCTGCCAATCGAACGGCAGCGAGCGGTTGAGCCGCCAGAAGCGCGGATCGGGCTCCTTGCGGAACCGGGAAGTGGAGGACGCCTCCCTCATGGCGCGAATCGTATTGCCGCGGCCAGCTCCTCACACACCCGCTCGACCTGGGACTCGGTCATCGCCGGGAAGAACGGCAGCGCCAGCGAGTCGGCGGCAGCCGCTTCGGCGACCGGGAACTGCCCCTCGCGCCAGCCCAGCTCGCGGTAATGGGGGAAGAGGTGGATGCAGGGCAGATAGGCCTTGCTGGCGATGCCGCGTTCGCCGAGGCGGGCGATCGTCGCGTCGCGGTCGCTGCCGGCCGGCAGCCGGACCGGATAGACGAACCAGCTGCGAACCTCGGCGCCGCGGCCGGCGATCGGCGTCCGCAGGCCCTCGATCCCGGCCAGGCCCTGCCCGTAGAGGGCGGCGACCCGGGCGCGTTGCTCCAGCATCCGGTCCAGCTTCTCGACCTGGGCGATCCCGAGCGCAGCGGCGAGGTCGGAGAGCCGGTAGTTGAAGCCGAGCCGGTCGTGGTCGAGCCAGCCCATGTCGACGGCGCGGCCCTGGTTGCGCTCGCTGCGCAGGCGGGGGGCCTCGACGCCGTCGCGGGGGACGATCATCCCCCCCTCCCCCGTCGTCATCTGCTTGTTGGCGTAGAAGGCGAAGGTGGCGAGGTTGCCGCGGGTGCCGACCCGGCGGCCTTCGGCGTCGACCGCACCGAGCGCCTCGCAGGCGTCCTCGAGGATGCCGAGACCGTACTTGGCGGCAAGCGCCTCCAGCTCCGCCATCGCCGCCGGATAACCGAAGATGTGGATCGGGAGGATGCCGGCGGTCCCCTCTCCCATCGCCGCCGCGGCGGCCGCAGGGTCGAGGTCGAGGGTCTCGGGATCGACGTCGCAGAAAACGGGCCGCGCCCCCTCGTAGAGCAGACAGTTGGCGGAGGCGACGAAGCTGAAGGGGCTGGTCAGGACCTCGTCTCCCCGCCCCCAGCCCAGCATCCGCACCCCGAGGTGCAGGGCGGCGGTGCCGCTGGAGACCATCACCGCGTCGGGCACGCCGAGCCAGGCGGCGAACTCGCGCTCGAACCGCTCGCCCATCGGGCCCAGCGAGAGCCGGCCCGAGCGCAGCACCTCGAGGACCAGCTCCTCCTCGCGGGCGCCGATCTCCGGCTTCGCCAGCTCGATCCCTTGACCCTGTTGGTTATCGAGCCTCACTGGAAGGCGTACTCCAGGGAATCGACGAGGGCCTCCCAGGAGGCCTCGATGATGTTCTCCGAGACCCCGATCGTGCCCCACTCGCGCTCGCCGTCGGCGGAGTCGAGCAGAACGCGGGTGACGGCGCCGGTGCCATGGGCTTCGTCGAGGATGCGGACCTTGTAGTTGGTCAGCTCGATCTCCGCCAGGTGCGGGTGGCGCTCGACGATCGCGCTGCGCAGCGCCTTGTCGAGGGCGTTGACGGGGCCGTTGCCCTCGGCGACCCGCAGGTAGCGCTCGCCGTCGACCTCGACCCTGATCGTCGCCTCGGTCTGGACCCGGCCGTCGGCGTGCTTCTCGGTCGTCACCCGGAAGCTCTCGAGCTTGAACAGCGGCCGGTAGCTGTCCGCCTCGCGCCGCAGCAGAAGCTCGAAGGAGGCCGGGGCCGCCTCGTAGTGGTAGCCACGGTGCTCGCGCTCCTTCAGCCGCTCGACCGCCCGCGAGGCCGCCGCGTCGTCGATCTCCAGCCCGGCCCTGGCGGCCTGGTTGCGGATCGTCGCCTTGCCGGAGAGCTCCGAGGGCAGGATCGCGCGCTGGTTGCCGACCGCGGCCGGGTCGAGGTGCTCGAAGGTACGGGCGTCGGCCTCGACCCCGGCGACGTGCATGCCCCCCTTGTGGGCGAAGGCGTTGCGGCCGACGTAGGGCGCGTCGGGGTTCTGGGTGACGTTGCAGAGCTCGTCCATGAAGTGCGCGGTCGCGGTCAGGCTCGCCAGCTGCTCGGCGGAGACCACCCCGAAGCCCATCTTCAGCTGCAGCGCCGGCAGGATCGAGGTCAGGTTGGCGTTGCCGCAGCGCTCGCCGTAGCCGTTGATCGTTCCCTGCACCAGCCGCGCCCCCTCCCGCACCGCCGCCAGGGAGTTGGCGACGCCGCAGCCGGCGTCGTCGTGGACGTGGATCCCGACTTCCGCCCGTCCGCCGAGCTCGGCGAGCACCTGCGCGGTCGCCTCGGCGACCTGGTCCGGCAGGCTGGAGCCGTTGGTGTCGCAGAGGGTGACGTTCTCCGCCCCGGCCTCGACCGCCGCCTGCAGGCAGGTGAGCGCATAGCCCGGGTCGTCGCGGTAGGCGTCGAAGAAGTGCTCGGCGTCGTAGACGACGCGCTTGCCCTCGGCCCGGCAGAAGGCGACCGAGTCGGCGATCATCGCCAGGTTCTCCGCGCGCGAGACCTTGGTCACCTTCTCCAGGTGCAGCCCCCAGGTCTTGCCGACCAGGGTCGCGACCGGGGCGAAGCAGCCGACCAGGGTGCGCAGGGCCGGATCCTCGGCGGCCTCGGCGTCGCGGCGCCGGGTCATGCCGAAGGCGCAGATCGTCGCCTGCTCCAGCTCCAGCCCGGAGAGCAGCTCGAAAAGCTCCTCTTCCTTCGGATTGGAGCTCGGGAAGCCGGCCTCGATCATCTGCACGCCGAGCCGGTCGAGGGCGGTGACCACGCGCGCCTTCTCGGCCGCCGAGAGGGACATCCCCTCGCCCTGCATGCCGTCACGCAGGGTGGTGTCGTAGAGCTTGACTTGATCCATGGTGATGCCTTTCGCGTTTCGAGAGATCGGGGAGAGGGCCCGCTGGCCCACCTGCGCGGCGCACGGCCGCGCCAGCCGCTAGGCGGCTGCGGTAATTCGCCCGATTCGCTCGAAGCTGCGCTGCATCAGGACCCGACCTTACCCGCCGGCTCCGCCGTCGTGGCGTCTTCGACGAGGTCGTTCCACTCCTGGTACTCCTCCGCTTCGCCGCGCAGCGCCTGGTTGAACTTGGCCTGCAGGTGGCGAGTCACCTCGCCCGGCTCACCGAGCGGGTGGTCGTCGATCTCGCGCACCGGCACCAGCTCGGCGGCGGTGCCGGTGAGGAAGACCTCCTCGGCCATGTAGAGCTCGGCCCGGGCGACGTCGCGCTCGACCACGGAATAGCCGAGGTCGCGGGCGATCTGGATCACCGACTTGCGGCTGATCCCGTCGAGGATCGCGGCGACGTGCGGCGGCGTCACGATCTCGCCGTCGCGGACCAGGAAGATGTTCTCGCCGGAGCCCTCGCAGACGAAGCCACGCTCGTCGAGCAGGATCGCCTCTTCGTAGCCGGCCTTCTGGGACTCGGTCTTGGCGAGGATCGAGTTGAGGTACTGGCCGGAGGCCTTGGCATGCGGGATCAGCCCGGCGGGGCTGATCCGGCGCCAGCTCGAGACCTTGGCGCGGATGCCGTGCTTGGCCCCGTCCTCGCCGAGGTAGACCCCCCAGGGGAAGGCGGCGACGATCAGGTCGACCGGGGCGTCGGTGGCGTAGAGCCCGAGGCTGCCGTAGCCGCGGAAGGCGAGCGGCCGGATGTAGCAGGAGCCGAGCCCGTTGCGGCGGATCAGCTCGTGCGTGGCCTCGCGGATCTGCTCGGTGTCGTAGGGAAGCTCGAGGTAGTAGAGCTCCGCCGACTTTTGCAGGCGCTCGAGGTGGTCTCGGTGACGGAAGACGGCCGGGCCGCGCTCGGTCTCGTAGCAGCGGATGCCCTCGAAGACGCCGGTGCCGTAGTGCAGGCCGTGACTGAGCACGTGGACCTGGGCGTCCTCCCAGGGCACGAACTCGCCGTTGTGCCAAATCAACTCCGCCGTCTCCATGTTGGAGAAGTATGCCCGATCAAACGCAGGGCATCGGGTGGCGGTTATCGAAGCATCCGGAAGATCAACGACCCAAGGGAGCAAGACAGATGATTTCCAGCCTTCGCAGGAGGCTCAGCTACTCCAACGTAATCGCCTCGATGGCGCTGTTCGTCGCCCTCGGCGGTGTTGCCGTCGCCGCCGGGCTGCCGAAGAACAGCGTCGGCAAGAAGCAGCTGAAGCGCGGCGCCGTGACCACCAAGGCGCTGGCCCGCAACGCCGTCACCTACGGCAAGATCGCACCCCGGGCGGTCGGCCCCGGGAAGATCGGCGCCAACGCCGTCGGCCCGGGCAACATCGGCAACGGCGCCGTCACCAGCGCCAAGATCGGCGGCGGCGCGGTGATCGCCAGCTCGATCAAGAACGGCGTGATCACCACCAACAAGCTGCAGAACAACGCCGTCAACAACGCCAAGCTGGCGCCCAACGCGGTCAACACGGGCAACCTGCTGAACGGCTCCGTGACGCTGGCCAAGCTGTCCGACGAGGTGCCGCCCCTGCTCAGCACGCTGCGCAGCGGGCAGACCCTGC
>DATHUE010000174.1:0-7084 GCA_035462545.1 Solirubrobacterales bacterium
CGTGAAGCTGAACTCACTGACCCGGCGCGTGCCGCGCTCGCCGACGAAGAGGTTGCCGCTGACGGGGTCGACCGCGAGAGCTGCCTTCAAGAGGTTGCTCAGTCCCCCGGCGGCAACCGAGGCAGTTCCCGCCTGGCAGCCGGTCGTTGCCGTGCAGAGCTCCAGCGAAGGGGCACCGGTTTGAACCCCGATCCCGAAAGCGGCCTGGAACTCGCCGGTAGCCGAATAGACGCTTATGCGCTTACCAGCGGCGCCGCCATTGTCGGCGACCAAGACGTTCCCGGTCTGCGGATCGACCACCACGTCTTCGGTGTTGGAGATAGCCCCGGGGTCAGGCACCTGCAGGCCCTGCTTACAGACATCGACGGGGTCGGAGTCTGCCTCGCAGATCTCGAATCCGACGCCGACGTCGTTCTCGCCGCTGGCCACCACGTCCCAACCGAAGGCGCGGACGAACTCCCCTTCGGAGAACTGCTCGATACGGCGATTCAGGAAGTTGGCGATGTAGACCGTTCCGGGATCGACACCGCCTACCCCCGAGCGGTTGACCGCAACGCCTCGAGCCGCGCCACACCTGCCTCCCGTTTCGCCCGTTTCCGTACAGAAGGTGCCTAGCTGGACGCGACTGCCCACAGTGGCCCCCTGGGCGCTTGTCGCGATCGCGAAGAGGGAGGCGAGGAGAAGAGCGGCCAGGAGCGCCGCGAGAAGACCGGCTGAGCGCGCACCACTCCCTCTGGCGTCGAGCGAGGCACCACGGGTGGCGAGGGCAACGGCGTCGCGACCGTCAGCGGAGCCGCTGCGGCCGTGGGTGAACGCGGACATTGCCTTCGCTAGGCGTCTCACTCGATCTCTCTCCTGTTCTGACCTGGCCCATAAGTGCGGCCGGTGCTCCGGCGCGCTCCCCTGGCCTGCCCAGGCCTGTGTCTTTCCCTGTGCCCCGCTTTCCCTTGGCGGAGCTGGCGACAGGATAAACAGATCGGAATCTAAATGTCAACCCAAGTACCAGTTCAGGTGCTTGGTGTTTGGAGCGCGTCGCTACTCGCGGGCGATGCGCTCCGCTGCGGCGGGCCCGAGATAGGGGGCCAGAACCGACTCGAGGATGGCCGGCAGCAGCTCTTCCAGCTGCTCCGCTTCGCCGGCGATGATTCGCTGGATGATCAGGAACGCCGCCCCCGCGAGAACGAAGTCCGCGGTCCCCTCCGCCGGGCTTTCCGCGCCCTCCTCGCGGCCGGCGTCCAGCAGCGAGGCGAAGCGGCCGATTCCCTCGCGATGGTGGTCGGAGAGGGGCGGGCCCGCCGCCAGCGGCTCGACCATCATCAGGCGGGCCAGAAGCGGCTCGGCGGCGAGGAACTGGAGCATCGCCCGCAGGCCCGCCCGCACCCGGTCGGGCCAGGCCTCCTGCGCGGAATAGGCGTCCAGGGCGCGCTGGGCGAAGTGCCCGAAGACCGTGTCGTAGGCGGCGAGGAAGCAGGCTTCCTTGTCGTCGAAGAACTCGTAGAAGGTGCGCCGCGAGACGGCCGCCTCCTTGATCACGTCGGCGACGGTCATCTCCACGTAGCCCTTCTCCCCCACCACCTGGACACAGGCGGCGATCAGGCGGTCGCGGTGGTTGACGGCGACGAAATCGCGCGGCAGGCCGTGGCGGCCCGGGGGCAGGCGGGCCAGCTCCGGCGGCAGCGAAGAGTCGTCCGCGGGCTTCTCTGCGGCCATCTAAAGACATTATCGTCGGCGAGGAACGAAACTGTCGGTCAGGCATGGGGAGGCCCGAGGAGCAGCTCCTCGCGCGCCGCTTGGTCGCCGAGATAGGGCCGCACGACCATCGACATCAGCTGCGGATAGAGAGCGGGCAGCCGGGCCAGATCCTTCTCCTCGAGGGCGCGGGCGACCTGTTCTTTGACCGCGCCAAAGATCCCTTCGGCTGTCGCCTTGGTGAGCATCTCTGGGTCCGGCATCTGCTGGCGGCCGGCGTCGATCAGGGCGACGAAGGCCACCGCGTTGGGATCGTCGATCTGTTTGCGCACAGGCTGCTCGGGATCGCATCCCTCGGCGAAGAGGATGCGGCCCTGGTGGGGGTCCCGGAGCACGAACTCGAAGATCGAGCGGGCGACGGCGCGGATCTGAGACCGCCACCCGGTCTCCCCCTGGAAGGCGACGAGAGCGGCCTCCATGTAGCGGTCGCTGGCCGCCTGCCAGGCGACGAGGAAGGCGGATCGCAGGTCCTCGAAGTGGCGGCGGAACTCCTCCTCCCCGACACCGGCGCGGTCGAGGACTTCGCTCAGCGAGGTGGCGGCGTAGCCGTTCTCGCCGACCAGATGGGTGACGCTGGCGAGAATGCGGCCGCGCTCAGCCGCCGTCTCCGTCCCGCGCGGGGCGCTCATCGACGACCTCGCGGACCAGGGCGCGAGCGGCCTCGTTGCCCCTGTAGGGGGCGATCAGGTACTCGAGCAGCTGCGGCAGCAGGTCCTCGATCCGGGCCCCCTCGGCGACCAGCTGCTTGTTGATCATCCAGGCGGCGCCGCCGAGGAGAATCTCCTCCAGGGGGCCGGGAGGATCCGCTTTGCGGGGATCGTCGTCGCGTCCCGTCCTCAGCATCTCGGCGAACTTCTCCCAGGCGACGGCGCGCCGTGCGAGCGCCTCGGGGCCGGCGCTCTGCGATTCGATCAGGACGACCCGGGCTCGCGCCGGGTCCCCGGCCATCAGCTCCAGGAGAGCCGCCAGGCCGGTCCGGACCTTCGCCTCCCAGGACCCTGACTCCTTCTCCATCGCCTCGGCGGTGACCCGCAGCGCCAGCTCCGTTTCCTGGTCGAACAGCGCCAGGAACAGCGCCTCCTTGTCCTCGTAGTGCTCGTAGAAGGTGTGGCGGGCGACACTCGCCCGCTTGACGATCTGGGTCAGGGAGACCGCCGGGTAGCCCTTCTCGTCGACCAGCTCGACGAGCGCCGCGAACAGACGCGCGCGCTGGTGCTGCTGGACGAAGTCGCGTGGCAGCTTGTGCCGGCCCGGGGGCAGCGTGGTGCGGAAAAGCTCGTCCCCCGTCATGCGCTCCACGGGAGAAGGGTAGCCACCGTTGTCGCCAGCAATTGCTCGCTCCTTTAGGCACCACCCTGTACCGGATAGTAGCGCTTATGTTTAATTCTGTGCGATTCTCGTAACCCGGAGCCACTGGCTTTCCCTCCAGTGGCGCCTCCCACTCTTCCCTGTCGCCATCGTAGGGCAGCGAGGCGGTTGTGTACAGCGCTGTCTGCTCAGCGCGGCACCACTATTTCGTGCCTCTCTCGACGATGGAGCGCTACTTGTCGAGCCCAGGAATCGGCTCGATCGGCAACTCGCCGTGAAAGGACTCCAGCTCTTCGAGGTCACGTCTGTCCTGGGGCCGACCAGCGAGGCGCTTGAAGCCGACGATGCTGCGCAGACCCGCGACCGGCGCGGTTTGCCCCCCCACCTCGGCCTCGATCGCTTCGCTCGCCACGGTCTTGTAGTCCAGGGGAGGTAGACCGCCCCGCATGATGTCGACGATGCCGTGGCGGCTGTTGACCCGAAGATGATGGGCGCCGGCAACGTCGTCGATCGTGAGGGTCTTGCCGTCGAACAGGCGAGTCGCCTCCACCCGGTCGAGAAAGCGCAGAATCGCTTCATCCGTCTCCGCCCCATCCGGAACCAGCAGATCCGAATCCTTGGTCGCCCGAAGAAAGCCGTTGGCCATGACGCTGAACCCGCCGATCACGACATAAGCGAGGCCGACGGCATTCGCGTCGGCGACGACGCCGTCCAGATCAGGACCAGAAGGCTCGTCGTGGGACATGGCCAGCACGTATGGTCGAGGCCAGCAAGGACACAGCCTGCTGAGACAGTCGCTGCCCCCGTGCGATGCGCTCGGAGGGAGTCAGCGCCCGGGTCGTCCGATGATGGTATTCGCGCTTCTCGGCGTTCAGGTGCGCCCACTCGGCCTCATGACCGGGCTCCAGCAGCGTTCGAGGACGGGAAGCCATGACATGGATTCTAACTCCGATGCCGGCTCAACCCAGCGATTTATGACTCCTGCCGCTCAGGTCCCAGACGACGTCGGCCTCGGAGACGCCCTGCTTGCGGGCGACGATCTCGACCTCTTCCCAGGGAAGCTCGGCCTCGGGGAGCTCGTCCCAGCGGGCGAGGTCGAGAGCCTCGACGGAGCCCTTGAGGGCGGGGCCGAGGTGCTCCTCGGAGCGCAGCAGTGCCCTGAGGACCTCGAGCTGCTTGTCGGTCAGGCGGACAACCCACATATCGAACCTCCAACGGTCGGGCGGGGCGCGGGTTGCCCAGAGAAGCTAAGAAGGGGTGCGGACGGAATCCGGGGCTACCATCCGAGTGATGGAGCGCAGTGACAAGCCAACCGCCGCCGCCGAGGCGGAGGCCGTACGCCGTAGGCGCCTGCGCGAAGACGCCCAACGGCCCATCGCGGTCAACCTGGCGGAGGGGATAGCCCTCAGCCACGAGCTGATCAAGATGGCGCACGCGTCCAAGCAACGGTGAGCCCGGCCTCTTTCGACGAGCTCCTCCGGCGCCTGATCGAGGCCGAAGTGGAGTTCGTCCTCATCGGCGGGCTGGCCCTCGCGGCCCGCGGCGTCGTCCGCGGAACCAAGGATGTCGATGTCGTCGTCGCCACTGAGGGCGAGAACCTGAAACGCATCGCAGAGGTCACGGTGGCGGCGGGCGGCCACGTTCAGCAAGGCGAGGCGCTCCTGGGCAGTGCTTTTTCGATCGCGGCCGCAATCGCCGGCGGCGAGCAGGTCGCGATCGAGACCGATCTCGGTCGCCTCGACATCGTCCAGGGCCTGGAAGGGGTTCCGAGCTACGAGGAGCTGCGCTCGAGGGCCACCGAGGCCGAGGTGTTCGGGGTCACCGTTGCGGTCTGCGCGACCGAGGATCTGCGAGCGATGAAGGAAGCAGCCGGCCGCACTCGCGACATCGCCGACCTCGAGGATCTGGACGCGATCCGCTAAGCCTCAGACCGAGACGGACTGCTGGCGGAGCCGCTGATCCGGACCGCCTCGACGCGGTTCTCGCGGACCGACTCGACCCGGATCGTGTAGCCGTTCGCTGCGATCGTGTCGCAGCGCTTCGGCAGCCGGCCGAGCTCGCCGAAGACGTAGCCGCCGATCGAGTTGTAGGTGTCGCCCTCGACCGGCAGCTCGATCCCGGCGTCCTCGAGGTCGCCGAGCGAGACGTGGCCGCGGACGAACCAGTCGCCGTTGGTGAGCTGGCGCAGGGCGGCGGCGCGGGGGTCGGTCTCGTCCTCGATCTCCCCCACCACCTCCTCGAGGATGTCCTCGACGGTGACCAGGCCGACGGTGCGGCCGTACTCGTCGACGATCACCGAGAGCGAGGTGCGCTGCACCTGCAGGTCGTGGAGCAGGTCGTCGAGCGGGCGCGTCTCCGGGACGATCAGCGCTTCGCGGATCACCGGCCCGATCGAGGCCTCCGGCCCGTCGCTCATATAGAGGCGGGCGAGGCTGTTGTTGTGGACGATCCCCTTCACCCGGTCGGGGTTGTCGTCCTCGATCACGACCAGGCGGGTGTGGCCGGAGGTGACGCAGCGGCGCAGCGCCGCCTCGACCGTCTCCGAGGCGTCGACCGTGACCACCGCCGGGATCGGCGTCATCACCTCGCGCGCCTCCTGCTCGTGCAGGTGGAAGACCCCGCCGAGCATCCCCGCCTCGCCGGGATCGAGGCGGCCGCGCTGGGCCCCGCGGGAGATCAGCAGCCGCAGTTCCTCCGGCGAGGTCTCCTCGCCGACGCTGTCGGGGTCGACGCGGAAGAAGACGCGGACGATCCAGTTGGCCGGGGCGTTGGTGGCGATGATCAGCGGATGCAGGACGGTGCGGAAGAAGATCAGCGGCCGCGCAATCCGGATCAACGAAGTCTCGGCGCGGGCGATCGCCAGCATCTTCGGCGCCTGCTCGCCGAGGATCACGTGCAGGAAGGTGACGGTCGTGAAGGCGAAGGCGATCGCGACCGCGATCGCCGCGGTGTGGCCGAGGAACTCGCCGAAGACCGGCTCCAGCAGCTCGGCCAGGGCGGGCTCGCCGAGGAAGCCGATGCCGAGCGAAGCGAGGGTGATGCCGACCTGACAGGTGGCGACGAACTCGTCGACGCGGTCGATCAGCCGCAGCCCCAGCAGGGCGCCGCGGTTGCCTTCGTCCCGCAACTGCTCCAGCCGCGCCCGGCGGGAGCGGACGATCGCGAACTCGGCCGCGACGAAGAAGCCGTTGATCGCGACCAACAGCATCAGGAAGACGAGCAGGAGGATGCTCATCGGCTATGTGGCCCGGTACTTCGGGCTGGGAGATCCTCGGCCATTCGGCGAGGCCAATATAGCTGCCCGGCCCGCTCGTTTTTTCGCGAAGCCGTCCTCCCAGTTCCCTCCCGCGTTCCCAAATGCGATATTGAGCGTTCGATGCAGGTTGCGACGCTCAGCGAGATGCTCGAAGAGCTGGTCCACGAGGGCCAGGCCAACGGCTCCGAGATGGAGGCGCACGAACTGCGCGGCGAACTCGAGGGAAGGATGGCGGCGGTGCGGGCGGCGGTCTCCGGCGCCGTGCGGCCGCGGGTGATCGTCCTCGAGCGGCTCGACCCGCCCCGGGTCGGCGGGTTCTGGATCCCGGAGATGGTCTCGATCGCCGGCGGCGAGGACGTCGCCGGCCCCCCTGGGCTGACGCCACCCGAAGTCGGCTGGGGCGCGCTCGCCGGCCTTCGCGCCGAGGTCGTGGTGCTGATGCTGTCCGGCGCCGCCGCCGACGCACGGGCACAGGCGATGGAGCACTGGGAGCGGATCGCCTCGCTGGGCGCGGCGAGGATCTACGCGGTCGACTCCGAGCCCGCCTTCACCGCACCCGGCCCGAGCCTGATCGACGGCATCGAGCTGCTCGGCCACCTGCTGCACCCGCGGCTGCTCGACTCACCGGGCAACACCGGCTTCGCCCGCCTGGAGGCGCCTGTCAGTCGCCCGGCCGGCCCCGCGGCCTGAACGGCCGGGGCCGGGTCAGGCGACGGCGATCGCGCCGGCGACCGAGACCAGGGCGATCGCCACCATCCCAGCCAGTTCCAC
>DATHUE010000175.1:0-18549 GCA_035462545.1 Solirubrobacterales bacterium
AAAGGAACCACGCGATCCCAGTTTGGCTGGGCAGCCAGGCTGGGTACCATCCGCGAATGCAGTTCGGCGAAGAGAAGTTGGCGCCGGCCAACGGGATCGAGCTCGCCTACCAGGAGATGGGCGATCCCGAGGGCGAGCCGCTACTGCTTGTGATGGGCCTGGCGACCCAGATGATCGCCTGGGACGAGGGGTTCTGCGCGCTACTGGCCGAGCGCGGCTTCCGCGTCGTCCGCTTCGACAACCGCGACATCGGCCGCTCGACCAAGGTCAGGGACGCCGGGCTTCCGAGCCGGCTCGACATCGTCGTCGGCCGCCGTTCGACCGCGCCCTACCTGCTGCGCGACATGGCCGCCGACACGGCCGGGCTGATGGACCACCTCGGGATCGAGTCGGCCCACGTCGTCGGGGCCTCGATGGGCGGGATGATCGCCCAGACCCTGGCGATCGAACAGCCGCAGCGGGTCCGCTCGCTGGTCTCGATGATGTCGACCACCGGCACCCGCCGCGACGGCATGCCGAGCCTGAAGGCCTTCGGCGTCCTGCTCTCGCGCACGACCGGCGGCCGTGAGGCCGCGATCGAGCGGGCGGTGAAGACCTTCCGGGTGATCGGCTCGCCGGCCTACCCGATGGACGAGGACCTCTTGCGCGAGATTGCCGGCCGCTCCTACGACCGCGGCCACAGCCAGGCCGGGGTTGCCCGCCAGCTGCACGCAATATCCGCCTCGGGCAGCCGTACCGAGGCCCTGCGCCGACTTGAGGTCCCATCGCTGGTGATCCACGGCGACCGCGACCCGCTCGTCCGGCCCTCCTGCGGCCGCGCCACCGCGGCGGCGATCCCCGGCGCCCGCCTGCGAATCATCGAGGGCATGGGCCACGATCTGCCGCGCGACCTCTGGCCGAGCCTCGTCGAGGAGATCGCCGCCAACGCCGCCCGCGCTCCGGAGACCGCGGACGCGCTCTCCGTCGCCTAGCGACCAAGCTGCGTTCGCATCGAGCGAATGCGGCTGAGAGGAGTCGAACCTCCACGGGCTCTCGCCCACACGGACCTGAACCGTGCGCGTCTACCAGTTCCGCCACAGCCGCGGGACAGGGCAATCTACCGGTTGGCGCCAATCCACCGAGGCCAGCGCCGCGAAGCACCCCGCCGCCCCACCCCGCTAAAATGCCCGTCCCTCGCCGCTATCGTCTAGGGGACTAGGACGCCGGATTCTCAGTCCGGAAACCGGGGTTCGAATCCCCGTAGCGGTACTCCAGATGTAGAGCCAAGAACGCCGCCCGAGGGGCGGCGTTTCTGCTTTCGGGTCAAGGTCTAGGTCAAGGAAATGCAGGCGGGCTGCAGAGTTCATAGGCTCGATCCTGCGTTGCCTGGCGTCGCCAGGGAGGCGGTCTCCCCGCGCGAGGTGACGATCCCGATGACGAGGACGTATCAGCCATAGGGGAGGTCAAGCATGGGCTACGACGCCGAGGTTCGCCAGCCACTCCCTCGGGATGAATGGGAGCAGCGCGAGATCTACGCCAAATTCGGCCTGGCCGTTTTCTTCTGCCAGGTGGTCGAGGCGGGGCTCGTCAACTATCTGATGCTCTTACGGCAGGCGACCAAGGGAGGCGTGGCGACCACGAGCCAGGTCGATGACCTCTTCGCCGAGTTCTTCGGCAACACGCTCGGCAGAAACATCAGCAACGTCAAGCGCGTACTCGGCGATCAGGGTGAGTGGGTCCTAGCCGATCAGATGGCCGATGTCCTCGAACTTCGCAATGAGCTGATCCATTCCTGGATGAGGACGCGGGTGTTGAGACAGGGGACGAGTGAGAATCGCCTCGCGATGATCGAGGAACTGGAGAAGGCGATATCCGTGCTCCAAGACGCTGATCGCGTCCTTACGGAACGTACCCAGGCGATGTTTGCCAAGGCTGGGATACCAGAGGAGTTCGTGCAGAGCCAACTCCAGCACCTGACGCAACTCGCGGCGCGTGGCGAGGAGGACCCAGACGCTCCCGGGTACTTCTCGATGCGGCCAGACCGATAGGTATTGCCTTCGCGGCATGATCTGCCCTTCGCCCGAGCATTATTCCGAGCCTGGAATTGTTTGGACCGATCCGAAGAGCGGCGTAAACGTGGGTCGCGCGGCGCTTCGCGCATGAGTGCACCCCAGGGTGCCAGGCTGATATGCACCGCTCATGACGTTGGTAGCGACGTGGCGAAGCGATGGAACTCACGCCACGCTCCGAGACGAATACGACGGACTGTGGGCGACCCTGAAGCTCGTCGATGACTGGTACATGCCGGGGTGCCGAGAGCCCGTGCGCGCATGGGTCGTCGAATGGCTCGATAGGAGCGACGACGACCCGAAGATGGCGCGGACCCGCCTCGCCATCGCACAGGAGCCCGCCCCCGACGAGGACACCATGGCCCGTCTGAGCGAGGTTGGCGCTGCTGTTGCTCGAACGGCCACACCCGCCGAGCCTGAACCGTTCGGACAGACGGAGACCGGGTTCGCCCGGGGGATCGAGATCTATAGACGCATCGAGCTGATCAGCCACGCGGTTCAGCAGGCGCAAGGCCGGCTGGATGATGCGGCGCGCGTCACGGAGCCCCGGGGAGGACAGCGTGTACTGATCGCTCTGACCGAGGCCGTGGGCTGGGTTCGGGCGCTCGACGACGCCATGAAACACGTATGGCGTGATCTCTCTGACGAACTGCGCACAGACATCACGGCCCGGATCGATGAGGCCCTCGAAGGTCCGGGCTGGGACCCCAACTTTGTCACGTGGGCGAAGGCGGAGAGGGACGGAACCGGGTATTCCGACTGGACGCTTGGACTCCTAGTGAGAAGTGCCGGGCTTCCCCGGGAGGACCTCCGGGGGATGCGCTGGCTCGCAGGCAAGCTGCTGCACTATGGCCCGTTACCAGCGGTTCAGCTCAAGCAGTGGCGCGAGGGAGAGCCTCCTCGATGGAAGTGGCGCCCGTCGAAGGAGATCTTTCCGGCGAGAGGGCGCCGTGAGCGCCAGTCCCATGACCGCTTGGCGTACGATCGCTACTTGGCTGGGCATGACCTAATCGGGACGTTCAACTTCTTCGACGCCTTGTTGGCAACTGAGTTCCTGGCCTGGGATCTGACCGGACGCCCCGAGCGTTAGTTGCAGCGAGGGAGTAGCGCCATGAAAACCTTTCGAGCCTTCCTAGTCTCATCTGCCGTCCTCGTTTTCGTCGGAGTCATTTCAGCTGCTCCAACGAGCGCTCGGATTGCCCTGCCGGGGAACGACTTCCGCGCATGTGGGCCTACGCCGGGGATCATCGACGAACATCCGCCGTCCTATCCCTACGTCAAGGGTCCAGTTGGGTGCAAGCTCGCGGACACGATCGCCCGGCGCTACGCCGTGAAGGTCCTCGCAAGCGAGTACGAGACTTGGGCGCATGAAATAGAAGGCTTCCGCTGCCGTTTACTCGGCTATTACGGGGACGGAACCGTTGCTCGCTGCGGCGGCTCTAATCGCCGCGTGATCAAGATCGTCAGCGGCGGATGAAGAGATGACGCAGAGCCGAAATAGGCCGCTTTAGGCAGATTCCCCGAATCTGCCTACACCTTCCTTTCTTCAGCCATCAAACAAACCGAGGTTCCTCCGGTGGGGGGGAAGTTCTCCCTCGCGCTGTTAAACATGCAATGCCCGCAAACCGTCGACCACTCTTGAGCATCACCGAGCGCCCTACCTTGAGGACGAGGAGACGCACGGCCTCCGCAGGGGTGCTCCAGACGTGTCGGGGGTTACCGACGCTGTACGGTTTGTTCGGGAGCTCACCGACCGGCTAAAGGAGAAACCGCATGAACGTCGCGCTGTGGATCGCCGCCGGAGTGCTGGCCACCGTCCTCCTAATCAGCACCTCCAAGGCGTTCGTGCCCAGGGAGAAGATCGCCGCTGCGGGCGGTCCCGCCGCGCAATGGGTCGAAGACTTCAGCCCCGGCGCCCTTAGGGCCATCGCGACCCTCGAGCTCCTGGTTGCGGCTGGCCTGATCCTGCCCGCCGTGCTCGACATCGCGCCGGTACTGGTGCCGCTGGCCGCGACCGGTGCGGCGATGCTGTTTGTCGGCGCGGTCACCATGCGCCTCCGCCGTGGCGAGAGGGCAACGATCGTGCCCGATCTTGTCTATCTCGGACTAGCTGTCTTCGTGGCGTGGGGCCGCTTCGGCCCCGAGTCGTTCTAGGGCTAAGGACGAACACAGTTCGGCGGCGGTGGACGATGGAACCGCCCCGGCCGACCTGCCGCCGACACCCACCCGCTCGGCCACAAGCTTGGACTCAGTGGGCATGAATCGACCGCAAACGGCTTCGCAGAGCCAATTCTCAGTCCGGAAACCGGGGTTCGAATCCCCGTAGGGGCACTCCACCTGCCTCTCGGTATGTTGCGTCGATGAGCAGCGATCTCATTGCCTGGATCGTCGCAGGCACGCTCGGAGTCGCAGTCGTCGTCCTGGGGATGCGGCGCGATCTCTCCGAGACCACGCGAACGGGCTGCCGCGGTTTGGAGGGGATCCCTAGGGGGCGACCGCGGCGCTGGGGTTATACGAGGGTGGAGGAAAGGCGACGGCGCCCGCTCTCCCCACGGCAACGGCGCTGGCTTGTGGACGCTGGCTGCCGTGTTGCTCCTCCGTCAAGGTCATCGCTTCCCTCGGCTGGCCACAACTAGAGGGTGCGGGGAACGTAGGTCTCGGCGATGCCGACGACGAGTAGAGCGGCGAGGCTCAGGTAGACGGCGGCGACGGCGACCTTGGTCCTCGTCGGTACCGAGTGATAAGTGCGGCTTTGCTCCGAGTGCCGGTCCTTGAAGCGGTGGTAGAGCTCGGGCCCGCCGAGTAGGAGGACGAACAGGAGCATGAACGGGCCGAGGAAGAAGACGGTCGCGGCGACGGCCACGAGGATCCCGACGATCCAGACCTTGGGGCCGAGAACGGCCATCGCCCGGCCGCCGTCGAGCGGCAGCACCGGCAGCAGGTTGATCAGGTTGATGAAGAAGCCGACGTAAGCCAGGGCGCGCCAGAGCTCGCTGCCGGTCGCCAGCCAGATGGCGACCGGGATCAGAGTCCCCACGGTGCCGAGGATCGGGCCGGCCAGGCCGACGCGGGCCTCCGCCGCGGCGTCCTCGCCCAGGGACTTGGCCGCAATCACCGCCCCGAGGAAGGGGATGAAGATCGGGGCAGAGGCCTCGACTCCCTCGCGGCGCAGCTGGATGACGTGTCCCATCTCGTGGACGAAGATCAGCAGGACGAAGCCGACGGCAAAGGGCCAGCCGAAGGCCAGGGTGTAGGCGGCGATCGAGATGAACATCGTCCCGAGCGTGGTTACGGCCTTGACCTTGATCAGCGCCAGGAGAAGGCCCTTGGCCTTGCTGGCCAGGAAGACGAACGCAATCAGGAGTCCGCCGAGCTTCTTGAGTCGCGACCGCTTGCGCTCCCTGTCCAGCTCCTCGGCCGTTGGCGGCTCCGGCGCCACGAGCGGCTCCGGCGCCAGGCCGTCTGCCCCTACCGCCTCAGCCTGATGCTTGCTCAACTCCATGCTCGGACAATAGGCCGTGTCGGGAGCCGGCCTGCACGAATCCCTCGTCGATCTCTCTCCGTTGAGTTCGAGAGATTCGTCTTTTCGGGTGGGCTCATTCAGCGCTGAAGAACCCTCGACTTCCGACCGAAGCCCCATGCATGTCCAGTCCTGCCCACAGGCTCCGCCGTGACGAGTCCGGCTTCACCCTGATCGAGCTGCTGGTGGTGATGCTGGTCCTCGGCGTGCTCGCCAGCATCGCGCTGCCGGCTTTCGCCGAGCAGACGGGCAAGGCGCGGGACGCGCGGGCAAAGGGGGTCGCCAACTCGACCTGGAAGGCGATGGAGACCTGCGCGCTCGAAGCGGTGCCGAACACCTATGCAGGCTGCAGCGCGGCCAAACTGCGGGCGATCGAGCCGACGCTTCCCGGTGGCCCCGAGGTCAAGGTCGCCAGCCTCAGCGCGATGGGCTTCGCGGTGATCGTCCGGTCGGGAGGGTCGAGCGGCCGCACCTTCAGGATCAGGCGCAGCGCCAAAGGCGTCCTCTCCTTCGTCTGCACGCAGAAAGGCGTCGGAGCCTGTCCGGCCAGTGGGAAATGGGGCGGTCCCTAGCCGGTTACAGCTTTCGGGTCCATCTGTCGATACACCCGGACACCGGAGCAGACCTCTCTCTACTCAGGCGCGCCTCCTACCGGGGCAGCCCTCGGGGCCACGGGATCTTTCGGCTGCTCCCCATAGGAAGGACCCTCATGTCCAGCCCGATCCATCTCAAGCGCGGGATCGCGGGGATCGTCTGTGCCGCGGCACTCGCGCTTGCCGCCCCCGCCGCGGTCCATGCCGCCCCGGTCAACCTCGCCACGGCCGGTCCCTTCGTGGTCCTCGGCGGCACCGCCGTCACCAACGTCGGCCCCTCGGTGCTCAACGGCGACCTCGGCGTCTCCCCGGGGACCTCCCTGACCGGCTTCGGCTTCCCCGACGGCGTGGTCAACGGCGTCACGCACGCCACCGATGGGGTCGCCGCTCAGGCGCAGTCCGATCTCACCGCCGCCTACGGCGTCGCGGCCGGACAGGAAGTCCTGCCCGTCAACGACCTTACGGGCTCCAATCTCGGCAACAGGAAACTCGCGCCCGGGGCCTATCGGTACTCGTCGAGCGCTCTCCTCACCGGGGCGCTCACCCTCGACGCCGAAGGGGATCCGAATGCCCAGTTCGTCTTCCTGATCGGCTCGGAACTGAAAACCGAATCGGCCAGCTCGGTCGTGCTCGTCAACGGCGCCTCGCCCTGCAACGTCTACTGGCAGGTCGGCAGCTCGGCCGACATCGGCACCACCACGGCCTTCCAGGGAACCGTGATGGCGCTCACCTCGATCTCGCTGAAAAACGGCGCCACGGTGCTGGGCCGGATGCTGGCCCGCAACGGCCAAGTCAGCTTGGACAACAACGTCCTCACCAGGCCCTCTTGCGCCAGCGGCACGACGACTCCCACGACCCCCGGCTCGACGACCCCCGGTTCCACGGGCCCCGGCTCGACGCCGGACGGTTCGGCCCCCGCCGGCGGCGGCTCGGCGGTCGCTGACAGGAAAGCCGCCACTCCCGTTCGGCGGGCGAAAGCTCGCCCGCCGGCCCGGAACGGCACCGCGACCGTGCGGCCGACTCCGCGCGAGGCCTGCACCGCAGGATTTCGCGTCGCGGTGACCGGGCGGATGATCGAGCGCGTCGTCTTCAGCCTCGACCGCAGCAAGGTCGGCAGCCGCATCGGCTCGCCGTTCGCGATGTCGCTGCGAGCCGCCCCCGGCGCGCACCAGGTGCGGGTCCGGGTGACGTTCAAGGACGCCACCCGCGCCAAGACGACGACGCTTCCCTACCGCGCCTGCGCCGCGGCCCTGTTGGAGCCCCGCCCCGGCTCGTCCAGCCTGACCGGATGAGCTCGAAGCTGGCGCTGGCGCTGGCGCTGATCGCGGCCGGGGTGGGCTGCGCCCTTGCGGCCCCCTCGGGGGCGGCTGGCGCCGGCGCCCCGGCCAGCCAGCCGCTTGCCGTGGTCCTCGGCGACCACGTCGCCCGCAAGGCGCCGAGCGCGGACGCGGGCCGGATCGAAGCGGTCCAGGCCCGGCGTCCGCTGACCGGGACGCGGACCGTTCTCCCGGTCCTCGGCCAGGCGAGGAGCCGTAGCGGCGGCACCTGGCTGCGGGTCCGCCTTCCCGGCCGGCCCAACGGGCACGCAGGCTGGATCGCGGCCGAGCGGACGAAGCTCACCTCGACCCCTTGGCACGTGGCGATCGACCTCTCCTCCCGGTGGCTCACCGTCTTCCGCGGCGGCCTCGCCCGGCGCCACTTCCGCGCCGTGGTCGGCACGCCGTCGACGCCGACGCCGAGGGGCGTGTACTTCGTCGAGGAGGGCCTGGCGCTTGCCTCCTACGAACCGGGCGGACCGTTTGCGCTCGCCACCAGCGCCAGGTCCAACGTCTTCCAGGAATTTGCGGGCGGGCCGGGTCAGATCGGCATCCACGGGACCGACAACCTCAGCGGGGCGCCGGGCACGGCGGCCTCCCACGGCTGCGTCCGGCTGCGCACCAGGGCGATCACCTGGATCGCGAGACGTATCGGGGCCGGTGTCCCGTTGACGATCAGGCGCTGAGTCGTCCCGTCGTCATTCCCGCGAAGGGTGCCGCCCGCCTGATGCCAGGATCGCCACCCCCAGCACCGCGGCCAGCGCCGAGCCGCCGAGGATGCCGAGCTTGGCGGCGCCGATCAGGGTCGGATCGGAGTAGGCGAGCGGGGTGATGAAGAGGGAGACGGTGAAGCCGATCCCGCCGAGGGCGGCGGCGCCGAGAACGCCGCGCAGGTCGACGCCGGGCGGCAGCTGGCCGAGGCGGAAGCGCAGCGCGGCGACGGTGGCGCCGGCGATGCCGAGGAACTTGCCGGCGACCAGCCCGACGGCGACGGCGAGCGCCACCTCGCGTCCGGCAGGGTCGGAGAGCTCGGAGCCGCCGAGGACGACGCCGGCGTTGGCGAGCGCGAAGAGCGGCAGGATGCCGAGGTTGACGACCGGGTGCAGGCGCAGCTCCAGCTCCTCGAGGATGCGGCGGCCGTCGATCGGACGGGCGGGCGTCAGGAGGGCGAGGGCGACCCCCGCCAGCGTGGCGTGGACGCCCGACTCCAGCGTCGCCAGCCAGACGAACAGCCCGAGCGGCACGTAGGCGAGCACCCGCCGGACCCCCAGCGCCCGCAGCGTCGCCACCACGGCCAGTCCGCCGAGCGCCGCCGCCAGCCAGGCCGCATCGAGCTCGCCGGTGTAGGCGATGGCGATCACGCAGATCGCGGCGACGTCGTCGACCACCGCGATCGTCACCAGGAACAGCTTCACCCCGACCCCGACCCGGTTGCCGAGCAGGGCGATCGCCCCGATCGCGAAGGCGGCGTCGGTCGCCATCGGAATTCCCCAGCCGCGCGCCGCCTCGCCGCCGCCCGCGATCGCGAGGAAGAACGCGATCGGCAGCAGCACTCCGCCCAGCGCCGCCAGCACCGGCAGCGCCGCCGCCCGCGGCTCGCGCAGCTCGCCGGTCACCAGCTCGCGCTTGATCTCCAGCGAGATCAGGAAGAAGAACAGGGTCATCAGGCCGTCGTTGACCCAGTGCCCGAGCGACTCGGTCACGGCGGCATCGCCGA
This sequence comes from Solirubrobacterales bacterium, assembly GCA_035462545.1. Lineage (GTDB taxonomy): Bacteria > Actinomycetota > Thermoleophilia > Solirubrobacterales > 70-9 > VAYN01. The sequence goes on from DATHUE010000175.1 coordinate 9,195, forward strand.
TCCCCAGCGTCAGCTCGGTGCCCCAGAACGAGTCGTAGCCGCCGACGCCGATCAGGTTGACCCAGAGCAGTGCCGCGGCGGAGCCGAGCAGCAGCGCCAGCCCACCGCTGGCCTCGGTGCGGAGGAACTCCGCCACCGGGTCGACGACCTTGCGCCGGGCCACTAGGCGGGACGCAGCCGCGCGGCGACGGCGTCGCGGCGGAAGTCGAAGATGCGGTCGAGGTCGCGGCGGACGAAGAGGGCGTGGGCGAGGGTGCCGAGCGGCCCGTAGGGGATCGCGTACCGGACCCGGTCGACGATCGTCGTCGCCCCCTCTCCCACGGGCTCGAACAGGTGGGTGTGCTCCCAGAGCGCGTAGGGCCCCTTCGCCTGGGTGTCGACGAAGCGGTGCGGCGGCTCCCAGGTCTCGATCCGGGTCTGCCACCGGACCGGCACGCCGTGCAGCTTCAGCCGGTAGTCGAGCAGGGTGCCGGCGCCGAGCACGAGCGGCTGCGGCGTCGTCACCTCGAAGTGCAGCCAGGGCGGGGTCAGCGGCTCCAGGTTGGCGCTGTCGCCGTAGAAGGCAAACGCCCGGTCAGGGGGCAGCTCGACCCTTTGACGACGCTCGAGGAGGTGGATCCGCACCGGCCAAGCTTTGCATCCGGCTAGCGTTAGGGGATCGCGGCACGCATCCTCATCGCCGGAGCGACCGGATTCGTCGGCGGCCGCCTGGCCGCCGCCCTGGCGGCCGAGGGTCGCCCCGCGCGCTGCCTGGTCCGCGACCGTGACCGCGCCCGCCACCTGGAGGAGGCGGGGCACGAGCTCCACGTCGGCGACGTCACCGATGCCGCCAGCCTCGTCGGTGCCGGCGAGGGGATCGAGACCGCCTACTACCTCGTCCACGCGATGGGCGGCGGCGCCGGCTTCGCCGAGCGCGAGCAAGAGGGCGCGCGCGAGTTCGCGCGGATGGCGAAGCGGGAGGGGGTGGAGCGGGTCGTCTACCTCGGCGGCCTCGGCGAGGAGAGCGTCTCCGAGCACCTGCGCAGCCGCCACCACACCGCCGAGACGCTTGCCGCCGAGGGGCCGCCGCTGACCTACTTCCGGGCGGCGATGGTGGTCGGCGCCGGCAGCGAGTCCTACCGGACCCTGCGCTACCTGGTCGGCCGCCTGCCGGTGATGGTGACGCCGAACTGGCTGCGGACCGAGACCCAGCCGATCGGGATCGACGCCGTCGTCGAGTACCTGCGGCGGGCCCCCGAGGTCGCAGAAGCGCAAGGACGCGAAGTCCAGATCGGCGGCCCCGACGTCCTCTCCTACGCCGACATGCTGGACCGGATGGCGCTGGTGATGGGCAAGCGGCCGCGCCGCAAGCTGCCGGTGCCGCTGATCACCCCTTGGCTCTCCTCGCTCTGGCTCGGCCTCGTCACTCCGGTCGACACCAAGGTCGCCCGTCCCCTGGTCGAGGGCTTGCGCACCGCCACCGTCGTCACCGATCCCAGCGGCGCCACCCTGTTCGGGGTCGAGCCCGAGTCCTTCGACGAGGCGCTGCGCCGCGCTTACGCCGAAGAAGAAGGCTGAGCACCGCCGGGCGGGGAGGGCAGTACCGCCCGGCGGGGTGAACTCGGCTCAGACCTGCTGGTCCCGGCGCAGCTTCGCCGCTGCTTTGACGCAGCGGGAGAAAGGCGTCCCTTTAGTGCCTTTCACGTGCTTGCGGCTCATTCCCTGGCAGGCTTGGCGCGGGGTCAGCTCGTCGTCGTTGGCCGCCTTCGCCATCGCGTTGACGCACTGGCTGAAGGGGGTGCCCTTCTGGCCTTTGACGTGCTTCTTGCTCTGGCCCTTGCAGTAGACGCCGTAGGCTTTCGCCTTCTCCGGCATGCCTGCTCCGGGGCCCGGCGTCGACGGCGGTTCCGGTGCCGGGGTGTACTTCGGGCCTTTGGCTTTGCCGTGGCCGTGGCCGGGTTCCGCCGGCTGGTCGGCGATGGCGATGCCGGGCGCAACCGCGAGCGTCAAGGCGCCGAGGACCATGGCGATCTTCGTCTGCAGCTTCATCGTGCCTCCTTGTCGGGAGGCCCTCAGCGGGCCCCGCATTTCCTTCATCGCCCCTGAAACGCCCCTCATCGCCGGGTGTCAGGCCCAACATCGAGAAAAAACCCGGCGATTCGGGATGGGCCCGGCGTTTGGGCTCTATGGGGTGGCGCCGGCGGATTCGGCCGCCCGTTTTCCGCCCTTGGCGGCACCGCCTTCGGGGTCTGCCGCGGGGGCCTGCGGCGGGGGGCCGGCCGAAGCCGGCTTCCCCTGGCCACCCGCCTGGGACGGCGACGCTGGCTGTTCGGGCTTCGGCGGCTGGGTGGCATGCGCCGGTTTCGAGGGGGGCTGGGTGGTCTGGCTGGGATGCGCACCGCCGCCGTTCCCGCCCCCCTTGCCCTGGCCGTTGCCTGGGGCTTTGTGCGCGGCTGCCGTCTGCTGGCCGTGCGAAGACGCGGCTGGAAGCGTCTTCTCCGCGCCGGGGCCGGGATCGGCCGAGGTCGCCGGGTCCGCACCCGGGGCGGCGGTGGTCGGCTGGACCCCGTGTTTTTCGCTGCGGTTGCCGGCCGCCGCCGGCGAGGTCTGCCCCGCGGCCTCGTTCGCCCTCAGCACGGACGGGGGAGCCCCGTCGCCTCCCTCCGGGCCCGCGGACGGCTGCGCTTCCGTGCCCGCTGCCGACCTGGTTCCGGAGGCGCTCTCCACCCGGCTCGGGGCGCCGCCGCCGGCACCCCCCGGCAGGCCGGCGTCGATCAGGCCGCCGCGGTCGGCGCCCGCCGTCCCCAGCGCCGCGACGACCGCGACGGTCGCGGTCGCCTTCAGCGCCACCGAGCCGCCGAGCCCCGCTCCGGCTCCGGCCGCCGCCGCGGCGCCGCCGCCACCACCGCCGATCCCACCGAGCAGGCCCTGCAGGATCCCGGCCGCGGCCACCGCCGGCAACGGTCCCAGCGCCGCCAGATCGCGCTCGCGGCCGGCGATTTCCTCCCCGAAGCCTCGGCAGGCGGGGCAGTGGCGCAGGTGGGCGCGGATCTCGCGGCGACGGGCAACTCGTCCGTCGCCGTCGGACAGCGCCCTCATCGCCGTCGCGCAGTCCATCTCACGCCCCTCGTCCATCTGTCGCAAGCTCAGCCGTGCCTCGTAGAGGGTCTGCCGCGCGGTGGCGGCGCTGGTCCCGAGCGCCGCCCCGATCTCCCCGAAGCCCAGCCCGGACAGCTCGCGCATCAGCAGGGCCCCGCGCTGGCGCTCGGGAAGCTGGCCGAGATCGTCGATCAGCTGCCGCAGGCGCTCCCGCGTCGCCGCCTGCTCGCCGGGTTCCGCGCCACCGGCCCCCAGCTCCGGGTCGAGCTGCTCGGCCCCGCGCCGTCGCCGCAGCAGGTCGACCGACTCGTTGTGGGCGACCCGGTAGAGCCAGGGCTTCAGGTCGATCTTCCGCTCCTCGCCGGGCAGCGCCCGCAGCGCCTTGACCATCGTGTTCTGCAGAGCGTCCTCGGCCTCCTCTGGACTGCCGAGCAGCGCCAGGCAGTAGCGGTAGAGGCGCTGGTGGTAGCGGCGGAAGATCGCCGCGAAGGCGCGTTCGTCGCCGGCTGCGGCCCGCCGCGCCAGCCGCTCGTCGGAGAGCAGGCTCGGCAGCGCGGCGACCGGCGCCCTGCCCCCGGGGGCCGCGACTTCGCTCATCGCTCGCTATCTGCATCGAATCGCATCCATCTAGGTTAGGGCCGGTCTCCAGGTGCTTAAACGGACCGGCCGTCCTTCTGTCAGGGCCGACTCCGGTTCGCCCTCTCGGGACTTGGTTTACGCCCAATTCCGTCGCGGGTACTCAGGCGCCACGATGGATCACCGCTTCGGCGCGACGGCGCCGCTTTCGCTCGGGGTGGAGGAGGAGCTGCTGCTGGTCGATGACGAGCTGCAGCTCGACCCGGCCGCCGAACAGGTCCTGGCCGAGCTCGACGACGAGCGGGTCAGCACCGAGATCTTCGCCGGGCAGATCGAGATCAAGACCGGCGTCTGCGCGGGCCCCGACGAGGCGCTGCGCGAGCTGGCCGAGCTGCGGCGCGCGGTTGCCGCCACCGGCGCCGGCCTGCTCGCCGCCGGCGTCCACCCCGCCGATGCCACCGGGCGCGCGCAGCTGGTCTCGAAACCCCGCTACGCGCCGGTCGCCAAGGACTTCGGCAGTCTGCTGCGGACTCCGCCCTGCGGCCTGCACGTCCACGTCGGCATGCCGGATCCGGAGACTGCGATCCGGGTGGCGAACGCCCTCCGCCGCCACCTGCCGCTGCTGCAGGCGCTGACCGCCAACTCGCCGTTCATGGAGGGGGCCGACTCCGGCCACGCCAGCGCCCGCACCGCCGCCGTCGTCAGCAGCTACCCGCGCTTCGAAATGCCGCGCGAGTTCCGCGACTTCGAGGAGTTCCGCGAGGTCGCCGACCAGCTGATCGCCGCCGCCGGGGTCGACGACTACACCTACATCTGGTGGGACGTGCGCCCCCACCCGAACCTCGGCACGGTCGAGGTGCGGGCCGTCGACGTGCAGACCGACGTCGCCGCGAGCGTCGCCGTCGCCGCCCTGATCCAGGCGATCGCGGCGAAGGAGATCGACCGTCCGAACGGGTCCGGCCCCGTCCGCGAGGCGCTCGAGGAGTCCTATTTCCAGGCCGCGCGCTACGGGCTCGAGGCGGAGCTGCTGGCCGACGGCGGCACAGCGCTCCCGGCCCGCGAGCTGGCCCGCGCCACGCTCGACGAAGTGCGCCCCTACGCGGCGGAGCTCGGCACCGTCGACGCGATCGGGGAGGTCGAGCGCGTCCTTCGCGAGGGCAACGGCGCCGACGAGCAGCACCGCGTCCACGAAGCCGCCGGGATGGATGGCCTGCTCGCCTACCTGGCGGCGACAACCCTGCCGGCGTGAGGCTGGAGCCGGCACCGATCCGGGGTGGGCGCCAGACGCGGCACTCGGTGGCCGAATTCCACGATTCCGCCGGCCGCGGCTCGACCCTCAGGCGCCTCGGCGGTGGACCTCGGTTGCCGCCGCCTGATCGCGCGGCCGGACGACGATCTCGTCGACGTTGACGTGGGAGGGCAGCGAGGCAGCCCAGCGGATGCACTCGGCCACGTCCTCGGCCCGCAGCGGCGTCATCCCCGCGTAGACGCGCTCGGCCGCCTCGGCGTCGCCGCCGAAGCGGACCAGCGAGAACTCGGTCTCGACCATTCCCGGCGCCACCTCGGTGACCCGGACCGGCTCGCCCAGCAGCTCCAGCCGCAGCGCCCGCAGCATCGCCCGCTGGGCGTGCTTGGCGGCGTTGTAGCCGGCGCCGCCACGGTAGATCTCGAAGGCGGCGATGCTGGTGACGCCGAAGACGTGGCCGTCGCCGCCGGCAACCAGCTTCGGCAGCAGCGCCCGCGTCATCCGCATCGTCCCCAGCACGTTGGCCTCGAACATCGTCCGCCATGCCTCCTCCTCGGCGGCGGCGACCGGCTCGAGGCCGAGGGCGCCGCCGGCGTTGTTGACGAGCACGTCGCAGGCCGGCACGGCGGCGGTGAAGGCGGCGACCGAGTCCGGGTCGGCGACATCGAGAGGAATGGCCTCGGCATCGATCTCCCGCGCCAGCTCGCGCAGCCGCTCCTCGCGGCGGGCGCCGACGATCAGCCGGTGGCCGTCGGCGGCCAGCGCCCGGGCGGTGGCGGCGCCGATCCCGCTGGAGGCGCCGGTGACGATCGCGGTGCGGCTCATCGCCTCAAGTCAAACATCTGGGCGCCGCCGCCGCTGCGCGGAGCGGCTGGACCCGTTTCCTACACTTGGGATATGTCTCCCGACTCCGGCTCGGTGCCTACCTACACCCTTTACCGGCGCGGGATCGAGCTGCTCGAAGACGGCGACTTCGAGCACGCGACGCCGCCACTGGCCGAGGCGGCGCGGCGGGCGCCGGAGAAGTCGTCGGTGCGGGAGGCGCTGGGCCGGGCCTACTACCGGGCCGGCCGCTACGCCAAGGCCGCGGTTGAGTTCGAGGCGGTGGTCGAGTCCCACCACGTCAACGACTACGCCCACTTCTGCCTCGGCCGGGCGCTCGCGAAGACCGGCGAGACCGACCGCGCCCGCCACCACCTGGCGCTGGCCTGCAACCTGCGGCCCGACCGCCGCGACTACCGCTTCTACCGCGGGCTGCTCGACGCCTGAGCGCGCCGCGCCCGGGTCAGAGCCCGGCGACCAGCTTGCCGACCGTTTCGGCGTTGAAGTAGGGGCCGTAGGTGCGGGAGGTGTCGTCGGTGTGCAGGTAGGAGCTGACGCCGTTGACCTGGGTGCCGCCTTCGATCAGCCAGCCGCCGCCGGAGGCGCCGGGCGCCCAGCGGCAGCGGATCCCCATCGTCGGCGGGCCGGCGAACCGGTAGCTGAGCGGGTCGTCGCCGATGTACGGGGACTGGCAGCCCTGCAGGCGGGTCGACTCGCCCGGGTAGCCGTAGGTCTGGAACTTCTGGTGGCGGTCGAGGTCGGTGACGATCGTGGCGCCGCCGCCGACCGCGTCGGCGAGCTGGGCCCCGGCGGCGTTGGGGAAGACGCGGAAGGCGCCGAGGTCGAAGTCGGGGTTGCCGTGCTTGGTCCAGGCTTTCGGTGCGAACACCTTCTTTTGGCGGGCGACGAAGGAGCCGAACGGCGCGGCGCCGCCGGTGTAGGCGGGGACGAACAGCAGGTATTGCGACCAGATCGCCGCCCGGCCGCCCTCGCGGGGGCCGCTGTTGACGCAGTGCCCGGCGGTGAGGACGAGCTGCCGGGTCGGGGTGTCGATCGCCGTCCCCGAGCAGTGGCCGATCCCCCTTCCCTGGCGGACGAAGATGCGGCCGTTGACCGAGTAGGGGAAGACGGTCGGGGTCGTGATGGGCTTGAAGCTGGCGACCGCGAGTGGGTTCGAGTCCGGCGCTGCGTAGGGGCGCAGGCGGCGGTCCCCGAGGGCCATGTCGAGCGGTTTGGCGCTGCGCATCCGCGCCGGCGTCCAGTAGCGCCGCACCCGTTCCGCTTCCGCCCGCGCCTGGGCGGCGCTGAGCCCGGGGCCGGTGGGGTGGACGCGGGGGGAGGCGGCTGCCGCCGCCGGCCAGGCGAGCGCGACGAGCGCCGCCGTCAGACCGAGGAGCGCGAGCAGCCCCGCCGCGCGGGGGTGAGCCGGGTGCGAGTACCGCATGCCAGGCCAGGATAGAGAGCGGTGTTCGCCGGCCAACGGGGTCTCCTCCTGTCTTTTGTCACCCACAGGGATACAAAAGACAGGAGGAGGGCTGGGTGTCAGGAGAGGAGGGGAGTGACGCAGCGGAATTTCTTGGTGGCGGTGGGAAGGTCAGAGGAGAGTTGTGCGGCGGCAGAAATGGTGACCACCGCGTACTGATTCACGCCCGAGACATTGGTGATGTCCCCAGTCCACTCTTCACTTGCCAGGCCGATGCCGGGCTGGGCGGCGAAGGCGGCCAGCAGCAGGGCGCTTGGCAGCTCCGCCCCCGCTGCCGCGCAGGCGGCCGCGGCGGCCGGGGCGTTGAGGGCCGACTCGCTCGGGGCGGCGTCCCAGCAGGAGCCGGCGAAGAGGCGGTCGCTGGGCAGGCAGCCGGCGCTGTAGCCGTTGACTTTGCCGGCGGTGACGGCGTTGACCGCGTGCAGGGCGGTTTCGGCGTCGCGGGCGCTGTCGGCGGTGCTGGCGTGGACGGCGCTCGGCACGGTCCCCAGCGTCGCGGCGTCGATCTGGACGCCGGTGATCGAGTTCGGCGCCAGCCGGTCGCCCGGGATCGCCCCCGGCTGCAGCCGGTTGGCCGGCAGCGAGGCCGGTTTCAGCCGGTTGCCGGGCAGCGACTTGACCCGGATCTTCTTGCCGTCGATCTTGGTCGCCTTCTTCGCCGCGTAGGCGCCGCCGCCGAGTGCCGCCAGGAGCGCGATCAGCGCAAGCGTCAGCGCCGGCCATTGCCGCAGTTCCCTGCCCATCCAGATCCCCCTTGAGATGGCCCCGGAATGCCCGGGGCGGTGTCGATTGGCGCCAAGATACCCGAGCGTTTATGGCGCCTGGACGAACGTCCTGGGGCTCCGCGGATACACTCGCTGCCTAGATAACGGTCGGTGGTCAAGGGAAGTCCGGTGCGAAGCCGGCGCGGTCCCGCCACTGTGACCGGGCAAGGAAGCCGCTGGCGCCCAGGCGCCGGCCACTGGGGAGGACACCGAATCCCCGGGAAGGTGCGGCCGACCACCCCGGAAGCCAGGAGACCTGTCCCCGGCCAGCCATTACGACCCTCGAGGAAAGGGCGGCTTCAATGCCAAGACTCGTTTCAATCCGGCTACTCGCGTGCTGCGCGCTGGCCCTAACCATGTCCCTCCCGCTGACCGCGTCGGCGCTCGCCAAGGGCGTCTCCGCCGACCTGCGGGTGATCGGCAAGGGCGGCAAGGTGCTGAGCGAACAGACGCTGAGCACCGGCACGACCGCGATCAAGACCAGCACCCGGGCAAAGTGCTTCGGCCCCGAAAACGCCGGCAGCGGCAAGTCGGTGACCGTCAAAGGCGCGACCGCGATGGGGCTGCTCGCCCAGGCGGCGAAGAGGACCTCGGCCCTGCGGCCGCTGTCGATCACCGACGCCTTCGACTTCGGCCTCGGGATCTGCGGCGTCGGCGGCAGCGTCGTCTCCGGCAAGGCATCCTGGTACCTGAAGGTCAACCACAAGGGCTCGATGGTCGGCGGCGACGCCGTCAAGCTGAAGCCCGGTGACGAAGTGCTCTGGGCCTACGCCAGCTCCTTCCCGTACCCGAACGAGCTGGCGCTGCGGGTGCCGTCGACCGCGACCGCCGGGACCCCGTTCCGGGTCAAGGTCCTCTCCTACGACGAACAGGGCAAGAAGAAGCCGGTCGCGGGGGCGAAGGTGACCGGGGCAACGGAGCCGACGGCGGCCGACGGCACGACCACGGTCTCGCTGACGATGCCGGGCGAGATCCGCGCCACCCACGGCAAGGAAATCCCCTCCGCCGCCGTTGCGATCTGCGCCGGGGGGCCCTGCCCGCCGGCCAGTTGAGCCCTCGCCGCGGCACGGCGATCGCGAGCGCGCTGCTGGCGCTGCTCGCGGTTGCCGGCTGCGGCCTCGGCCCCGGCGAGGGGCTGGACCCGGTTCGGCTGACCGTCAGCCACGACTACGGCCGCGAGGTCGTGCTCGCGCGCGAGGTCGACGAGGTGACCGAGGCCGACACGGTGATGCGGGTGCTGGAACGCAGCACCGAGATCGCCACCCGCTACAGCGGCCGCTTCGTGCAGGGGATCGAGGGGGCGGCGGGGACCTCGCGCGAGGGCCGTTACTTCGACTGGCTCTTCTACGTCAACGGGATCGAGTCGACGGTCGGCGCCGCCGAGTT
>DATHUE010000176.1:0-29866 GCA_035462545.1 Solirubrobacterales bacterium
ACAAGATGAGCACGTGTAGCAACTTCCGGTGCGCTGCATCATGCCGCAGCAATGCTCGCAGGCGGGGCCGAGGTCGAGGCCGGACATCTTCGCCGGCACGACCGGGGGGGTGTCGGTGAAGGCCGCCGCGGCCGGGACCGACTCGCCGCCCTTGCCGGCGCCGCCGTTGCCGCCGTTGGCGGGGCCGGCGGTGTCGGTCGGGATCCCGAGGCCGAGCTGGGAGGTTTCCGCGTCCTTCTTGTGGCGGACCTCCTGGGTCAGGATCCCCAGTTCCTCGAGCGTCTCGGTGTCCTCGATGAAGCGGCTCGCGAGCCAGAGCATGATGTAGTCCGGCATCGATTTGGCGAAGGGGATCTCCGGGTTGCCGGTGATTCCCTCCGGCTCGAAGCGCATGTAGCTGAACTTGCGCACGAAGGTCTCCAGCGGCACCCCGTACTGGAGGCCGAGCGAGATCGCGGTCGCGAAGGCGTTGAGCAGCCCGCGCATCGTCGAGCCCTCCTTGCCGATGTCAGTGAGGAAGATCTCGCCGACCGTGCCGTCGTCGTACTTGCCGGCGGTGATGTAGCCCTCATGGCCGCCGATCCCGAACTTGTGGGTGATCGATTCGCGCTCCTTCGGCATCTTCTTGCGCACCGGCTGCGCCATCTCGACCTCGGCTTCGGCGCCCTTCTCCTCCTGGGCGTCGGTGCGCAGCGCCTGCGCCGTCTTCGAGCCGTCGCGGTAGATCGCCAGCGCCTTGAGGCCGCCCTTCCAGCCGCGCGTGTAGGCGTCGGCGATGTCCTCGACGGTGGCGCTCTGCGGCAGGTTGACCGTCTTCGAGATCGCCCCGGAGATGAACGGCTGCGTCGCCGCCATCATGTCGATGTGGCCGGTGTGGGAGATCGCCCGCTCGCCGACCGCGACGTCGAAGACCGGCAGGTGCTCATCCTTCAGGCCGGGCGCGCCGACGATCGTGTTCTTCTCCTTGATGTGGGCGTTGATCTGGTCGATCTCCGCCTCCGAGTAGCCCATCGCTTCCAGCGCCAGCGGCACCGAGCGGTTGACGATCGTCATCTGCCCGCCGCCGACCAGCTCCTTGAACTTGACCAGCGAGAAGTCGGGCTCGATCCCGGTCGTGTCGCAGTCCATCAGGAAGCTGATCGTCCCGGTCGGGGCCAGCACCGTCGCCTGGGCATTGCGGTAGCCGTGCTCCTCGCCGAGCTCGACCGCTTCGTCCCAGGCCCGCTGGGCGGACTCGAGCAGGTCGCCCTTGATGCCGTTCGGGTCGACCTCGTAGGAGGCGTCGCGGTGCATCCGCATCACCCCGTTGTGGGCCTCGCGGTTCTTCGGATACTCGTCGTAGGTGCCGGTGGCGCCGGCGGCGATCAGCGCCGACTGGCGGTAGGCGCGGCCGGTCATCAGCGCCGTGATCGCGGCGGCGACGTTGCGGCCGGCGTCGGAGTCGTAGGGCAGGCCGTCGGACATCAGCAGGGCGCCGAGGTTGGCGTAGCCGAGCCCGAGCTGGCGGAAGGCGTTGGCGTTGGCGGTGATCTCCTCGGTCGGGTAGCTGGAGAAGCCGACGACGATCTCCTGGGCGAGGAAGACGACGTCGACCGCGTGCTCGAACTCGCCGACGTCGAAGCTGCCGTCCTCGCGGCGGAATTTCATCAGGTTGAGCGAGGCCAGGTTGCAGGCCGAGTTGTCGACGTGCATGTACTCGCTGCAGGGGTTGGAGGCGTTGATCCGACCCGACTCCGGGCAGGTGTGCCAGCGGTTGATGATCGTGTCGTACTGGATGCCGGGGTCGGCGCAGCGCCAGGCGGCGTCGGCGATCTGGTTCATCAGCTCGCGCGCCTCCAGGGTCTTCACCGGCTCGCCGGAGGTGCGCGCGGTCAGGTGCCAGTCCTCGCCGGCCTCGACCGCCTCCATGAACTCGTCGCTGACCCGGACCGAGTTGTTGGCGTTCTGGTACTGGATCGAGGTGAAGCCCTCGCCGTCGATCGACATGTCGAAGCCCGCGTCGCGCAGCGCCGCCGCCTTCTTCTCCTCGTCGGCCTTGCACCAGATGAAGTGCTCGATGTCCGGGTGGTCGACGTCGAGCACGACCATCTTCGCCGCGCGGCGGGTCTTGCCGCCCGACTTGATCGTCCCCGCCCAGGCGTCGGCCCCGCGCATGAAGCTGACCGGGCCGCTGGCCGTGCCGCCCTTCTGCAGCTGCTCCATCGAGCCGCGGATGTTGGAGAGGTTGATGCCGGAGCCGGAGCCGCCGCGGAAGATCTTGCCCTCTTTGGTGTTCCAGTCGAGGATCGACTCCATCGTGTCCTCGACGCTGAGGATGAAGCAGGCCGAGCACTGCGGCGTCTCCTCGAAGCCGACGTTGAACCAGACCGGCGAGTTGAAGGCCGCCTTCTGGTTGAGCAGGATCGCGGTCAGCTCCATCTCGAAGGCCTCCGCGTCCTCGGCGGAGGCGAAGTAGCCGCCTTCGCGCCCCCAGTCGGAGATCGTCCCCGCGACGCGGCCGATCATCTGTTTCACCGAGCTCTCGCGCTCGGGGCTGCCCATCTGCCCGCGGAAGTACTTCTGGGCGACGATGTTGGTGGCGTTCTGCGACCAGCTCTTCGGGAACTCGACCCCGCGCTGCTCGAAGGCCGGGTTCTCGGGATCGCCGATCACGGCATCGCGGATCTCCCACTCGATCTGGTCGAAAGGATGCACGCCGGCAGTCGAGAACCGCCGCTCTATCGAGAGGCCCAGGAGACCGTTTTTGGGAGCGGCAGTGGCGGTCTGGGACATCGAACTTCTCCTCTCGCAGCGACTTTCAGGGGTAACTGCGCAGGATCGCTAAAGGCTCAGACGGAAAAAGCCTCCAAATACGCAAATAACGGCTTCGGAGCCGACACGGAAGCGCCCTCGCATTGTGTCAACTCCGCAAACTCGGCAAACCGGGCCGGGGTGAGAAAGACGTCTGGCTGGGTACTCTTTCGCCATGGTCGATGACCTGCGCAAAAGCGCGGAGCGGATGGGCGATCGGGCGACCGCCGCCAAGGACGCGGTGGGCGACCGCGCGACCGCGGCGCGCGAGGCCGCCGCCGACGCGCTGGCGAGCGTCAAGCCGAAGCTGCGCGGCGTCTCGCACGAGTGGGCCTTCTTCCTCTCGCTCGGCTTCGGGGTAACGCTGATCGTCCTCGCCGACACCCCGAAGGCGACCCTGGCGGTGGCGATCTACGCGGTCAGTCTCTCGGCCCTGCTCGGCACCAGCGCCCTCTACCACCGGGTCAACTGGACGCGGCCCGACGTGCGGATGTGGATGCGCCGGCTCGATCACTCGATGATCTTCTTCCTCATCGCCGGCACCTACACCCCGTTTGCCCTGCTGGTCCTCGACGGCCCGCTGGCCGACGCGATCCTCGCCGTCGTCTGGTTCGGCGCGGTAGCCGGCGCGATCGTCGAGATGGTCTGGATCCACCACCCGAAGTGGGTGGGGGCGCTGATCTACCTGGCGCTCGGCTGGGTCGCGGTCGCCGCCTTCCCGGGCCTCTGGGTCGAGATGGGCGTCGGCGGGGCGCTGCTGGTCGCCGTCGGCGGCCTCCTCTACACCGCCGGCGCCGTCGTCTACGCAACCGGGCGGCCCAACCCGAGCCCGGCGGTCTTCGGCTACCACGAGGTCTTCCACCTCTTCGTGATCGCCGCCGCGATCGCCCACTTCTCCGCCGTCGCCTTCTTCGCGTTGCCCGCGGCCTGAGAAGCTTCAACGTATTCCTTACTTCTCATGTAAAGTAAGGAATATGGACATCGCAGCGAAGCTGACCTCGAAGGGCCAGATCACGATCCCCAAAGCGGTTCGGGAGGCTCTGACGCTAGAGCCAGGAGATCAGATTCTGTTTCGGGTCGAGGAGAACCGGGCTGTGCTCGCGAGGACGCAGGACTTCCTCGATCTAGCCGGTTCAGTGGCGGTACCGGAGGCGAAGCGCGGCGCCAGCTGGGACGAGATTCGCAGGGGTATGCGGCAAGCACGTTATCGGTGACCGTCCTGCTCGATACCAACGTCATCGTCCGTCACCTCACCGGTGATCCGCCGGCGATGGCGAAGCGGGCAACCGACTTCCTCGCCTCGGCGACCGAGCTCGTGCTCGCCGATCTCGTCCTGGCCGAGTGCGTTTACGTCCTCGAATCTTTCTACGAGGTGCCCCGCGATCGCGTTGCCGAGCTGATGCGCGCGGCGTTGTCGATGCCCTCGATCCTGGCTGACACGGATCTATTGCTGAGAGCGCTCGAGCTCTACGAGATCGAGCGACTCGATTTCGCCGAGGCGTACCTGGCAGCCAGCGCCGAGCTGAGCGGGATCGGTGCCGTCGCCTCCTTCGACAAGGCACTCGACCGGGTGCCAAGCATCGAGCGCATCGTTCCTTAAGCGGCCGCGGCGGTCCGCTCGCGCCGGAACCCGGCCTCCTGCTCGGCGGCGGCGATCAGCTCGCTGAGGAGCTCGTCGAGGCGCTCGGCCAGGGGCGGCGGCAGCTGCAGCTCGCCGTGCTCGTCGGCCAGCTGACGGGCACCGGCGACTGGCAGCTCTGCCTCGAGCACGCGGCCGCCGAGGGCGCCGAGCACCTTGCGCGCCTCGGCCTGGGCCCAGACGGCGCCGAACATCCCGGTCGAGGCGCCGATCGCCGCTGCCGGCTTGCCGCGCAGGGCGCTCTGCCCGGCCGGGCGCGAGACCCAGTCGAGGGCGTTCTTCAGCTGGCCCGGCAGCGAGTGGTTGTACTCCGGCGTGGCGATCAGGACCGCGTCGGCCTCACGCACCGCCCGCCGCAGGTCGGCGACCGGCTCCGGGACACCCGCCAGCTCGGCATCCTCGTCGTAGGGCGGGATCTCGGCCAGCCGCTGGTAGGGGACCAGCTCCGCCCCGGCGGGCAGCCGCTCGGCGGCGGCCCGCAGCAGGGCGGAGTTGAACGAGTCCCGGCGCAGGGAGCCGGAGATGCCGAGGACCCGCATCGCTACCCCGCCTCTCCGACGAGCTCCAGCTCGACCGCGATCTCGACCGCGTAGTCGAGCACCTCGCCGCCGCCCGGCAGCTCCGCCTGCCAGTCGAGGCCGAAGTCGCGACGGTCGACGCTGGCCGCGAACGAGAGGCCGACGCGGGGGCTGCCGGCGAGGTCGGCGCCGAGCTGGGCGAACTTGCCGCTCGCCTCGACCTGGCGGGTCTCGCCGCGGATCTCGAGCTCGCCGCGCAGTCGGGCGCCGCCGTTCTCGTCGACGCTCAGCTCGGTCGAGCGGAAGCGCAACTGCGGGTGCCGGTCCGCGTCGAAGAACTCGGGGGAGAGCAGATGGCCCTTCAATTGCTCCTCCTCGATCTCGATGCTGGCGACCTCGACCGCACCCTCCAGCCGTGGTTGCTCACCGCCGGCCAGATGCGCCTCGTAGGAGCCGAAGCCGCTGCGGAAGGTGGCGAACCCGTTGTGGGTGATCCCGAAAGTGACCGAGGAATGGACCGGGTCGACGGTCCAGGCGCCCTCTGGAATCTGCTGCTCGATCGTCTGCGTGCTCATCGCTGCTCCTGTCTGTCGAGACTCTTGCCGGGAAAACATTTGACGGAGAAACAATCGTAGCAGAAATGCTTTTTGAGTCAACTATTGTCATGACAAACGTTGTTTGCCATCATGTAGCCATGACCGAGCAGACCGCTCACGGCGAGGCATGGGGGGCGCTGACCCGCACCCACGCCGCCGTCACCCAGCGGCTGCAGGACGCCCTCGCCCAAGCGGAATTCCCGCCCCTTCCCTGGTACGAGATGCTGGCGACGCTGGCCGACGCGCCCGAGCAGCGGATGCGGATGGGGGATCTGGCCGAGGCGCTGGTGATCACCCGCGGCGGCCTCACCAAGCTGGTGGACCGGCTGATCAAGGCCGGCCTGGTCGAGCGGACCTTCTGCGAGACCGATCGCCGCGTCAGCTACGCGACCCTGCTGCCGGCCGGGGCGGAGATGCTGGAGGAGATGCGGCCGGTGGTCGTCGCCGAGCTCGAGGTCGCCTTCGCCGCCAACCTCAGCGAGGGCCAGGCCGACCAGCTGTGCGCCACCCTCGAAGACGTCCGCTCCTCGGCCTGCGGCGCGCCTGCCAGCCCGACCGCCGTCTAGGTGAGCGCCGCCGCGGCGCGCTGCTTGGCGGCCTCGACCAGCGCCAGCACCGCCGGCTCCTCGCCGGCCCGCAACAGCGCCACCGGGTCCGGGTCGCCGTTGACGATCCTCTCGAAGAACTCCTTGCGGTCCTGGTAGGTCGGCAGCGTCCCCTTCGCCCAGCCGCGGGCGTCGTTGAGGATCACCGCCAGCCGCGCGTACTCCTCGCCGAACAGCTCCGACACTTCGCGCTTCATCCGCTTCGCCAGGGCGGGGGAGGCGCCAGCGGTGGAGATCGCGATCGCCAACGGCCCGCTGCGGACGATCGCCGGCAGGATGAAGTTGCAGAGCGGCGGCACGTCGACGATGTTGACGAGCATCGCCCGCCGCTCGGCGTCGTCGAAGACGGCGATGTTGACGTCGGTGTCGTTCGTGCAGGCGATCGCGATGAAGACGCCCTCGAGATCGGCCAAGCCGGCGTAGGGCCGCTTTTCCCAGCCGATCGATCCCTCGCTCGCCAGGGCCTCCAGCTCCGGATGGGCGACCGGGGCGATCAGGGTGACGTCACCGCCGCAGGCGAGCAGCCCCTCGACCTTCTCGAGGCCGATGTCGCCGCCGCCGACGACGACGCAACGCCGCCCCGTCAGTTTCAGGCAGGCGATGTAGAAGGGGGTCTCGAGCATGTCCCGCACGCAGGACTGGTCGCAGATCCCCTTGCGCAGCTGGCAGACGCACTCCTTGCCGGCATAGGCCTGGGCGGGCATATGACAAAGGGTAGAGACCCCGGCGGGGCCTAGATCGAGTCGAGGGTGAGGCGCAGGCCGGCTTCGAGGCTGGTCTCGGGCAGCCAGCCGAGCTCGCGCTCGGCCCGGGAGGCGTCGAGGGTGATCCGCTGCACCTCGCCGGCCCGCGGCGGCGCGAACTCCGGCTCGAACCCGTCGCTGCCGCCGAGGCGGCCCAGAGCCTCGGCCAGCTCCAGGACGCTTGCCTCCTCGCCGGTGCCGATGTTGACCGGGCCGCTCGCCTCCGACTCGGCGGCCGCCAGCGCCGCCGCGACCACGTCGCCCACATATATGTAGTCGCGGGTCTGGGTGCCGTCGCCGTAGATGGTCGGTCGGCCGCCCTCCTTCAGCTTGCCGCAGAAGATCGCGATCACCCCGGCCTCGCCGAGCGGGTCCTGGCGCGGCCCGTAGACGTTGCCGAGCCTCAAGGCGATCCCGGAGAGGTCGTAGAGCCGTTCGTAGAGAGCCAGGTAGCCCTCGGCCGCGTACTTGCTCTGGCCGTAGGCGGACATCGGCGCGATCGCCGCCGACTCGTCGAGCGGCAGCTGCTGCCCTTCGCCCTCGCCGTAGATCGCCCCTCCGGTGGAGACGAAGACGAAGCGCCGGGCGGAGGCCAGCCGTGCCGCCTCCAGCACGTTGGCGGTGCCGCCGACGTTGATCGCGGCGTCGAAGGCAGGGTCCTCGACCGACTTGCGAACGTCGATCTGGGCGGCGAGGTGGAAGACCAGCTGCGGCCGCCGCTCGCGGGCCAGCTCGGTCAGCGCCCCGGCCTCGCGGATGTCGAGCTCGACCAGCTCCGCTCCGGCTTCCAGAGCCGACTCGAGGTTGCTGCGCCGGCCGGTCCGCAAGTCGTCGACGACGGTCACTTCGTCGCCTCGCGCCAGCAGCGCGTCGACCAGGTTCGAGCCGATGAAGCCGGCGCCGCCGGTGACCAGGCATCTCATCAGCGGCCGATCCTATGCGAGGGGTGGCCGACGGCCCCTGCTACCTTCTCCGCCCGATGCGACTGATCGTCACCGAGAAGAACAACAGCGCCAAGAAGATCGCCGACATCCTCGGCAAGGGCAGCGCCCGCGAGGACAAGACGTTCAAAGTCCCCTTCTACACGTGGACCGACGACGCCGGTGACGAACACCGGACGATCGGGCTCAAGGGCCACGTGCTCGGGCCGGCCTTCCCCGAGGGCTACTCGAACTGGCAGAAGACCGACCTGCACGACCTGATCGACGCCAAGCTGATCAAGGAGCCGACCGACAAAAACGTCGTCAAAGCGATCAAGAAAGTCGCCAAAGAGGCCGACGAGCTGGTGATCGCCACCGACTTCGACCGCGAGGGCGAGCTGATCGGGCTCGAGGCCCTGGAGGAGATGCTCGACTCCAACCCCGAGCTGGGCACCCGCGAGGACAGCGAAAAGGGGACGCTGAAAATCCCCCGGGCCCGCTACTCGGCCCTGACCAAGGAAGAGATCGAGCGGGCCTTCAGCGAGCTCGACTACCTCTCCTATCCGCTCGCCAACGCCGGCGCCGCCCGCCAGGACATCGACCTCCTCTGGGGCGCGACCCTGACCCGCGCCGTCTCCCTCGCCAGCCGCCGCTTCGGCTCCAACTTCCTCTCCGTCGGCCGCGTTCAGAGTCCGACCCTGGGCTTGATCGTCGAGCGCGAGATGGAGCGCCGCGCCCACGTCGCGAAACCGTTCTGGGAGCTGTTCGCCAAGTTCCAGCACCCCGACGGCAGCTTCGAGACGCATCACAGCGTCGACAAATTCTGGGAGCGGGCCGAGGTCGACGCCGCCTTCGCCGGGACCAAGGGCCCGGGCACGGTGAAGTCGGTGACGGCGCGCAAGAACACGCGCAAACCGCCGACCCCCTACAACACCACCGCCTTCAGCACCGACGCCTCCAGCCGCCTCGGCATCACCCCCGCCAGCGCGATGCGGATCGCCGAGGACCTCTACATGGACGGCTTCATCTCCTACCCCCGCACCGACAACACCGTCTACCCGGCTTCGCTGCCGGTGCGCGAGCTGGTCGCCTCGCTGGTCCGGGTGAAGGAGTTCTCGGCTGCCGCCGGCCTGCTCGACGGCGAGCTGAAAGCGACGCGGGGCAAAAAAGAGACGACCGACCACCCGCCGATCTACCCGACCCAGGCGATCCACCCCGGCGCCCTCGACGGTTCCAAGAAGCGGGTCTACGAACTGGTCGTGCGCCGCTTCCTCGCCACCTTCAGCCCGCCGATGATCACCGAGTCGACCCGGGCCGACATCGAGGCCGGCTCGGAGACCTACTTCGTCCGCGGCTCGGTCGTCGTCGACCCCGGCTACGCCGGCATCTATACCTACGCCCGCTCGGCCGACGAGGAGATTCCGAAACTGGAGGAGGGGCAGTCGCTGGAGCTCGAGGGCGAGCCCTGGATCGTCGACAAGGAGACGCAGCCGCCGAGCCGGATCTCGCAGGCGAAACTGATCGAGATGATGGAGGAGCGCGGCCTCGGCACCAAAGCGACCCGCGCCGACATCATCCAGAAGCTGTTCGACCGCGGCTACGTCTACGGCAACCCGCCGGTCCCCTCGGAGACCGGGATCGCCCTCTACGAGGCGTTCAAGAACTTCGTGCCGGCGATGGCGACGCCGGAGATGACGGCGACGCTGGAGGCGGAGATGGACCGGATCGCCGCCGGCGAGATGACGAAGGGCGTCGTCGTCGGCGAGAGCCGCGACCTGCTCCACCGCACCTGGACCGAGATCGACGCGAGCCGCGAGGACCTGGCGAAAGTGATCTGGAAAGGGATGGACGAGGACCGCATCCTCGGCCCCTGCAAGGTCTGCGAAGAAGCCGGTCGCAAGAAGGAGGACGGCTCGCCGCACATGCTGCGGATCATCCGCGCGAAAAAATCGGGCAAACGGTTCGTCGGCTGCACCGGCTGGACCCTCGACGACCCCGAGTCATGCGACCAGACCTTCCCGCTGCCCCAGCGCGGCGACGTCTTCCGGCTCGAAGAGCGCTGCTCGATCTGCGAGCGGACGCCGCGGCTGAAAGTCGTTCCCTTCCGTGGCCGCCCCTGGAACCTCTGCCTCAACGACGACTGCGAGTCGATGCAGGAGATGAAGAAACGCCGGGCGGAGCGCGAAGCGGCAAAAGCCGCCAAAGCCGCGATGGAGAAGAAGCCGCCGGCCAAAGGCGACGAGGACGCGGCGCCGGCGAAAGGCAAACGCAAAAAAGCGAAAGCCTCGAAAGCCGACACCGCCACCCGCGGACGCAAACGCGCCAAAGCCGGCACCAAAGGCTGAGGCCGGCCGGCGTGTTCATCTCCCTCGAGGGAGTGGACGGCTCCGGGAAGAGCACCCAGGCGCGGCTGCTCGCCGAGGCGCTGGGCGAGGGGACGCTGCTGATCCGCGAGCCGGGCGGAACCGATGCCGCCGAGCGAATCCGCGGGCTGCTCGCCGACCCGAGCTTCGAGCTCGACCCGTTCGCCGAGCTGCTGCTGTTCTCCGCCGCCCGCGCCGACCTGCTGGCGCGTGTGGTGCGGCCGGCGCTGGAGGCGGGCCGGACCGTGGTCGCCGACCGCTTCGCCGACTCCAGCGTCGCCTACCAGGGCGGCGCCCGCGGGCTCGGCACCAGCCACGTGCTGTCGCTGACCGACACGGTGATCGACGGCCTCTGGCCCGACCTCACGGTGCTGCTGCGGATCGACCCCGAGACCGGCCTCTCACGGGCTGAAGGCGAGGACCGCTTCGAGGCGGAGGGGGTGGAGCTGCAACGGGCGGTGGCCGAGACCTACGAGGAGATCGCCGCCGTCGCCCGCGACCGGGTCGTCGTCGTCGACGCCGAGGGCACGGTCGAGGAGGTGCATGCGCGGGTGATGGACGCGGTTAGGGACCATGCGTCCTGACCGCGGGGCCCGCCACCGGAGCTGGGTATCCCCGGCTCACCCGCCGCGGACACCCAGCTCCGGCGCCACCCGCGGGAGAAGCGGATGATCTCGCTCGACCACCAGCCGCGGGCGCAGA
This sequence comes from Solirubrobacterales bacterium, assembly GCA_035462545.1. Lineage (GTDB taxonomy): Bacteria > Actinomycetota > Thermoleophilia > Solirubrobacterales > 70-9 > VAYN01. Next base: position 10,877 of record DATHUE010000176.1, read on the forward strand.
TCTCGCTGACCGCGGCGCTGAAGAGTGGTCCATCGCACTCCTATCTGTTCCAGGGGCCGCGGGGCGCTGGCAAGCGGGCGGCGGCGCGAGCCTTCGCCGCCGAGATCGTCGCTGCGGCCGCCGAGGACCCCGAGGACGCTCGGCGTCGCGCCCTGCTCGATCCCTCGCCGCATCCCGACCTGGTCTGGCTCGCCCCGCGCGGCGCCCAGCACCTGGTCGAGGACGTGCGCGAGCGGGTGATCCGCGCCGCCGCCTACCGGCCGTTCGAAGGAGGCAAGCGCGTGTTCGTCGTCGAGGCGGCGGAGGCGATGCGCGACGAGAGCCAGAACGCGCTCTTGAAGACGCTCGAGGAGCCGCCCGAGTTCGTCCACCTGATCCTGCTCAGCTCCGAGCCCGAGGGCCTCTTGGAGACGATCGCCTCTCGCTGCCATCCGATCGACTTCGCGCCGCTCCCCGCCGCCGTCGTCGAGGCCCAGCTCGGCGGCGAGGGGGAGGAGACGACCGCGGCGGCGCGGCTGGCGGCCGGTGACGTCGAGCGGGGGCGCCTGCTGCTCTCCGAGCGGGGGCGGGAGCTGCGCGTCGAGACGGAGCGCTGCGCGGCGGCGGCGCTGGCCGGCGAGGTGGCGAAGGCGCCCTGGAAACGGCTGCTCGACGGCGCGGCGGCGGCCGGCGAGGAGGCCGAAGCGGCGACCCGCGACGCACTGGAGGCCGAAGCGGAGGCGGGGATGAAACGGACCGCCCGCGACATCGCCGACGAGGCGAAACGGGCCGGTCGCCGCCGCCGCACCGAGATCCTCGACCTTGCCCTGGAGCTGACCGGCGCCTGGTTTCGCGACCTCGCCGCCCTCGCCGCAGGTGCGGAGGGCGTCGTCTACAACTGCGACCGGCTCGACGTCCTGAGGGCACAGGCTGCCGGCCTCGACCCCGCCCGTGCCCGCACTGCCGCTGAGCTCGTCGCCGACAGCCGCCGGCGCCTCGATCTCAACGTCTCCGAGGAGCTGGCGCTAGAGGCGCTCTTCTTCAGGCTCGAGCGACAGCTGGGGCGGTAGCGCTCCACTCCGGCTCCCAGAGCGAGCAGATCGGCGCCGCGACGATCCTCTCGCCGAGGGAGAAGGTGCGCGGCCCGGTGTGCAGGACGACGCCGCGCAGGAAGTCCTCCCCCAGCTCTCCACGCAGCCAGGCGAGATGTTTGCCGTCGCTCTCGTGGGGCGATGCCGTTGCCTTGACCTCGATCCCGATCACCTGTCCCTCCGGCAGCTCGGCCATGAGGTCGACCTCATGGCGTCCTCGCTCGGTGCGCAGGTGATGCAGGCGAGGCCGTGACTCTGAGGTCGGCAGTTCCGGTCGCAGTTGAGCTGCCACGAACGTCTCCAGCACCCGGCCGAGCAGGTCGCCGTCCGCCAGCACGCCGCGCTCGTCGAGGCGCAGCGCCGCGCCGATCAGGGCGGCATCGACCAGGTAGCGCTTCGGCCGGCGCGCGACTCGCTTCAGCCGGTTCGCCCCCCAGGCGGGGACCTGCTCGCAGATCAGCAGGGCGCTGAGCAGTGCCTCGTAGGCAACTCCCGTCGCTTTGCTGACGCCAGCTGCCTCGTAGATCGTCCGGTGGTCGGCGACGCCCGCGGAGTTGAGCGCGTAGGCCTCGAAGTACCGCCGCAGCCTGTCGGCGTCGCGCCGTTTCGTGGTGGGTTCCTCCAGCTGTTCGACGTCGTGGGTGAGCAGATCCTCGACGTAGCTCTCCAGCCATGCTCGCCGCGGCTCGCCGGAGAGGCGCAGAGCGGGCACCGGGAAGCCGCTGCGCAGGGCGACCTCGAGGTAATCGCGCAGGTCAGGCGGGGAGGAGGGGGTCGCGGGAGTCTGCCCCGCCACGAGGCGGTCGATAAAGCCCGGCCCGTCGAGTAGGCCGAGCTGCTCGCGAACCGTCATCGGGTGCATCGCGACACGAATCAGCCGCCCCGTCCCCGGCCAGCTCTCCCGCTCTGCCTCGGCCCGGACCGACCCGGTCAGCAGAAACCGACCCGCGCGCGGGTCGGCATCGACGGCGCGGCGCACCGCGCCCAGGACCCCCGGTGCCTCCTGCCACTCGTCCAGCAGGACCGGCTCGGCCAGGCCCCGCAGAGCAACGTCTGGGTCGGCCCGGAATGCCGCCGCTTCCGCTTCGCGGTCGAGACGAACCACGGTCTGCGCCTGGCGGGCGCTCGAAGTCGTCTTGCCGGCACCGCGCGGCCCGATCACGATCAGCGCCGCGAGCTGAGAGAAGAGTCGTTCGCGAAAAGCGTCCGAAAGGCGCGGCGTGTAAGAAATGCTATCCATATTTGACCACAAATAGTAGCCAAATATCGCTGGAGAAACTATCCCTTTTTGTCCTCCGGCCGTTTGCGCACTCCCTCCAGGGCGCGCTCCTGCGCCAGCCGCGTTATCTGGGCGGCCTGGCGGGACATGATCACGCTGAAGTTGAGCGCCAGGCCGAGCAGCAGCAGGAGGACCAGGGAGAAGAGGGCGACGTTGGTGTCGCGCACCCCCATCAGGTCGGCGACGAACTCGAGCAGGGCGGGGAAGGCGGCACCGGCCAGCATCCCCAGACCGGCGACGAACCAGATCACGCTGTAGCGCTCCTGCAGGTGGTCGCGCCGGATCAGCTCGAGGATCGCCAGCATGAAGAAGATCGCCAGCACCGCGGCGAGGATCCGCGTCTGCGAGGTGAGATGGACCTTGCCGGTGTCGCCGGCGGCGGCGAGGAGGAGCGCGTTCATCGCTCCGTCCCCACCCGGCGCGGCCGGAACTGGCCGACCAGCAGCACGACGACGCCCTTGAAGATGAAGAAAGCGGAGCGGACCGGAGTCAGGAAGGAGGTGCCGCCGGCGCGCTCCAGCATCCGCACCGGCACCTCCTCGACCCGCAGCCCTTCCCGGACCGCCAGCTGCAGCGACTCGATCTCGGCGAAGTCGGGCGAGTAGCGGTCGCTGAACAGCTCCATCACCCGCCGGTTGGCGGCCCGCATGCCGCTGGTCGTGTCGGTGAAGCGCTGCCGCGTCGCCAGGGTGAGGAAGAAACGGAAGACCCCGGTGCCGATCCGCCGCGACAAGGTCGGCCGGTAATCGTCGGCGCCGGCGATCGCACCGGCGTGGTAGCGGGAGCCGATCACGAGGTCGGCGCGGTCGGCGGCGATCTCCGCCAGCAGCCGCGCGACCTCGGCCGGCGGGTGCTGACCGTCGGCGTCGAGGTGAGCGCAGCACTCGTAGCTCTCGCGCAGCGCGTACAGGTAGCCGGTCTGCAGGGCCGCCCCGAGCCCCTGGTTGAAGGGCAGCGAGGCGACGAGGGCGCCGTGCTCGCGGGCGCGGGTAGCGGTGGCGTCGCCCGAGCCATCGTCGACGACGAGCACGTCGGCTCCGGGGATCGCGGTCCGGACGCCGTCGATTACGGCCCCGATCGAGGCCTCCTCGTTCCAGGCGGGGATGAAGACGAGCGTGCGCACGCGGCGATTCTGGCATGGCGGCGCCGATCCGCCACCTCCGCCCACTTTGAGCGCTTATTGGTTTTGTGTTAGTAACCGTTCATGAGGATCGGGATGCGCCTTTGGCTCACGGCCGCCTTCGCGGCGGTCTGCCTGATCACCGCCGGCTCGGTCTACCTGTTCGGCGAAAACCGCCAGGCCTTGTTCGTCGCCGTGCTGGTCGGGATTCTCGCCGGCTTCCTGATCGCGGTCGGGGTCTCCCACCGGGTCGTCCGCCTCGCCCGCGCCGCCGGCCAGATGGCCGACGGCTCCTTCGACGTCAAGCTCGAGGTCCGCGGCCCGGACGAGATCGGCGAACTCGCGCGCGCACTCGACACGATGCGCAGCTCGCTGCAGGAGAGCTTCGGCGTCCTCACCGCCGATCGCAACAAGCTGGCGGAGATCTTCGACGGCATGACCGACGCGGTCCTCGTCGTCGACGACGAGGGCCCGGTGCGCTTCTCCAACAAAGCCGCCGCCGTTCTGCTCGAGGACGGCCAGCCGCCCGACTCGATCCAGCCTCTTCTGCATCGCGCCGCCGAGCTCGGCTTCGCCGCGCACCCGGCGCTGCGGATCGGCGATCGCGCCTACGCGATGACCGCCCGCTCGCTGGCCGACGAGGGGGCCGTGCTGGCGGTGCTGCGCGATCGCACCGACGAGATGCGGCGCGAGTTCGCCGAGGCCGACTTCGTCTCCAACGCCGCCCACGAGCTGCGCAACCCGCTCGCCGGGATCTCCGGCGCGATCGAGGTGCTGCAGTCGGGGGCCAAGAACGACCCGCGCGACCGCGACCACTTCCTCTCGCGGCTGGCCGACGACGTCGAGCGGATGAACCGGCTGACCCAGTCGCTGTTGACCCTGGCCCGGGTCGAGTCGCTGGGCGAGTCCGAGCGCGAACGGGTCGACGTACCGGCGGCGGTGCGTGACGTGATCGCCGCGGTCGAGCCGCCGATCGGGATCAAGGTCGAGGTCGAAGTCGAGGACGATCTGGCCGCCAGCGGCGACCCGACCCTGCTGCGGCAGGTGATGGTCGGGCTGCTCACCAACGCCTTCAAGAACACGCCCCCGCCCGGGACCGTTACCGTGCGCGGCCGGCATGACGGCGAGGGGGAGGTGGTGATGGAGGTGCAGGACACCGGCACGGGAATTCCCGCGGCCGAGATCGAGCGCGTCTTCGAGCGCTTCTACCGCCGCAGCGAGTCGCGCCAGCAGGAAGGCTTCGGCCTCGGCCTGGCGATCGCCCGCCGGATGGTCGACGTGATGGGCGGCACGATCGGCGCCGACTCCATCCAGGGCGAGGGCAGCACCTTCTGGATCCGCCTGCCGCTGGCGCAACCGACCCCGACCCCGGTGGCCTGATGAGCAGCGGCCGGATCCTGATCGCCGACGACGAGCCCTCGGTTCGCGACTCGGTCGGCTACGCGCTGACCCAGGAGGGGTTCGAGGTGAGCGCCGCGGTCGACGGCGACGAGGCGAGCGAGCTGCTCGACAACGGCGTCCCCTACGACCTGCTGATCCTCGACATCATGATGCCGGGCCCGAGCGGGCTCGACATCTGCCGCGACGTGCGTTCCCGCAGCGCCGTGCCGATCATCGTCCTCACCGCCAAAGACGCCGAGGTCGACAAGGTGGTCGGGCTCGAAGTCGGGGCCGACGACTACATGACCAAGCCGTTCTCGGTGCGCGAGCTGCTCGGGCGCGTCCGCGCCCAGCTGCGCCGCCGCGAGCTCGACCGCGGCCCGCTCGCCCAGGCCGCCGTGATCGAAGCCGGCGTCGTCGCGATCGACCTCGTCCGCCACGTCGCCACAGTCCGCGGCGAGCCGGTCAACCTGACCCGCTCCGAGTTCCAGCTGCTGCGCCTCCTGGTCGGCCGGCCCAACGAGGTCTTCCGCCGCGCCCAGATCATGGAGGAGCTCTGGCAGACCGAGTTCGACGGCGACGAGCGCGCCTGCGACGTCCACATCTCCAACCTCCGCCAGAAGGTCGAGCGCGACCCCCAGAAGCCGGAGCTGGTGGTGACCGTGCGGGGCGTCGGCTACAAGTTCGACGGCGACGCGAAGTAGCCCGCCGCCGCGCTTGGGTAGGGTCACCTGGTCGTCCGCACCCGAGAAAGGGAGACTGCATGCCCCTGGTACCGATGGTCGTCGAGCAGACCGCTCGCGGCGAGCGCTCCTTCGACATCTACAGCCGCCTGCTGGCGCAGCGGATCGTCTTCCTCGGCGAACAGGTGACCGAGGACCTCGCCAACCTGATCATCGCCCAGCTCCTGCACCTCGAGGCCGAGGACCCCGACAAGGACGTCAGCCTCTACGTCAACTCTCCCGGCGGCAGCGCCTACGCCGGCCTGGCGATCTACGACACGATGCAGTTCATCAAGCCCGACGTGGCGACCATCTGTTACGGGATGGCGATGTCGGCCGGCTCGCTGATCCTCACCGGTGGGGCCGAGGGCAAGCGGATGGCGCTGCCCAACAGCCGGATCCTCATCCACCAGCCGAGCGGCGGCTTCGAAGGCCAGTCGAGCGACATCGAGATCCACGCCCGTGAGATCCTCGAGCTGCGCGAGCGCCTCGACAACATCTACGTCAAGCACACCGGCCAGTCGGCCGAGCAGATCCACACCGACATGGAACGCGACAAATTCTTCATTCCCGAGGACGCCGTCTCCTACGGCCTGATCGACCGCGTGATCGAGTCCCACGAGTTCCAGCGCGAGCCGGTCGGCGCCGGCGTCTGAGCGGGCCGTAATGGCCGCGCAGGTGCCCGCGGCCGCTACGAAGTTGGCACGCAGTTGGCACCCAGATGTTGCAACTTATTGTCTACGCTACTCTCATGCAGACGATGGCACGAGAGACCTGGACCGACGAGCGCCTCGACGACTTCTCTAGGCATGTCGACCATCGCTTCGACGGGGTAGATCAGCGCTTCGACGAAGTGGACCGACGCTTCAACGAAGTCAACCACCGACTCGACAAGGTGGATGACCGACTCGAGAAGATGGACGACCGGATGGCGGCGATGCAACGGACCATGGTCCAAGGCGCGGTCGGCATGTGCGGCGCGATGTTCGCGGGCTTTGCTGCGGTCTGCGCCGTGATCGCGGTGGTCGTCTAGTCACAACCAGCCCGAGCGCTTGAAGCGCTGGTACAGCAGCAGGCAGGCGACCGCGATGAAGACGAGCACCGCCGGGTAGCCGAACCGCCAGCGCAGCTCCGGCATCTGGTCGAAGTTCATCCCGTAGATGCCGGCGACCATCGTCGGCACGGCGAGGATCGCGACCCAGGCGGAGATCTTGCGCATGTCTTCGTTCTGGCGCACCGAGACCTGGGTCAGGTTGGCGTTGAGGGCGCTGTCGAGCAGCTGGCGAAAGCCGGCGATCTGGCCGCTGACCCGGCGCAGGTGATCGTGGACGTCGCGGAAGTACTCCAGCAGCGCCTCCGGTGCGACCTCGAAGCGGCCGCGGAGGATCTGGTCGACCTCGGCCACCAGCGGCGTCACCGCCCGCTGGAAGTCGAGCACCTCGCGCTCGAGCTTGTAGATCCGCTCGGCCGGGTTGGCGCCATCGCCGGAGAAGACCTGCCGCTCGACTTCCTGGATGTCGACGTCGACGCCGCGCGCCGCCTCCTCGTAGCCGTCGACGACGTGGTCGAGGATCGCGTAGAGCACCATCCCCGGGCCGTGTGCGAGCAGATCGGGCGCTCGTCGACCCGCTGCCGCACCGCGCTCAGCTCGCCCTCGCCGTGGCGCACCGTGACGACGAAGGCGGGGTTGACGAAGACCAGCAGGGTGTCGCCGTAGAGCTCGACCTTGGGCCGCTGGTGGGCCTTGACCGCGTCCTCGACCGCCAGCTCGTGCAGGCCGAACTGGGCGGCGATCTCGGCGAACTCCTCGGCGCTCGGCTCGACCACGCCGAGCCAGGCAAAGGCGCCGTCCGCGCGGCAGGCGACCCCGGCCTCCTCCAGCGGCAGCTGCCCAGGGCGCCGCCGGCCGCGCTCGTAGACGGCGCAGTCGACGATCATCCGCCGCTCGCCAGCTCGCGCAGCCGCTGGCCCTCGAGCCGCAGCGTCGTCCACCCCTCGAGCCGCCGGGCGCCGAGGCCGTCGTAGAAGCCGAGCGCCAGCTCGTTCCAGTCGAGCGCGCACCATTCGAGCCGCACGTACTCGCGCTCGACCGCGAGCGCCGCCAGCCGCTCCATCAGCCGCCGGCCGACCCCGCCGCGCCGGTGCTCGGGGCGGACGTAGAGGTCCTCCAGCCAGATCCCCGGTCGGCACTCGAAGGTCGAGAAGGTGGTGAAGAAGATCGCGTAGCCGACCGCCTCGCCGCCGGCCTCGACGATCAGCGCCTCGCCGGCTCTCTCGTCGAACAGCGAGCGCCGCAGCGTCTCGGCGTCGCCCCGAACCTGCTCGGTGAGCTTCTCGTACTCGGCCAGCTCGCAGATCAGCCCGAACAGCGCCTCGGCGTCGGCGGGCCCCGCCGCTCGAATCAGCGTCTCGTCGCTTGGGCTCACCGGCTGCGACTGTACCCGCCGTGAGCGCCTACTATCGCGTCGCGGGGATCGACCTAGGCAGGGAGATGGACCGGCTGCGGGCCCTGCCGGCCTTCGCCGACGGCCCGCTCGCCGCGTCGCCGCCCCAGCTCAAGATCCGCCGCGCCCGTAACCGCCCCAACCGCCTCGGCTTCGCCGTCCCCACCCAGTACCGCCTCTCGGTCACCGCCTACCCGGGTATCCGCCCCGGCGACGTGCTGGAGACCCTCCTCCACGAGCTGGTCCACCTCCACGTCGGCCGCGCCCAGGAGCCGCACGCCTGGCACGGCCGCACCTTCAAGGCGACGCTGGCGGCAGCGATGGAGCAGGCCTACGGCGTCGTCATCCCGGCCCCGCGCCACACCCGCCACGGCCTCTATGCCGAGGCGATCGAGCGAGCCAGAGCCGACGCCCGGACTTGAACCGGGGACCCCTTCATTACGAATGAAGTGCTCTACCAACTGAGCTACGCCGGCATTCCGCATGCATACTAGGAAACGGCGGATTCTGACGAGAAGTGGCTGATGAGAAAAGCGGTTCGAGGCGGCACCTTGCGACTTCGCTCTGTCCAGGGCCGGTGCAGAGCTGCGTCAGTCTGCGCCAAGACGGGTAAGAGATATCGATGATCGGCGCTTTGATCCTGGGGCTGTTCGCCGGCGCGGTCGGCAGGGCGATCGTTCCTAATGACGCCTTCGAGGGGATGCGCGGGCCGCGCTCATGGCTGGTCTCGATCGTTCTCGGCCTGGTCGGAGCTGCGCTCGGCTGGGGGATCTTCACCGCCGGACTCGGGATCGGCGATGAGGAGATGTTCGACTGGGGTGGCGTGCTCAGCGCCCTGATCGGCGTCGTCATCGTCTTGCTCCTCGCGAACCTGATCCTGCGCCGCAGTGGCCACGCCCCAGCCTCGCCGCGCCGCTAAGTCGAGTTGACGGAGCTCGGCTACAAGCGATCGGGCAGGTTTCCACCTCCCCCGCAGGGGTAACTAAAGATTGCTCTGTACGGGATTTCCTGTCTTCCACCACGTTGGCGGAGAGACCTCTCAGGGAAGAAGTTGCAACCCAGCCGCGCCTTTCGTTGCGTAGCTAGGGAACCAAACCACTGAGGAGGAAAGACATGGAGTCAGCAACGGCTCGCGCCGGAAATGTCGGCGCAAGAGAACAATCCGAGAGGCGTGGCGTGGTCCGCCGTCTCTCCACGGAGACCAAGGCCGCCTTCAAGACGACCGAGTTCTGGGCGATGGTGGTCGTGATTGTCGGCATCCTCGTCGCCGCCGCCACGATCAAGGGCGGCGACACCGCGCCCGGCACCGACGAGTTCATCGCCAGGCAGGCATGGCTCCTTGTGGCCATTGTCGCCGTCGGTTACATGATCAGCCGCGGCCTCGCGAAGTCGGGCTCGCGCGAGCCCTACGAGGCCGACCGCGACGACGATCGGCACTAACGGCACCGGACGGACTGAGAGGGGCGGCATCCCGGCCGCCCCTCGGCTAGCGGTGCAGAATCCGCCGCCGCCGAGCGCCGCGCCGTTCCTCACGCCGCAGGGCGTCGCCGATCAGCCAGAACATCGGCGGCCATAAGCCGATGAAGAGCGCCCGGCGTTCTGCGTTGCCGCGTTCGTCCTCGCCGATCGTCTTGGCGCGAAGCCAGAGCGCGATGCAGAGCAGAATCGTCCCCAGCGAGAGACCGTAGAAGTGATGGCTTCGCGGTCTTAGTCGCCCGGGATCGAGATCAGGCCTCGTCATGCGCGGTGACTACCCCGATGCTCGTTAGATCAACCGGTGGCCTGGCGGAGAACGGGTAGGGCGAAGGCGTGAGCCCTTCTCAAGCTCAGACTCTGCGCCGACGGTGGTCGACCGCGGCACGATGGCCGCTCGGCGTGGGGCTCGCGGCCTGGCGTTATCTGTGGAGCACCACCCCGGTGCATCGTTGGGAGATGACGGGCGGCTGGCCGGCTGACGCGCCACCCGAGCTTCCCGCCGACGCCGACCGCGGGGAGCTGCAGTGCTTCGAGGATGGGGTCGGGCCATTGGCGCATCGGATCTATCGCACGCGTATCGTCGGATCGACCCTGACGCCCGCGCAGCTGATGGCGCGGATGGCGCGGAACCTCGACGGCGTGGCGCCGTCGGAGTTCGCCACCTTCCAGAAGGTCGAGGGTGAGAAGGGGGATCTCCGCAAGGGCAATCGCTACGTGGTCCGGATGCCGGGGCCCTGGGACGGGCCGGTCCGGGTCGTCGCCGTGGACCCAACCTCCTTTCGGCTGGCGACCCTGCCAGGCCACCTGGAGGCAGGCCAGATCGAATTTCGCGCGCGCTTGGACTATCGCTCGCTCTGGTTCGAAATCGAGTCCTGGGCTCGCAGCGGCGGCCGGTTCAGCGACCTGCTCTATTCCCGCCTCCGGGTCTCCAAGGAGGTCCAGCTGCACATGTGGTCCTCGGTCCTGCGCCAGGTGGTCGACCTGGCCGATGGGGAGATGGAGGGCGGGATCGTTATCACGACCCGAGTGGTCGAAGCCGACGCACTCCCCGGCGCGCGAGGGGATGGCCGTATCGGCAGGAGGAACCGGCTCCGTCTCGCCGCCCTCGCCGACCGCCGTGTCAACTTCGACAACACGAAGACCGATGTCTACGCTTCCGAGCCGGCCTGGAACCTGGACGACATGGTCGAAGCACTGCCCCATGAGCGCCCCGGCCCTCTCGCCGAGGATGAAAGCTGGCAGGTTGCCCGGGGAGTCATGGACAGTTACCAACTCGCCGACCCGGGAGTCGTTACCGCCTCTTACGACCGGAGCCTGCCTCTCTCGGGCCGGGACATGCTGCTGCGGATCAGGTTCGCCGGGCTGCGCTTTCGTGTCGGAGTCAGGATCGGCGACGTCTACGAGGAGAGACGCGACGTCGACGGCCACGCAGTCCACGTGTTCGGCTGGAGCTACAGCACTCTGGAAGGTCACTTCGAGGAAGGCCAGATGCACTACGAGCTCTGGAAGTGGCAGGACAGCGGCGATGTCGAGTTCCATCTGAAAGCGATCTCCCGGGCGGCCCGGAAGGGCCCCTTCCTGCTGCGCATCGGCTTTCGCCTGTTCGGCCGCAGCAACCAGCTGCGCTTCTATCGCCAGGTCTGCAGGCGAATCAAGAGGCTCACCGAGGCTCAGCTGGAGACCCAGCGCGCGGCCGCTACACGCTGACTACTGACTACATGCGAGCGAAAGCTGCAGGCGGTTGGCGCGGCGGAGATACCAACAGCCGCTAGTCACAGCGGTTGGGGCCCTCGGAGTTGGGGTAGTTTGGTGAAACGGTCTCATCGGACTACGGGACGGGGGACTGAGTCGAGGGCCGGAGTTTCAGTTTTTGACCCAAGAAGCTTGGGCGACGATCCTTGGCCCCCCTTTGGGGCCAGGTCCCCTTGGGGCGACCTGCACCACCGAGACCGCTTGAGGGTCAGCCTGAACCCCCTCCGTCTCCCTCGATCACCTCTAGCAACGGGGAGGTGTCGAGCACGAAGACGAAGGAGATGAGGTCCGGGTGCTGCTGGCTGCTGGACATGAAGCCGACGACTTTCCGGCCCGTATGACGCTCGATCACCTCGATCAGCGATCCCCGGATCGTCTCCGAGATGTCGACGCGACCCTGCGCCACCCTCCGGCTACCGCCGGCCTCGAACATCGTCTCCTCGCCTCTCGTATGCCCCTCGCGCAGCAGGAGGACGACGCAATCGTCGTGGATGTAGGCCTTGGACTTGGTGGGGCCGCGGCCAACGAGGCTCTTCAGGAGGACGACGACCTCCCGGGAAATGGCCGCCAGGCGCCCTTGATGTCCTCCGGGTTCCGTCTCTATGGGCGGAAAGTCTTCCACACCGCGGAGGGATGCGCTGGACTGCGCTACTCTCAACGAAGGGACGCAGCGGACACGCGCCGAAGCTCCTCCAGTCTCATCGAGACAAGTGATCCGGCAAAGCCGCCGGGTTTGCGGGCCTCCATCGCAAGCAGTTCGATCTGGAGGTTCCCTTTGTCAGTGCAAATGCGTCCGCTTAGGATCAGCGAGGTCGATCTCGACCCCGAATATCGCGAAATAAAAGTGGAAGGCGAGCTGGACCTCTCCGTCGCCGAGGAGTTCCAAAAGCGGCTTGGCGCCGCAGCCATGGAGGACATCGAAGTCCTCGTATGCCTTGAGTTGTGCGACTTCATCGATTCCACCGGCATAGCGGCGATCATCTCGGCCCACAAGCTGATGGCGAGCAAGGGCCGGCACCTCCTCGTCTGCAGTCCCTCGGGCCAGGTGAGCCGCATCTTCGCCGTCGCCGGTCTAAACGACATCGGCCTCATTTATGCCAGTACCGACGCGGCGCTGGCTAAGCGGTCTGGGCATGCGGTCACCCGGCCGTTCCGAGCAGAGGAGTCGCTTCAGGAGCTTTCAGGGTAGGACGCCGCGAATCGCGAGCCCGAGCGAGCCGTCCCTAGCTGGCTTTCATTACGAATGAAGTGCTCTACCAACTGAGCTACGCCGGCACGCCCAGGCATTCTAGGAGAGGAGCGGCGACGGTTCCGTCGCGGCCGCCCTCGATGATCCCGGGGTGGCGAGACGCAGGGAGACGCAGCGGCGCGAGGACAACGAGGTCGAGTTCTCGCGGATCGTCGCCTTCAGCGACGGGGTCTTCGCGATCGCGATCACCTTGCTGGTGCTGAGCCTCAACGTCCCCGACTACCTGCACGGCGAGGACCTCTCCGAAGCGCTCTGGAACCAGCGCCACGACTTCCTCGCCTACGCGATCAGCTTCGCCGTGATCGGCCGCTTCTGGGTCGTCCACCACCGCTTCTTCGGCGAAGTCGTCGGCTTCGACGCCCGGCTGCTCGGCCTCAACATCTTCTACCTCGCCTGGATCGTCCTGATCCCGTTCAGCAGCGAGGTGCTCGGCGACCATGGCGGCGAGACGCCGGCGGTCGTCCTCTACGCGTTCAACCTCGCCGCGGTCGCCCTCGTCGGGCTGGCGATGGCCGCCGACGCCCGCCGGGCCGGTCTCGCCAGGACCAGCGCCGAGAAGGCGCGCCAGTTCACGGTCCGCTCGCTCTTCATCGCCGCCGTCTTCCTCGCCTCGATCCCGCTCGCCTTCGTTACGCCGAGCTACGCGCCGCTGCTCTGGCTGGTGCTTTTCTTCGACCCTTCCCGGCGAGTCGCGGCGAAGGCGTAGAAGCTCAGCCGCGCTGGGCGAGGAAGGCGATCGAGCGGCCCGGCCGGGCGCAGCCGACGCTGACGCCGCGCCCCGTCCTGACGCTGAGGCAGCGATAGGAGCGGACCACGCAGGAGCCGCGCGAGGCGCCGCCGATCAGGCCGCAGCCTTCGGCCCGCTGCCAGGCAAACATCACCCGCCGCGCCTCGCCGCAGGAGACCGCGGTCGCCCGCAGCCGCTCGGCGTCGACCGCCTGCGTCTCGCAGCTCCGTGCCACGGCTCCGGGCGGCGCCTTGGAAGGGCTGGTCTCCTCGCTGTCGTCGGAGGAGCCGCAGCCGGTGGCCACGGTGGCAGCAAGCAGGGCGCTGGCGAGGGCGGCGGCGAGCCTCATCGCCGCAACCTACCGGCTCGCCGCCGCCTCCAGGCCCAGGCGCTCTTCGTGCTCCAACTCCGAACAGACCGGGCAGTCCGGCTCGGGGACGATCTCCTCGCGACGCATCTCCATCGTCCGCAGGTCGTAGTTGAGCGAGGCGCCCAGCGTCGCCGGCTCGGCCAGCCCGGTCAGCAGGTGCATCACTTCCATCGCGACGTGGTTGCCGATCAGGCCGCAGGCCGGCCCCAGCGTCGCCGCCTCGGAACTCCCGACCGGAGTCGTCGTCGCCGTATCGAGCAGCGGATACTCGCGCCGGTAGGCGATCTCCTGACAGGAGTAGCAGCCGGTCCGCCCGGGCACGAAAAGGGGCCCGACCCGGGCGACCCAGGAGAAGTGGCTCATCGTGATGAAGGGGATGCCGGCCGCGAAGCAGGCGGCGTTGCACCAGCGCTCGAACTCGAAGGCGGGCCAGTCGGCGCTGTCGACGACGACGTCGGCGCCGGCGACGAAGTCGGCCACCTCGGCTTCGCCGCCGAGGCGACGCGCGGTCGCCGTCACCCGCATCTCGGGATAGAAGGAGCGCAGCGCCCGCTTCGCCGCCTCGACCTTGAGCTGGCCGACGTCGTCAACGGTGTAGAGCGTCTGGCGGTTGAGGTTGCTGAGCTCGACCCGGTCGCCGTCGACCAGCCACAGCTCGCCGACCCCGCAGCTGGCCAGGGCAAGGGCGGAGGAACCGCCGAGGCCGCCGACCCCGAGCACCGCCACCTTGGCCTCGCGCAGCCGCGCCTGGCATTCCGACGGCGTCAGCTCGGCCCCCGGCGAGTCGCTGAAGCAGCGCAGCTGGCGGTCGAAGCGCTCCCGTTCCGGGGCGGGGACGAGCTCGTCGTCCGCGGCGTCCTCGATCACCTCCAGCTCCTGGAACTGGGCGATCGTCTCACCGACTTCGCGCTCGCCGAAGCGCCGCTCGAGCTCGGCCAGGGGGGTCCTCCCGTCCAGCGCCTCCAGCAGCTGGACCTGCGCCGCGGTCGGCTGCTCGACGACGATGTCGCGGCTGCTGGCGGGACGCACGAGGTGCACGTCCCCCTCCGGGGTCGTGAACTTCTCCATGGTTCGCTTCAGCCGCGGCCGCTGCACAATGCTGCAGACCGTTGCAGCAGTCAAAAGCGTTCCGATGCCGGAACCAGGTTGCAAGGTGGAGCCGAATTCAGGACGAGAGCTCGCGGGCGCGAGCGAAGACGGCGTCGATCATCGGCACCGTCAGCGTGCCGGTGAAGGTGTTCTGCTGGCTCGGGTGGTAACAGCCGAGCAGTCGCCAGCGGCCGAGGTCGGCTTCGGCGCCGTGCCCGAAGCGGGGCTTGGGCCGAGGCACGTCCACTCCCAGCGCCCGCGCCGCTCGCAGCACCCCGTCCCAGCCGAAGGCGCCGAGGGCGACGATCGTCTCGCAGCGCTCCAACAGCTGCAGCTCGCGCTCCAGATAGGGGAGGCAGTTGTCGCGCTCGTCGCTCGCCGGCTTGTTGGCCGGGGGTGGGCAGCGGACGACCGCGGTGACGTAGGCATCCGTCAACCGCAACGGGTCGCCGCGCCACTCGGACTCGGCCCGGTTGGCGTAGCCGGCGCGGTGCAGGGCGGCGTAGAGCCACTCGCCAGAGCGATCCCCGGTGAATACGCGACCGGTGCGGTTGGCCCCGTGCGCCGCCGGCGCCAGGCCGACGATCGCCAGCCGCGCGGCCGGGTCGCCGAAGCCGTCGATCGGGCGTCCCCAGTAATCCTGGCCGCGGTAGCGCTTCGGCGGGTCGGCGGCGCAGGCCTCTCGCCACGCGACCAGGCGCGGGCAGCGACGGCAGCCGTGGATCTCCTCGGCCAGTGCCGCCAGCTTCTTCGCCGCCGAGCTCATAGGCTTCGCCGTCTCTCCATGGTCGGGAACCGAATCATGCGCGATGGCGGCGGGTACCGCGTCCTCTGCTTTCTCGCCCTCGCGGCGGCACTGCCGCTTGCTCTCGCCGGTTGCGGCGGGGGCGGTGACTCCGGCCCGACCGATTCCGAGCAGGCCGCCGATGCCGAGATCCTCAACGGCGTCCTCTCCCGCCAGCTCGCCGCGGTCGGCGTCTACGAAGAAGTGATCCCGGCGCTGCGCGGCCGCGACCGGCTGCTTGCCCTCCGTTTTCGCGCTCAGGAACAGGAACATGCCGACGCGATCGTCAAAGCCCTGCGCGGCCTCGGCGCCGAGTCCGAGCCGGAGCCGGAGGAGATCGAAGCGGGGGAGCTGCCGAGCCGGGCCGAACGGCTCGGGCGCCTCTACGAGCTCGAAGGGGCGACTATCGACTATGAGCTGAACGCGATCTCCGATCTCGCCTCTCCCTGGCCCCGAGCCCTGCTGGGGGCGATCGTCGCCAACCAGTCCCAGCATCGCCTCGTCCTGCGGCAGCTGCTCGGCGAAGCCGATCCCGGCGACCCCGTTCCCGACGCCTTCGAAGACGGCACCGAGCTCGGCCTCGCCGAGCGCGCCGCCAGCGGCTCACCTTGAGAGTCGCGAGATGAGCGTCGCGACGCCTGTCGGTAAGCGATGATGCCCGCCGCATGACCGCGCCCCTGTACGCGATCGGCCGCTTCTGCTCCCGCCATCACTACCCGGTGATCGCCCTCTGGCTGATCGCCGCGGTGGCCCTGGTCGCGATCAGCGCCAGCGCCGGCAGCAAGACCAGCGAAAACCTGACCTTGCCGGGGACCGGCTCGACGACCGCGACCGAACTGCTGGAAGACAACCTGCCCGAGCAGGCCTACGGCAGCAACCCGATGGTCTTCCGGGTCGAGCAGGGCAAGCTGACCGAGCCGAAGTACGCCGAAGCGATCGCCGAAACGGTCAAGCGCCTGAACGAACACGGCGATGTCAACTCGGCGGTCGACCCGCTCAGCCCCCAGGCCGAAGGGCTGCTCAGCGACGACGGCAAGATCGCCTACTCGCCGGTCGTGCTCGGGGTCGGGCCGGGCGAGCTGAGCGAGAGCCAGGCCGAGGCGATCCTCGACGCCGCCAAGCCGGCCGAGGCGGCCGGGATCGAAGCCTCGGTCGGCGGCTACGTCGGCCAGCAGCTCTCCAAACCCGCGACCGAGCAGAGCGAGGCGATCGGGATCGCGGCGGCGATCGTCATCCTGCTCTTCGCCTTCGGCACGGCGACGGCGATGCTGATGCCGATCCTCTCGGCGGTGATCGGGCTCGCCTGCGCGCTCTCGATCATCCGGCTGCTCGAGCACGTGATCGACGTCCCGGGCGTCGCCCTCACCCTGGGAACGATGATCGGCCTCGGGGTCGGGATCGACTACGCGCTGTTCATCGTCACCCGCCACAAACTGCAGCTCAAAGACGGGATGGAGATGCGGGAGTCGATCGCCCGCAGCACCGCGACCGCGGGCGGCGCCGTCGTCTTCGCCGGCTTCACCGTGGTGATCGCACTCTGCTCGCTCGCCTTCGCCGGCATCCCCCTGGTCAGCACCCTCGGGTACACGGCGGCGATCGCGGTCGTCATCGCGGTGGCGGCCGCGACCACCTTGCTGCCCGCCATGCTCGGCGCCCTCGGACCGAGGATCGACTCGCTGCGGGTGAAGCTCGGCAAGACCCACCCCGACGACCACGAGCCGCACGGTTGGCGGCGCTGGGCGGAGGCGGTTTCGGTGCGGCCCTGGCGCTCGGCGCTCGCCGCCCTCGCGGTGCTGGTCGTGCTGGCGCTGCCGGTCACCCAGCTCGAACTTGGGCAGAACGACATCGGGGCGCTGCCCAAGGACACCACCTCGCGCCAGGCCTTCGACGGTCTCGACGAGGGCTTCGGCCCCGGCCTGATCGGGCCGCTCCTGGTCGCCTCCGAATTCGAGACCCCAGCCGACGCGAAAGCGGGGCTGCCGCCGCTGCAGAAAGCGGTCGCCGGTGCCGCCGACGTCGCCGCGGTCGGCGAACCGACGCTCGACGAGCAGGGCACCGTCGCCGTCTTCACCGTGATCTCTGACTCGGCGCCGTGGGACACGAAGACGGTCACCCTGGTCGAAGACCTACGCGACGAAACGATCCCGGAAGCGATGAAGGGGGCGAACGGCTCCGCCTACGTCGGCGGCCAGACCGCCGGCTATATCGACCTTGCCAGCCAGATCAGCGACAAGCTGCCGCTGATGATCGCGATCGTCGTCGGGCTCAGCTTCTTCGTCCTGCTGCTCGCCTTCCGCTCGCTACTGGTGCCGATCAAGGCGGCGGCGATGAACCTGATCTCGGTTGCCGCCGCCTACGGCGTCGTCACCGCGGTCTTCCAGCTCGGCTGGGGCGCCTCGCTGATCGGCCTCGACGAAGCGATCCCGATCGTCAGCTTCGTGCCGCTGCTGATGTTCGCGATCCTCTTCGGCCTCTCGATGGACTACGAGGTCTTCCTGCTGACGCAGATGAGCGAGCACTACAAGCAGACCGGCGACGCCCGCAAGGCGGTGGTCGAAGGGCTCGCCAACACCGGCCGCGTGATCACCTCGGCGGCGGCGATCATGGTCTGTGTCTTCACCAGCTTCGTCCTCAACGGCGACCCGGTGGTGAAGGAGTTCGGGGTCGGGTTGGCCGTCGCGATCGCGATCGACTCGACCCTGGTCCGTTGCCTGCTGGTGCCGGCGGTAATGGTTCTGCTCGGCAAATACGCCTGGTCGCTGCCGCGCTGGCTCGACCGCGTCCTGCCTCACGTCAGCATCGAGGGCGAGGAGTTCTTCGCCCGCCGCGACGCCAAGCATCCGCCACACTAGGCGGCGATGTTTCCGCTCAACCTGCCGAATGCGCTGACCCTGCTGCGCATCCTCGCGGTGCCGGTGGTGGTCGTGGCGCTGCTGGGGGAGACCCCCAACGGCGACGCGCTGGCCGCCGCGGTCTGTGCCCTGGCGGCGCTGACCGACGGACTCGACGGCTACTTCGCCCGCTCGCGCGGCTCCGTCACCACCTTCGGCAAGCTGATGGACCCGCTCGCCGACAAGCTGCTGATCATCGGCGCCCTCGTCTCGCTGGTCTCGCTGGACCGGCTCGCCGCCTGGGTGGCGATGGTGATCATCGCCCGTGAGATCGCCGTCACGATCCTCCGCACGATCGCCGCCGAGCGCGGCCTCGTGATCGCCGCCAGCTGGCTCGGCAAGGCGAAGACGGTCCTCCAGATCGCCGCTGTGATCGGCCTGATCGTCGCCGACCCGGCGCCGCTCGGGGTCGACCTGCTGGTCTACGCCGCGCTTGCCGTCACGGTGATCAGCGGGGCGGACTACTTCTTCGGGTTGCGGCGGCGGATCGAGGAGCAGCGGCGGGGGGCTGGGAGCACCCCTCTCAAAACCCGCTCCCCTTCGGGTCGCTTTTGAGTGTTTTGCGAGGGGTGCTCCCAGCCGCACCACAGGTCCTGGCGATCTACCCCAGCCCGAGGTTCTAGCTCGCCGGGCTCTC
>DATHUE010000177.1:0-8458 GCA_035462545.1 Solirubrobacterales bacterium
GGCAAGGCGCTGGACGAGCTGAACGCGCAGCTGGGCGAGCGCGGTCACTCGATCGACGACCTCGAGCTGGTGATCGTCACCCACCAGCACATCGACCACCTCGGCCTGGTCGAGATCGTCGTCGAGCACTCCGGAGCCGAGGTGGCGGCGATCGGCGTCGCCGCCCAGCGGCTCGCCAACTTCGACGAGGACGCCGAAGCGGAGGACGAGTTCGCGGTCCAGGTGATGCTCCGCAACGGCATCCCCGAGGACGTGACCGAAGCCCTGCGCAGCGTCTCCCGCAGCTTCCGCGACTGGGGGTCGCACGTGCAGGTGACGCAGCCGCTCGCCGACGGCGAGGTGCTCGAGTTCGGCGAGCGGCGGTTGCAGGCGCTGCACCGCCCCGGCCACAGCCCCTCCGACACGATCTTCTGGGACGAGCAGCGGCGGATCCTCTTCAGCGCCGACCACCTGCTCGCCCACATCTCCTCCAACCCGCTGATCAGCCGCCCGCTCGACGGCTCCGAGGGCCGGCCCCAGGCACTCGTCACCTACATCGAGTCGATGCTGAAGACCCGCGAGATGCCGGCCGAGATCCTCCTTCCCGGCCACGGCGACCCGATCGTCGACCACGCCGCGCTGATCGACAAGCGCCTCGCCGGCCACGATCGCCGCAAGGAGAAGATCTTCAAGCTGATCGCCGAGCAGCCGAGC
Organism: Solirubrobacterales bacterium; assembly: GCA_035462545.1. GTDB lineage: Bacteria > Actinomycetota > Thermoleophilia > Solirubrobacterales > 70-9 > VAYN01. The sequence goes on from DATHUE010000177.1 coordinate 694, forward strand.
ACCGGCTACGAGCTGGCCCAGGCGATCTGGGGCAACGTCGCGGTGACCCAGGCCTATCTCACCCTCTCCGAGGTGATCGGCCACGCCGATCTGCTCGTCAACGAAGGCCGGGTCAGGGAAATCGAGAGCGGCGCCGTGATTCGCTACCAAGTCGCTGTCGCGTGACCCCGAAACTCCCCCACCGCAAGCCCCGCAAGAAGCGGATGCTGATCATCGTCAACCCTTACGCGACGACGGTCTCCGATCGGCTGCGGAACCTGGTCGTCTACGCCCTCCAGGGCCGCTTCGAGGTCGAGGCGGTGATGACGGAGGCGCAGAACCACGCGACCGAGATCGGCCGCGAGGTCAAGGACCATGGCTACGACGTGGTCGTCGCCTTCGGCGGCGACGGGACCCTGAACGAGGTCGCCAACGGGCTCGCCGGGACCGACGTGCCGGTGGCGATTCTCCCGGGCGGCTCGACCAACGTCGTCTGCCGGACGCTGGGCATCCCCAACGACGTCGTCGATGCGACCGAGCACCTGCTGGCCCTCGCCGACGACTGGAAGCCGCGCAAGATCGACCTCGGCCGGGTCGGTGAGCGCTACTTCGTCTTCTCCTGCGGGGCCGGGATCGACGCCACCGTGGTCAAACGGGTCGATGCCCACCCTCACCTGAAGTCGCGCCTCGGGCCTTACTACTACACCTGGGCGGCGGTCTCGGCTTTCGCCCGCAACTACATGCTGAACCCGCCGCGGATGCGGGTCGACGTCAACGGCCGAAGCGTCGAGGGTGTCACCGCCCTGGCCCAGAACTCCGACCCCTTCACCTACTTTTCCGGCCGTGAGATCCGCGTCTGCGAGGGGATCTCGATCGACGACGGCACCCTCTCGGTGGGCGTCTTGAAGCGGGCCGCCCAGCGCGACATGCCGACTCTGATCCCCCGCCTGTTCAGCCACAAGCGCCCCGCTGCCCGCCACCGCCAGGTCGTGCACTTCGACGACGTCGCCGCCGCTCAGGTCACCTCGATCTCGGCAGACAAGGAAGGCAACCTGCGCCCGATCCCGGTCCAGGTCGACGGCGACTACATCGGCGAGGAGACCCACGTCAGCTTCGGCATCGCCCCCGCCGCCCTCACCATCGTGGCTTGAGCCTCAGCCGCCCTTGGGGGTAATTCGGTAAGCGTCGAAGACCGACTCGACGTTGCGCAGGCGCGAGATGCACTGCTTCAGCTGCTCGGTGTCGCCGACCTCGACGACGAAGCTGTTCTTGACCATCGGGTGGTTGGTGGTGCAGGTGGCGCCGATGATGTTGATCCCGGCCTCGGAGAAGGTCCGGGCGAGGTCCTCCAGCAGGCGGGTCCGATCGTAGGCGTCGATCTGCAGCTCGACCCGGTAGGAGGACTCGTTTTCCCCGTCCCAGCCGACCTCGACGAACCGTTCCGGGTCCCTTTTCAGCGCCTTGACGTTGTTGCAGTCGGTGCGGTGGATCGTGATCCCCCGGCCGAGCGAGACGTAACCGGCGATCTCGTCGCCCGGTACCGGCCGGCAGCACTTGGCGAGCCGCACGGCGACGTTGTCGACTCCCTTGACCCGGATCCCGTAGTTGGACGCGTCCTTGGTGCGGCGGGCCCGGTCGGCGCGGCCGTCGACCAGCGCCGGCGGGCTCTCCTCGACCGCCTCCCCGGCCTTCAGCCTCTGCATCAGCTTGTTGGCGACGGTCTTGGTCGAGACCTTGCCCTGACCGACGGCGATGTAGAAGTCGGTTGCTTTGCGGAACCCCACCTCGCGGATCGCGTCGGCGAACAGCGGCGAGAGCACCACCTTCTGCATCGGCAGGCCGCGGGTGCGCAGCGCTTCGTCGAGGGCTTCGCGGCCCTTGCGCTCGGCGTCCTCGCGTCGCTCCTCTTTGAACCAGGCGCGGATCTTGTTGCGGGCACGACTGGTCCGCACCAGCTTCAGCCAGTCGAGCGAGGGGCCGCGCTTCTGTTTCGCAGTCAAGACCTCGACGATGTCGCCTGACTTCAGCTGGTAGTGGAGCGGCACGATCGCGCCGTTGACCTTGGCGCCGACGCAGCGGTGGCCGACGTCGGTGTGGACCGAGTAGGCGAAATCGAGCGGCGTCGAGCCCGCCGAGAGGCTCTTCACCTCGCCCTTCGGGGTGAAGACGAAGACCTCGTCCTCGAACAGGTCGACCTTCAGCGACTCGAGGAACTCGGAGGGGTCCTGTTCGCCCTCGGCCTCGACCAGCTGCCGCAGCCAGGTCATCTTCTCGCGCTGCGGGTCGCTGGCGCCGCCCTCTTTGTAGGCGACGTGGGCGGCGATCCCGTACTCGGCCAGCTTGTGCATCTCGTCGGTCCGGATCTGGATCTCCAGCGGCTTGCCTTCGGGTCCGATCACCGTCGTGTGCAGCGCCTGGTACATGTTCGCCTTCGGCATCGCGACGAAGTCCTTGAAGCGCCCCGGCAGCGGCTTCCAGAGCGAGTGGATGACGCCGATCGCTCCATAGCAGTCCTTGACCGAGCCGACGATCACCCGCATCGCCGTCAGGTCGAAGATCTCGTTGAACTCGCGCCCCTTCTTCGTCATCTTCGTGTAGATCGAGTAGAAGTGCTTGTCGCGGCCGGAGATCTCGGCTTCGATCCCAACCTCGGCGAGCTCCTCGGCGAGGAACTCGCCGGCCTCGCTGACATAGGTCTCGCGCTCGTCGCGCTGCTGGGCCACCAGCTGTTTGATCTCCGTGTACTTGCGGGGGTGCAGGGTCTGGAAGGCGATGTCCTCCAGCTCCCACTTGATCGCGTGGATTCCCAGCCGGTGGGCGAGTGGCGCGTAGATCTCCAGCGTCTCGCGCGACTTCAAGGTCTGTTTCTGCTTCGGCAGCGCGCCGAGCGTGCGCATGTTGTGGAGACGGTCGGCCAGCTTGATCAGGATCACCCTGATGTCAGTGGCCATCGCCACCATCATCTTGCGGTAGTTCTCCGCCTGGCGCTCGTCGCGGCTCTCGAAGGTCATTCCGGTCAGCTTCGTGACGCCGTCGACCAGCAGCGCGATTTCCTCGCCGAACTCGGTCCGGATCTCCTCCAGGCTGGCGCTGGTGTCCTCTACCGTGTCGTGCAGCAGCGCCGCGCAGAGCGTCTCGGTGTCGAGCCGCATCCCGGCGCAGATCTGCGCCACGCCGACTGGGTGGGTGATGAACTCGTCGCCGGAGTAACGCCGCTGATCGGCGTGGCGATCGCAGGCGAAGTCGAAGGCGCGCTTGACCGCGGCGCGGTCGATCGTCGTCGTCGCCAGCGCCGCGCCGCCGTGGCCATTAGGGCCGACGACGCCGTCCCCTGGGACCGAGTCGAACTCCTCGACGACCGCGAACAGGTCGGCGAGAAGCTCGCTGCGGTCTACGGCTGTTGGCGTCTTTCGAGGTATTGCCGGCACTCCTCGTAACGGGATCGGTAGGCGCGGAACGCGGCGGAGCGCTCCAGCTCGGTTCTCCCTGAGGATACGACCCCGACCGTGCCGTCGCCACGATCCGGGCTGCCGGCAACGAGTCCGAGCTCGGCGAGGACCCGGAAGCCACGGGCGGCGGCCTCCGGCGAGCGCGTCGAGGGGCCCCCACCGCGCAACGCTGCGAGTAACTGTTCTCCGCCAGCGCCGTCAGCCTCGCGCAGATCGCGAAACAACTCGATCAGAGCCGGCCGCTGAGGCAGCTGGACGCCCAGCACATGACAGGCGAAACGCCACTCGGCCTCGCCCCAGGCGCAGTGCAGGAAAGCGCCCTCCGCGGCGCAGCCGGCGGCAAGCTCCTCCAACTCCGCGCTCGGCGGCGGGTCGACGAGGACGACGTGATCGTAGTCCGCGCACTCGACCCCGCCCCGCTCCAGCTCCAGGTAGTCGGCCAACCGCACTCCCTCGGTTTCCATCGCCGCCCGCGGCTCGGCGTCGGCGACGAGGGCGAGGACCCGACCCCCGCTGGAGGCGAGCTCGGCCAGAATCGCCGCCGGGGCATTGGCGCTGGTAACCCGCCGGCGCTGAAAGGGTGCGTCGACCGCTCCCAGGGGAGCCGCGGGATCGCGCTGAAGCTCTGCCTCGAAGCGGTCCCACCAGGCGGCCTGGTCCAGCCCGGCGTCCTCGTCTACGAGCGGGTAGAGCTCGCGCAGGACCACCCGCGGCTCGACCGAGCCGTTCCAGTGATTGACCTCGAGTCGCACGGTGGCGTCGACCCGGTCCTCGTCGCCGACCCCGAGCGAGGCCTTGCCGAAGGCGACCCCGAGCGCCCGGTGCGAGCCGCTGTGGAGGCTGAAGCGGGCGTGCTTGCCTTCCCCCATCGTCCGCACGTCGCTGACCTTGGCGCCGGGGACCAGTAGCCGCACCCCCGGGTTGCCCATTCCGAACGGGGCTAGCTGCCCCAGCTCCTCGGCCAGATCGAGGCCGAGGCCGGCACCGCCGACCATCGCATCGACCCGCTCGGTGCGGCGCAGGTCCTCGGGGCGGAGGGTGGCGGCGGCATGGGCGGCGAAGGCGGCGCGGAAGTCGTCGAGGTCCTCGGCCCGCAGCTGCAATCCGGCGGCGGCCTTGTGACCGCCGAACCCCTCCAGGTGCTGGGAGCAGGCCTCCAGCGCGGCGTGGAGGTCGAAGCCGGGGATACTGCGCCCGCTGCCCCTCCCTCCCCCTTCACCGTCGAGCGAGACCACGACCACCGGCCGGTGATGTCTCTCGACCAGCCGCGAGGCGACGATCCCAATCACCCCTGGGTGCCATCCCTCGCCGGCGACGACATAGCCAGGCGCTTTACGCAGCTCCTCCGGCAGCTCGCGCAGCGCTTTCTCCGCCGCCGCGTCGACCTCGCGCTCAGCGGCCCGTCGCTCCGAGTTGGCGCGGCCGAGCTCCACCGCGATCTCTTTCGCGCGCTCGGCATCCTCCGCGAGGAACAACTCGACCCCGGCGTCTGCCCTGTACAAGCGCCCAGCTGCATTGATCCGCGGCGCCAAGCGGAACGCCAGATCCCCCTCGTCGAGCCGCGTCGGCTCGCATTTCGAAGCCTCGAGCAATGCCCTGATCCCCGGCCGCTGCGCCCGCCGGATCTCAGCGAGTCCGCGCTTGACCAGCGCCCGGTTCTCCCCCACCAGCGGCACCACATCGGCCACGGTCGCCAGGGCCACTAGATCGAGATCGGCGTTGGCGGCGGAGTTCGCCATGGCATCGAGGGAGGCATCGGGCGTGGGGTCCACCGACACTCTGCGCGAAGTCGCGTCGGGGGACCCCATGCCCGATGCCTCTCGCAACGCAGTCGCCAATTTCCACGCCACGGCCGTCCCGCAGAGATGCTCAAAGGGATAGCCGTCGAGCGACGGGTGGAGGAGCAGGCAGTTCGGGAGCGTCTCGCCACGCTGGTGGTGGTCGGTGATCACCACCTCCATCCCCAGCTCCGTCGCCAGCGCCACCTCCTCGACCGCGGTGACGCCGCAGTCGACGGTGATCAGCAGCTCGGTTCCCCGCTTCGCCAGTAGCTCGACGTTGGCCTTGCTCAGCCCGTAACCGTCCGCGATTCGGTCCGGGATCAGCCAGTCGCAGTCGGCACCGAGCCTGCGCAGAGTCGAGACCATGATCGTGGTCGCGCAAACGCCGTCGACGTCGAAGTCGCCGTAGACCGTGATCCGGCTGCCGGCTTCGACCGCCCCCAGCACGGTCTCGAGGACCGCCTCCATCGAGCGAAATGCGGCGGGCGGGTGCGACTCGTCAGCGCTGAGAAAAGCGCGCGCCTGCTCCGGCGTCCGGTAACCACGGCGGACCAGGGTCACCGCGACCGGCTCGCTCAGCCCCAGCTCGTCGGCAAGCGCCCGCGCCTCGGCGTAGGAGTAGGGGGCGGCGGCGTAGTCCTTGAGGGTCTCCGGCACACAGCCAGGCTGTCAGGCGCGGACGACGGAAACTGCTGCAAGCAAGCGCGGAAATCGCGGGGTTCTATCGCGCGATTTCGCAGACCCGGCGGAGCCTCTACTCGACCCGCTCTTCGGCGCGGACGCCGAGCGCCCAGACCGCACCGAGGCCGATCGCGGTCCCGGGAACCGCCAGTAGGGCGGTTCCGAGGTCGGTGCTGCCCAGCCCCTGCCCGGCGACCGTGAAGACGATCAGGCCGAAGAGCACCGAGCCCAGGCAGGCGCCGAGGAAGGCGCCGATGATCCCCTGCCAGAAGCGATCCGGCAGGAACACCGTGAAATGCCAGAGGGCGATGCCCATCGTCAGCCAGACCAGCACCGCCATCAGCCCGTCACCTCCATCTCAGCGATTCCTCCCGTGCTTGCGGCGCTGCTGGCGCCGGGCCCGGCGCTCGGCGTTCCGCTCGCGGCGCTCGGCGCTTTCCTGATCCGCCACGGAAGCCTCCCGCGCCGGGTCGTCGCCGTTGCCGCCGCCAGGCCGCTCGACGGTGCCCACGGAGCTGGTCCCCGGCTCCTCCTCCAGCTCCTCGGCGACGGCGTCGCCCCTGCTGTCGCCAGAGGCCAGCTTCGCCGTCTCCATTTCGTCGGCGAAGGCGGCCACAGTGCCTTCGGCCAGCCCGATCCTTTCCCGGCGCCGCTGGAAGGAGGGCTCCCGTTCCTTCCAGGCGGTCAGCACCGGCGAGGCAATGAAGATCGAGGAGTAGGTCCCGGAGAGAATCCCGACCATCATCGCGAAGGCGAAGTCCTGCAGGGTGGCGCCGCCGAAGACCAGCAGCACCGTGACCAGGAAGACGGCCGAGAGGCCGGTGATCAGCGACCGGGTGAGGACCTCGCTCATCGAGCGGTTGACGATCTGGGAGAAGGCGGCGTGCGGCATCCGCGGCACGTTCTCGCGAATCCGGTCGAAGACGATCACGCAGTCGTACAGGGAGTAGCCGAGGATCGTGAGGAAGGCGGCTACGGTGGCACTCGTCACTTCGCGGTCGGCCAGCGAGTAGACGCCGGCGGTGATGAGGATGTCGTGGGCGAGCGCAATCAGGACCGGTACCGCGTACTTGGCCTCGAACCGGATCGCCACGTAGGCGGAGATCAACAGCAGCGAGAAGAAGATCGCCAGGGCGGCGCTGCGCGCGACCTGTTCGCCGAAGGTCGGGCCGACGCTGGTGTTTTCGAAGCTGCCGGGCTGGATCCCGAACTCGTCGGCGAGCGCCGTCCGCACCTCCTGAACGCCGCCGGGCTGCAGCTCCTCGGCCTGGATCTGGAAACCGGTGAAGTTGAATTTCTCGTTCTCGGTTTCCTGGATCTCGGCGGCCCCGAGTCCCTGGCCGTCGAGCACCTCGCGCACGTCTTCGACTTCGATGCTCTGCTCGGGAGCGAAGTTCATCCGCGTGCCCGACTCGAAGTCGATCCCGAAGTTGAGCTGGCTGACCGAGAGCGAGAGGGCGCCGACCACCAGGATCGCGCCGGAGATCGAGAAGAACCAGCGGCTGAGGCCGACGAAGTCGAAGCGCCATTCGTGCTGGTGCTCGCCGGCGCCGAGGAAGCGGGGCGAGGTCAGCAGACGGCCGCGCCCGAAGACCCCGAGCAGGGCCTGGGTGAAGACGATCGCCGTGAACAGGGAGACGATCGTGCCGACCCCGAGCGTGAAGGCGAAGCCTTTGACGCCGGCCGTCGCCAGGACGAAGAGGATGAACGCCGTCAGCAGGGTGATGACGTTGGCGTCGATGATCGTCGCGATGCCGCGCCGGTAGCCGATCGCGATCGCCGCCGAGAGGCCGCGGCCGGCTCTGACTTCCTCCTTGATGCGCTCGAAGATGATGATGTTCGAGTCCGCGGCGACGCCGATGGTCAGGATCAGGC
>DATHUE010000178.1:0-3925 GCA_035462545.1 Solirubrobacterales bacterium
GCGGCGTCGACGAACTTCTGGTCGATGTCCTTGACGACGACTGGGATGTCGGCGGCGGCGATCGCCTGCGCGATCTCACCGCCCATCGTGCCACCGCCGACGACGGCGGCCTTGGAAACGAACATGGCGAGTGGTTCCTCCGGAAGTTTGGCTTTGCGATGCGGCCCTCGGCCGCCGGCGCAGGCTATCCGCTTTAGCCGGGCGGACGCGCCCGGTAGCGTCGAGACGTGGAACCCGACGCCGTCCTGCGCCGCCGCCTACTCGATTTCGAAATCGGCCTCGACCGGGCGGTCAGCGACGAGGTGGTCGAGGAGGAGTGGGGAGCGACCTTTCTCTGCCCGAGCACGCCGCTGGTCTGGGACAACAGCTGGATCGCAGTCGAGCGCGCCGGGGTCACCGTGGAGGAGGCGATCGAGCTCGGCGACGTCGCCCTCGGCGGCGCCGACTTCGAGCACCGCACGATCGTCGTCTGCGACGAAGCCGACGGTGAGCGGCTGCTGCCGGAGTTCGAGGACCGGCCAGGCTGGGAGGTTGAAATCGGCCGCTACATGTCCTGGCGCGGCGACAGCGGGCGGCAGCCGGCAGCCGCTGTGCGGGAGACGACGCTCGCCGAGATCGAACCGGTGCGCCGGCAGCTCAGCCGCGAAGACCTCAGGGGCCGGGTCGAACGGGTCGAGGAGACGGCCGAGCAGCTGCTGGAGCTGGAACGCCGCTATGGCGCGGCCGGTGGCGACCGCTGGTTCGTAGCCGACGGTCCCGACGGGCCGGCGGCGGCCTGCCGCCTGCTCGCGGCGCCGGGCATCCAGCAGGTGGAGGATGTCGCCACGCTCGAGTCGGCCCGCGAGCGCGGCCTCGCCCAGTCGGTCGTCCTCGCCGCGATCGAGGCGGCCAAGGCGGCCGAACCGGAGGTGATCTTCCTCGCCGCCGACGGCCGCGACTGGCCGCAGCTGATGTACGCCAAGCTCGGCTTCGAGCCAATCGGCGACGTCCACATCTTCCGGCGCAACCCCTGACCCGGCGCTCCTCCTGTCTTTTGTATCCCTGTGGGTGACAAAGGACAGGAGGAGGCTAAAGATCCGGAGCGGTGCTGCCGATAGAGCCCTTTCATGCGCAGGGGGATCGCAGTCTCAGTCGTCGGCTTCGCGCTGCTCTGCGCGGCTTTCGCCGGCACGACCGCCTCGGCCAAGGTGCCGCAGGCGACTCTGACCCCCGGCGGCCGCGCCGTGGCGCCGCCCTCGGCGCCGCCGGCCGTGAAGGAGATGATCGAAGCGGCGAACCGGATCCGCAACCGTCCCTATAAGTGGGGCGGCGGCAGTGCCGGCAGCTGGGTGCGGATCTACGCCAACCGCGAGCACGTCTTCGCGGTGATCGCGGGGCTGCGCTGGGACACCTCCTTCACCGACGACGGGGACCGCAGCGGTCCCGGTTGGAGCGAATACATGCGCTCGAGCAAGGGCTTCCGGGCCCGCCACCCGCTCGGCCTGCTGCAGGCCTCCTAGCCGCCCTGCCCGCAAATTGCGGAGTTTCCGCCGGGGATAAGCGCTCGGGCGAAAACGTTGTACGCCGGTACAAGACGACTCGATCGGCTTGCCACTAGGCTTCGTTTTTCGCCTTTCCCAAGGGAAAGGGGACCGAGAAAAGACGCGCCCGAGGGGCGGGCGCCATTCAAGCGAGGGACCAGCCAAAGCGATGAGCAGAATCCGCCAGCAAAACGTGACCGCAGCGCAGTGGAGCGCCAACGGAGGCGCCCTCGGCGCGCTCGACCTGACCCAGCCGGAGAACAACCCGTTCGGCGCCAACGTCTTCTCCGTCGCCGTGCAGCGCGAAAGGCTGCCCGGGGACGTGTTCGAGAAGCTGCAGGCGACGATGGCGGGCGGCGAGGCGCTCGACCCGACCCTCGCGGACGCCGTGGCCGAGGCGATGAAGGAGTGGGCGCTGGAGAAGGGCGCCACCCACTACACCCACATGTTCCAGCCGCTGACCGGCTCGACCGCCGAGAAGCACGACTCGTTCTTCGAGCCCTCGGGAGAGGGCGCCTCGCTCGCCGGTTTCTCCGGCAAGGAGCTGATCCAGGGCGAGCCCGACGCCTCCTCGTTCCCGACCGGTGGGATCCGCGCCACCTTCGAGGCGCGCGGCTACACCGCCTGGGACCCGACCTCCCCCGCCTTCATCCTCGAGAACCCGAACGGGACGCTGCTCTGCATCCCGACCGCCTTCGCCTCCTGGACCGGCGAGGCGCTCGACGCCAAGATCCCGCTGCTGCGCTCGATGGACGCGCTCTCGCGCTCGGCCGTCAAGGCCCTGCGCCTGCTCGGCGACGAGCAGACGCAGCGCGTCTTCACCACCGTCGGCCCCGAGCAGGAGTACTTCCTGATCGACGAGCAGTACTACTACGAGCGGCCTGACCTGATCGCCACCGGCCGCACCCTGTTCGGCGCCAAGCCCCCGAAGGGCCATGAGCTCGACGACCACTACTTCGGCTCGATCCCGGAGCGTGTGCTGGCCTTCATGATGGAGTCCGAACTGGAGATGCGGAAGCTCGGCATCCCGGTCAAGACCCGCCACAACGAGGTGGCCCCGGCGCAGTACGAGATCGCGCCGATCTTCGAGAGCTCCAACGTCGGCTCCGACCACCAGCAGCTGCTGATGCAGACGCTGGAGAACGTCGCCCGCCGCTACGGCTTCGTCTGCCTCCTGCACGAGAAGCCCTTCGCCGGCGTCAACGGCTCCGGCAAGCACAACAACTGGTCGATGGGGACCGACGCCGGCAGCAACCTGCTCAACCCGGGCGACACGCCGGCGGACAACATCCACTTCCTGTTCTTCTGCGCGGCGGTGATCCAGGCGGTGAACAAGCACCAGGGCCTGCTGCGGGCCTCGGTCGCCAACATCGGCCAGGACCACCGGCTCGGGGCCAACGAGGCGCCGCCGGCGATCATCTCGATCTTCCTCGGCGCCGAGCTGGAAAAAGTGTTCGAGGCGATCTCCAGCGGCGAGGGCGACCCCAACACCCCCGCCTCCTTCCTCGACCTGGGGACGACGGTCCTGCCGCCGCTGCCGATGGACGGCGGCGACCGCAACCGGACCTCCCCGTTCGCCTTCACCGGCAACAAATTCGAGTTCCGGGCGCTGGGATCGAGCATGTCGCTCGCCTTCCCGAACACGGTCCTCAACACGATCGCGGCCGAGGCGATCGACGACCTCGCCGACAAGCTGGAGGCCAAGCTCTCCTCCGGCGCCGGGATGCCGGAGGCGGTGATTGCGACCGTCAAGGACTCCTACCTGGCCAACAAAGCGGTCTGCTTCAGCGGCGACAACTACTCCGAGGAGTGGCACGCGGAGGCCGAGCGCCGCGGCCTGAAGAACCTGCGGACGACGCCGGACGCGTTGCCCGAGGTGCTTGCCGACGACACCGTCGAGGCCTTCGAGAAGTACAGCGTGCTCTCCAAGCGCGAGCTCGAGTCCCGCTTCGAGGTCTGGGTCGAGCAGTACTGGATCCGCGCCAACATCGAGGCGGAGACGGCGTTCTCGATGGCCCAGACGATGATCCTCCCGGCCGCCCTGCGCCAGATGGCGCTGCTCAATGAGGCCGGCATCTCGGGCCTCGATGGCCGCGTCCGCGCCCTGATCGAGGAGCTGACTACCGCTCTGGATGCCCTGGACCAGGCCAACGCCGACCCTGGCCTCGAGGGTCTCGAAATGGCGATCCATGCGCGGGACAAGCAGCTAGCAGCGATGAACGACGTCCGCGAGGCGGCAGACAAGCTAGAGAGGATCGTCGCGGACGATCTCTGGCCGCTCCCGAAGTACGAGGAGATGCTCTTCATTAAGTAGTGCCGGAGGTTTCCGGCGGGGAGGGTGACCTTCTCCAGACACTCAACATCGAGCCATAGGCGAGATGTGTCTGGAGTGGGTCACCCTCCCC
>DATHUE010000179.1:0-4431 GCA_035462545.1 Solirubrobacterales bacterium
GGGACTCGACCGTCGGCGACCTCTTCAACCAGGCGGCGCCGGTGATCCTGCCGCTGATCGGCGCCGGCATCCTCGCCGGCATCGGGATCGCGATCGGCTTCGTCCTGCTGATCGTCCCCGGTCTGATCCTGATGACGATCTGGGCCGTGATCGCGCCGGTGATCGTCGTCGAGCGCAGCGGCGTCCTCGACGCCTTCGGCCGCTCACGCGAACTGGTCCGCGACAACGGCTGGCAGGTCTTCGGCGTGATCGTCGTCGTCTTCCTGATCGCCATCGTCGCCGGCCTCGTGCTCGGGGCGATCGGCGCTGGGATCTCCGACAGCGTCGGCATGCGGATCGTCGTCAACCTGCTCGTCTCGACCCTGACCGCGCCGCTCACCGCCCTCGCCGCCGCGACCATCTACTTCGCGCTGCTGGGGATCAAGGGCGAGTCGGCGCCTGCCCACCAGGACCCTGCTGCCGCGCCCGTCTACCAGGACCCCGCCGCCGGCACCCAGCCTCCGCCTCCGCCGCCACCCCCCGCGGTCTAACTACCGCGCCACCCTCAGCCGACGCCCGCTCACCAGCGGGCGTCGTGCTGCTCCATCACGCCCAGGCCCTCGGCCAGCTCGAGCTCGCCGAGGGCGCCGGAGAAGCTGCCGAAGCGGTGCCGGTAGGAGGAGCGCACGAGCAGGTAGTTCTCGTCGTGCGTCCGCTCCGACTCGGTCGCGAACTCGAGCCGGCGGCCGCCGGCGAACTCGACCGCGGCGAGGCCGTCGAAGCGGACCGGTGCCGGCTCCGACGGTACGCCGTCGACCCAGATCGCCCGCTCGCTGCCGCTGGCCGGGTCGTTGATTCCGTCGACCAGGTTCCAGGCGACGGCACGACCGTCCCCGGCGGTGCCGACTCCCGCCGACCAGAGCCAGGCGGTTCGGCGGCGGTGATAGCCAGCCGACTCGTCGTCGACCGCCAGGCCCTCGACCCGTAGGCGCCGGTCCTCGATCTCGACCGTCCCGCTGGCTGGCACCCCGGCCCGCTTCCGGGTCCAGGCCCAGGAGCGGCCACTGGGACACCTCACCTCGACCGGCTGCGCCTCACCGAGCCGCAGCCGTACCCGCACCGCTCGGGTCTCGATCGCGATCTCGGGGCCGTCCATCCGCACCTCGCGGCTGCCGGGCCGGATCGAGGCGTGATCGAGCAGGCGACCTCTATCGCGGTCCCAGATCGCCCAGAAGCACTGGCCCAGGGGACCTACCTCGACCCGGGCCGCGCAGAGCATCAACTGGGGCCCGAAAAACCCGACGTAGCGCCAGCGCTTGCGCAGTTGGCCTCGCTCGAGCAGCGGCATCCTCGCGGCGAAGGGAGGGGGTCTGGTGTCAGGGCTGGAATGCACGCGATTACTCAAAGGAACGTTGACGGTACGACAGCGCACTGCTAGGGTCCCGAAAAGTCCCGATCAATCAAGGGGCTACAGGGTTAAAAACGCACCAGTACCTCAAGCGGTAGAGGAGCGGCATTGTAAGCCGTTGGTCTGGGTTCGAGTCCCAGCTGGTGCATCAGAGGGGAGTCGACGGCAGCGATGAGCACCAATCTCTTTGATCACCTAGACGCCATTGCGGCCGATCTCGATTCGGGACCATGCTGGACCCCGAGGGCTCCCTTCGACCCCCACGAGAAGTACGACCTGAGACTGATCCCCCGCGTCGAGGGGTGGCAGCGCTCGACCGAGTCGCGCAAGGCCCTGGAAGCGATCGAGGCCGACCCGATCGTCGCCGCGGTCGAGACCGACGGCGAGGAAGTCTGGCTGCGGCTGACCGACGAGTGGGTCGAGCGCAAGGGGATGGCGCTGGAGGAGGCCGATCCGGAGGAGACGACCCACACCGACCTCGCCGCCGGCGAGCGCTACGCGCTCAACTTCTGGGACGCCAACTCGACCAAGGCCCTGCACGTCGGACACCTCCGCAACCTGGCGCTCGGCAACGCGCTCGGCAGCGCCCTTGAACAGGCCGGGGCCGAGGTCGAGCGCCGTAGCCTGATCTGCGACGTCGGCCGCAGCATGGGCGAGGCGATGGCCGGCGTCGTCAAGAGCGGCCGCCACACCCAGCTCTGGCCCGACGGGGGTCAGAAGAGCGATCACTTCGTCGGCTACTGCTACGCCGACTACGTGATGGCAGGGCGCTCCAGCGGCGTCTCCGACCGGGCCGAGGACTCGGTCGCCCGCGAGTCGAACGTCCACGGCGACGACGCCGACGAGCTGATCAACAGCGTCCTCGCCGGTGACGTCGAAGCGCTGGAGCTGTGGTCGAAGACTCGCGCCTGGGTGATATCCGGTCAGCGCAAGACCCTGGGCCGGCTCGGCGTCGCCTTCGACAAAGTCTTCTTCGAGTCCGACTTCCTGCCCGAGGTCGAGGAACTGACCGCCGCCGGCCTCGAGCAGGGCCGCCTCTACAAGCGCCACGACGGCGTCGTCGTCTACGAGACCGGGCGCGAGGAGATGGAAGAAATGCCGATGCTGCGCTCCGACGGGCTGCCGACCCAGCACATGCGGGCGCTCGCCTACTGGATGGCGGCGCCGGAGCTGGACGGGACCACCTCGGTCCAGGTCTGCGGCTCGGAGTGGGTGGCCCACGTCACCTGCCGGCGCAAGCTGATGGACGAGTTCGCCGAAGGCGGCACCGGCAAGGGCGCCCTGCATCCCAAGCACGACGTCTTCTACGGGATGGTCGCCAAGCAGAAGCGGGCGCTGACCTCCAGCGACGAAGAAGCGCTGCTGATCGACGACCTGGTCGAGTGGATCGACGGCGAGCTGGTGACCGAGCCCGAGCGCGACGAGGTGCGTCGCGCGCACCCCGGCTCCGACCGCGTCCCCGCCCAGATCGCGCTCGGCTACTACCTCACCCACCCGACCGCGAAACGGGTCGACTTCGAGCCGGAGAACCTGCTGCAGGCCGAGCGCAGCCTCGGCTGGGACCTGGCCCGGGCCCGCAGCCGGCCGGCGATCAACGGCCACGGCAACGGCTCGCTGGCGGCGGCCGCGGCGAAGGGCGGCGAGCGCGCCGAGGACTTCGAATACCGCTTTGCCGTCGTCCAGGCGGAGATGTACCGCCGCTTCCTGCGCAACAGCATCGAACGGCTCGACGTCAACCCGCTCTCGCACTACATCACCCACCTCGTGCGCTGGCACCTGGAGCGGGACCGCGGGCCGCGGGTCGAGCGGGTCGTGCAGACGGTGCTCGCCCAGGGCTCGAGCGGGCTCGGATTCGAGGGACCGCGATGAGGACGCTGCTGGTCGACAACTACGACAGCTACACCTACAACGTCTTCCACCTGCTGGCGGGCGTCTCCGGCGAGGAGCCGATCGTGGTCGAAAACGACGCGATCTCCTGGCGGGCGCTCTCGCGCTGGGACTTCGACGCGATCGTCCTCTCTCCCGGCCCGGGTCACCCGAAGCGCTGGCACGACTTCGGCGTCTGTCAGGACATCCTCCGCTACAGCGAGGTACCGGTGCTGGGGATCTGCCTCGGTCACCAGGGCCTCGGCCGCGCCCTCGACGGAGTCGTCGGCAGCGCCCCGGTGGCGATGCACGGCCGCCTCAGCCAGATCCGCCACACCGGCAGCGGCCTGTTCGAGGACATCCCCCAGGACTTCTCGGTGGTGCGTTACCACTCGCTGACGATCACCGGGTCGCTCGGGCCGGAAGGCAAGGTCACCGCCTGGACCGACGACGGCGTCGTGATGGGGATCGAACACCTGGCGCGGCCGCTGTGGGGGGTGCAGTTCCACCCCGAGTCGGTTTCGACCGAGCACGGGCAGACGCTGGTGAGGAACTTCTACGCCCTGGCCCAGAGCCGGCGGCGATCGCAGTGGCCGGCGGTGAAGAGTCGCCCGACGCGGAAACGCGCGGTGGAGCCGGCGGTGCCGGTCGAGCGCCCCGAGACCGGAGTCGAGCTGAAGATCCGGACGGTCGCGGGGGAGCCCTCGACCGAGGCCGTGTTCGAAGGCCTGTTCGGGGAGGCCGAGAACGCCTTCTGGCTCGACAGCGCCGACGCCCCGACCTGGCTCGCCCGGTCCTCCTACATGGGCACCGGCGCCGGGCCGGAGCGCTGCGTCCTCTCCTACGACGTCGAGGCCGGCGAGGTGCGGGCGCAGCGGGCCGGCGGCGAGGAGGCCGAGCGCGCCTCGATCTTCGCCGTGCTCGACCGCGAGATCTCGCGGCTGGCGGTCGAGTCGCCGGCGGGGGTCCCGGCCAACCTACTCGGCGGCTTCGTCGGCTACCTCGGCTACGAGTGCAAGGCCGACTGCGGCGCCGTCAACGAGCACAGCTCCGACATCCCCGACGCTCTTCTCATGCTCGCCGACCGGCTCGTCGCCGTCGACCACACAGAGGGGCGGACCCACCTGATCGCGGTCTGCCATGGTGACCCCGACGACTGCGAGCGCTGGCTCGACGAG
>DATHUE010000180.1:0-8897 GCA_035462545.1 Solirubrobacterales bacterium
CGGCGACGATCCGCCGCACGCCGCCGGCCTGCGCAGCGGCGACGAGATTCCGCGTCCCCTCGGTCCTCACCCGATTGGTTGCGGCCAGGTAGTCCGCCCTCGGCTTGATCCGCGCCGGCAGCGCCGTCAGCGCATGGACCACGACCTCCGGCTCCGCCGCGGCAACCGTCTCGTTCAGCGCGGCGGGGTCGAACACATCGCAAACCACCGCCGCGGCCCCGACCTCCCGAATCTCCGCGGCCTTCTGCTCCCGTCGAGTCATCCCCGTCACCTCGTGCCCCGCACCAACGAGCTGCCGCACCAACGGCCGGCCGATGGCCCCGCTGGCTCCGGCTACGAAGACCTTCATGTCCCCGACGCTACCTGGGAAGACCCGCCGCTACCAGATGAAGATGTCTTCGCCGTAGGAGATCCGCTCGTAGACCTCGGGCTGGTCGGCGATGAAGGTGCGCAGGCAGCCATGGCTGGCGGGGTAGTCCGGCACCGATTCGTAGCCGTGGATCGCGTAGCCGCCGTAGAAGTACCAGGAGTAGTACATCCCGTGCGAGTTGTAGCCCGGTTCGGTGCGGATGAACTCGTAGTGGCCGGTCACGGTCGGGGTCGAGGACTTGCCGGAGGAGATCGGGTAGATCGCGTAGGGCTTGTCGCCCTTGGCGAAGACCAGGACCTGCTTGGAGAGTGGCGCCTCGACGTGCTTGCCGGCGCCGGGGTGGCGGACCTCGTAGCCGCCCTTGCCGGCGAAGACGTCTTCGACCAGGCCCTTGCCGGCGCGCATGCTGCGCGCCATGCCGTTGACTTTGCGGTAGGCGAGCACGCCCCGCCCGGTCTTGCCACCGAAGCAGCGGCCGCTGTTGACGATGTAGCCCATCTTCCGCATCGCCTTCTTGAAGCCGACGACGACGTCGCCGCACTGGCCGCGGCGCAGGGCGGTGAAGCGCACCTTCCAGCTCTTGCGGATCGTGCTGTCGCCGCCGAGCACCGCGGTCGCCGCGTGCTTGGCGCTGACCGCGTACTTGCCGTTCTGCCGGACCAGCACCTTGGTTGCGAAGACGCCGGCGCCGCCCTTGCCCTTGCTGACGGCGAGGTGGCGGCTGAACAGCGGCTTGCCGTCGAGGAAGACCTCGACCTCGACCCGCTGGCCGGCCACGAACGGCTTCATCGTCCCGCTCACCGGGACGGTGCTGTAGATGTCGGCGCGGCCGTTCTTCAGCTTGCCGACCTCGATCTTCACGACCGGCTTCGGCAGCGGCTCCGGCGCGGCCTTCTTCGGCTTCGCCGCGGCGGCGTATGCCGGCAGGGCGAGGAGCAGCAGAGCGAGGAGCAGAGGCGCGGCGAAGCGGCGGATCACGGCGGAAATGCTACTGGGCGAGCAGGGCGAGGGAGTTGTTCAGCGCGTGCAGGATGATCCCCGGCACGATCGAGCCGGTTTTCTCGTAGAGCAGGCAGAGGACGAAGCCGAAGAAGATCAGCGGCGGCACCGCGGTGATCCCGGTCAGCGCGTGCAGGGCGCCGAACACGAGCCCGGCTACGAGCGCGGCGGCGTACTTCGGCAGCCGCTCGCGCAGGCCGCCGAACAGCATCCCGCGGAAGCAGACCTCCTCGCTGACCGAGGCGGCGATCACGATCAGCAGGATCTGAATTCCGACCGGGCCGAAGCTCTCGGCGATGTCCTCCTGCTTCGGTTCGACGACCAGCGCCACGTAGAGCGCCGCGAAGGTCAGGTAGGCGACGATCGCCAGCGCCATCCAGCCGAAGGCCGAGAGCTTGAAGCGGCGCACGCCGAGGCGGCCGAGGATCTGCCGCGGCCAGGTGGCGCCGCGGTAGGAGGCGATCGCCAGCGGTACCAGCAGGAACCCGAGCGCGGTCGCCAACTGCACCAGGACGTTGCCCAGCGTGGTCAGCTCGTCGCTGCCCTCCTGGTGCCCGACCACCACCGCCGGGACGCTGAAGACGAGGCCCATCCCGAGCGCGATCAGGACCCCGCCGACGGCCCAGGCCGGGCCCCAGTTGGAGTAGGGGAAGCGGCGCGGCTCTGGCGCGGGCGGCAGGGGCGCGGATGGCGGCGCGGGCGGCGGGCCGGCTAAGTTGGCGTCCATGACGCCGGCAGTCTCACAGGTCTCGCGCTCGACGAAAACGCGGCTGCGGATCCTGCGCCGGCTGCTTTTGCTGGCGGTCATCCTGGTCCTCGCCGCCCTGGCGCTCAGTCAGTTCACCGAGCTGAAGCGGCTGGCGACCGGGATCCTCGCCTCGACCGCTGTGCTCGGCCTGATCATCGGCTTCGCCGCCCAGCACACGATCGCCAACATGGTCGCCGGCATCCAGCTCGCGGTCTCCCAGCCGTTCCGGATCGGCGACCGGATCGACTTCGACGAGAAACAGGGCCGGGTCACCGACATCACCCTCTCCTACACCTACGTCGACCCCGGCGACGGCAGCTCGATCGTGATCCCGAACCAGCTGCTAGTCGAAGGCATCGTCCACAACCACTCGACCGAAGACACCCAGGCCTGAGCGTCGGCGCCGCCCCGGCCGGCGGCCGCCTCCCCTGGGTACCCTGCGGACATGACGCAGCGCAGCCGACGCCGCCACCGGCGCCGTGCCGGCGTCGGGGGGAAGCTGGTCCTGTTCCTCGGACTGGGCACCTTCGCCGTCGTCGCGGTGGCCGCGATCGCAGTCGCCTCGTGGGTGCTCGACGTCGCCGACGACGCCCCTTCGCTCGCCTCCTGCAAGCGGGTCGACCGCAGCGGCAACTCGGTCCTGTTCGCCGCCGACGGCGAGAAGCTCGGCGTGATCGCCTCCGAAGAAGCGCGGATCCCGGTCTCGATCAAGCGAATCCCGAAAACCGTGCAGCTGGCGACGGTGGCGATCGAGGACCAGCGCTTCTACTCGCATGGAGGCGTCGATCCCGAGGGCATCCTCCGCGCGCTGGTCGAGAACCTCGAGGCCGGCGAAGCGGTCGAGGGCGGTTCGACGATCACCCAGCAGCTGGTCCGCAACCTCTGCATCGCCAACCCCGAGCGCACGGTCGAGCGCAAGATCGTCGAGGCAAAGCTCGCCCTCGAGTACTCCGAGCGCCACTCGCAGCGCCAGATCCTCGGCCAGTACCTCAACACCGCCTCCTACGGGACGATCGAGGGCAGTACCGCGGTCGGCGTCCAGGCCGCCGCGAAGATCTACTTCTCGAAGCCGGTCTGGGAGCTGAGCCTGGCGCAGGCGGCACTGCTCGCGGGACTGCCGCAGGCCCCCTCGCGCTACAACCCGATCCTCAACCCGAGCGGCGCCCGCGACCGGCGCGACGCCGTCCTCAACCAGATGGAGAAGCTCGGCTACGCCTCCGCCGGCGAGGCGCGGGCGGCAAAGGCAAGCGGCCTCGGCCTGAACCTCTCCGAGAGCTACTTCAAGCACCGCCAGCCCTACTTCTTCGACTACGTCACCGACCAGCTGATCCAGCGCTACGGCGTCAACACGGTCCGCCGGGGCGGGCTGAAGGTCCACACCACCCTCGACCAGCGGCTGCAGGAGGTGGGCCTGGAGGCGATGCAGTCCGCCCTCCCCTACTCGACCGACCCCGCTTCGGCGCTGGTCTCGATCGATCCCCGCAACGGGTTCGTCGAGGCGATGGTCTCCAGCTCCAACTACGCCCAGAGCCAGTTCAACCTCGCCGCCCAGGGCCACCGGCAGCCCGGGTCCACCTTCAAGGCCTTCGTCCTGACGGCGGCGGTCAAGCAGGGCATCGACCCCTACTCGACCTACTACACGTCGAAGCCGCTCAGCCTCGACCTGCCCCACTGGGGGCACTGGGAGGTCGCCACCGCCGACGAGGGCTACCTCGGCACGGTCAGCCTGCAGCAGGCGACGATCGCCTCCGACAACACCGTCTTCGCCCAGCTCGACCTCGACGTCGGCCCCGCGACCGTCGCCCGCGTCGCGAAGTCGATGGGGATCACGACCGAGCTCGACGGGATCCCGGCCGAGGGCCTCGGCGGGCTGCGGATCGGCGTCTCGCCGCTGGAGCTGACCTCCGCCTACGCGACCCTCGCCGCTGGCGGCATCCACCGTCCCCCGGTGGCGATCCGCAAGATCGAGTTCCCCGGGGGCGACGTCGACCGGCCCGAACGCGGCAAGCCGAAGCGGGTGCTGCCGGAGGCGGTCGCCTACGAGGTGACGCAGATCCTCCGCGACAACATCACCGAAGGGACCGGCACCGCTGCCTACACCGGCTGTGCCGGCCAGGCCGGCAAGACCGGCACCACCGACGAATTCACCGACGCCTGGTTCGCCGGCTACCAGCCGAACCTGGCGACCTCGGTCTGGGTCGGGTACCCGGAGTCGAACGAGATCTCGATGACCAGCGTCCACGGGACGACCGTCTACGGCGGCACCTTCCCAGCCGAGATCTGGCACTCGCTCTACGCCGGCGGCGAAGTTCCCTGCGAGGAATTCGAGGAGCCGAAGACGCCGATTCGCTGGGCCCCGTACTACAGCTCCTACACGCGGGCGATCCCCGAGCCGGGCCAGGGCGACGACGAGCTCGGCGACAGCGAGGAGCCGCCGCCGGGAACCGACGCGGTCGGTGGCTACGACCCGAGCGCTTACGCGCCGGGGGCGGGGCAGGACCCGCTGCCGGCACCAGAGTCGCCTCCCACCGTCGGCGGCGGCAAGGGGGCTGGGGAATAAGCGTCTCGCCGGGAGTCGCCGTCGGTCTGATGTGGGTGGGCTTCGCGGCCTACCTCGGCGTACTCGTTACCGCGCCGCGGCTCGGCCGCGGGCCTGTCTGGATCGGGATCGTCGCCCTGCTCGCCTGCTTCGCGCTGCTGCCGCCGCTTCTTTCCAACGACGTCTACAGCTACGTCGACTACGCCCGGCTCGGCGTCCTCCACGGCCTCGACCCCTACGTCCACCCGCCGCTTGCCGTCCCCTCCGACCCGGCCTTCGCCGAGGTCGACTGGATCGAGGCGACCAGCGCCTACGGGCCGCTGTTCACGCTTGCGACCTACCCGCTCGCCTGGCTCTCGGTCGACGGTGCGGTGCTGACGCTGAAGCTGGCTGCGGCGATCTCCGTCCTCGTCCTGGCGGCGACCGTCGCCCGGGTCGCGCCGGGTCGCGGCGTCGACCCGACTCGCGCCGCCGCCTTCGTCGCCCTCAACCCACTGGTCCTCGTCCACGTCGTCGGCGGCGCCCACAACGACGGCCTGGCGATGGCGCTGGGGCTGCTGTCCGTCGCCGCCTTACTGGCCGCCCGCGAGGCGACCGGCGGAGCGCTGCTGGTTGCCAGCGTCGCCATCAAGGCCGCCGCCGCCTTCCTGGCGCCCTTCGCCTTGCTCGGGGCCGAGCGGCGGCGGAGGCTGCTGGCAGGAGCGGCGGCGGCGCTCTTCGCCACCTCTCTCGTCGCCATGCTCGCCTTCGGCTGGGACTGGCTCAGCGCCTTCGGACTGGCAGGTGAGAACCAGGGGCGAACGAGCTATATGAGCCTGCCGGCGACGGCCGCCCGCCTGACCGGCCTCGATCCCGAGCCGATCCGCGTCGCCGCGCTCGCCCTCTACGCCGCGCTCGTCGCCTGGCTGCTGGCCTGGACCTGGCGCGGCGGCGACTGGATCCGGGCCGCGGGGTGGGCGGCGCTCGGCCTGCTCCTCGCCAGCTCCTGGCTGCTGCCCTGGTACCTGGTCTGGGCCCTGCCGCTGGCGGCGATCTCCCGCGACCGGCCGCTGCAACTGCTGACGCTGGCGCTCACCGCCTACCAGCTCGGCGCGCGCATCCCCCTCTGAACGCCTAGAGGATCTCCGGCGAGTGGCCGCCTGCCCCGGGCCCGGCTTTCTCCTCCTCCGGCGAGGGATGGATGATCCCGGTCGGGATGCTCCAGCCCTCGCGTTTGCCGAGCGCGGTGACGGCGGCGACGTAGAGCAGCTCGGTGATCGTCAGCATCCCGCGCACCGCGATCGCGATCAGCGAGCCGGTGGCGAACTTCTGCCCCGGCACCGCGACCTTGACCGCCCAGGCGAAGGCGGCGTCGCGGACGCCGAGCCCGGCCGGGGCGACGAGGGTGACGAGCGCGGCGAAGTACCCGATCGCCTGCGCCGAGCCGACGAGGAGGATGTCGTTGAACGGGATCTTGATCACCGAGCGGGCGACGCAGTAGATCCCGAAGGCGACCACGACCCAGTTGCAGGTGTAGAAGGCGAGCAGGGAGACGATCCGCCGCAGGGAGATCACCGCCGGCAGCGGCTCGCGGCCGAAGGCGGCGAGGATGCGGTTGCAGAGCGGCCCGAACACGCGCGGGTGCAGGAGGGTGATCGCCAGCGGGATCAGCACCAGCACCGCCCAGCGCCAGGGATCCCCCTGCAGGTCGGGGTGATTGACGATGAAGTAGGCGGCGATCAGGATCGCCGAGGTGGCCGAGATCGCCTGTTCGTAGACGATGCTGGCGATCGTCGTCCGCCGCGGCACTCCCGCTCGCTCGGAGAGCAGCACCCGGCCCAGCACGTAGAGGACGCTGCCAGGGACGTAGCGCGCCAGCAGCGGCTGGCCCCAGGCGACCTGCGCCCGGCCGAACCCGATCCGGTGCCCCAGTGAGCGCAGGATCAGGTCCCAGCCGAGGGCGCTGAGGACGTAGAACGCCGGCAGCACGATCAGCGACGGCAGCAGCCAGACGACGTGGAAGTGAACGCCCTGCTCCTGAATCTCCGCCCACTGGTTGATGACCGTGAGGACGAGGAAGCCGAAGATCACGACCACCAGCCCGACCTGGATCGCCAGGCGGACGCTGCGGCTGCGCGGGGGGCGGGTGCCGAACTTGGCCCCGGCCTCGCCGATGCGGTGCAAGAGGGGTTGGCGCTTCTCCACTGCGCCGCACCTTAGTGAGAGTGCCGGTCTGGGATAGTCAGCCCATGGGCGAGTTCGAGCTGCTGGCGCGTCTGCGGGAGCGGCTGCCGCCGCCGGGAGACCGGGTCCTGGTCGGCTCCGGCGACGATGCCGCGGTGACCCTGCCGGGGGGCGTCACCGCCACCTCGGTCGACGCGATCGTCGACGGCGTCCACTTCCGCCGCGACCGCGCCAGCCTGGCCGAGATCGGCCACAAGGCCCTGGCCACCGCCCTCTCCGACCTGGCCGCGATGGGGGCCGAACCGGGCGAGGCCTACGTCGTCCTCGGCGTCCCGCCCGACCTCGACGAGGAGGGCTGCCTGGAGTTGGTCGACGGGTTCGCGGCGCTGGCGCGGCGAACCGGGACCAGCCTCGCCGGCGGCGACGTCACCCGCGCCCCGGCCCTGACCCTGGCGGTGACCGTGGTCGGCCACGCCGCCGCCCCGGCCGATCTGGTCAGTCGCAGCGGCGCCCGTCCCGGCGACGCCCTCGTTCTCAGCGGCGAGCTCGGCGGCGCGGCCGCCGGCCTGTTGCTGCTGGAGCGGCCCGAGCTGGGCTCGAGCTTGGCCGCGGAGACGGCGGCGGCACTGCGGCAGCGGCAGCTCACCCCCCAGCCGCGACTGGCGGCGGGCAAGGCACTGGCCGGCGCCGGCGCGAGGGCGATGATCGACCTCAGCGACGGGCTCGGCGCCGACGCCAGCCACCTCGCCGGCCAACGCGGAGTTGCGCTGCGAATCGACGCCGCCAGCCTGCCGCTGGCGCGCGGCGTCGCCGAGATCGCCGCGGCGGCCGGGCGCGAGCCCCTGGGACTGGCGACCTCAGGCGGGGAGGACTACGAGCTGCTGGCGGCGTTGCCGGCGGAGCGCCTGGCCGAGACCGCGGCCGCCGCGGCGGCCGGCGGAACGACGCTGACCCAGGTCGGCGAGGTACTCGCCGGCGAGGGAGTCGAAGTCAGGCTGCCCGGTGGCGGATCGTTGCCGATCGGGGGCTACGACCAACTGGACCGATCGGGGCCGTGAAGCTGAGCAGCTCCCGAACTCCGCGCCGCTCCAGCATCGCCGCCGCGATCAGCGAGGGGTCGGGCTTGTAGCTGCCCTGCTCGACGAGGCGCTTGAGATCCTGCGTTTGCATGACTTTCCTATCGGCGCTGGGGACGCCGACCTTAGTTCTGAGTACTCGCACATGCGTCCACAACTGCTTTGCAACTGACCCGAAGCGCGCCGGCGGGCGGGCGGACTACCCTTCAATCGTGGCTACGGGGTCGGCTCGCATCCTTCTCGTCGACGACGAGCAGTCGATACAGACGCTGCTCAGCTACCCGCTGCGCAAGGACGGCTACCACGTCACCTCCGCTCTCGACGGCAGCGAAGCCCTGCAGCGCTTCGAGGAGGGACGCTTCGACCTGGTCATCCTCGACGTGATGCTGCCGCGGCTCGACGGGGTCGAGGTCTGCCGTCAACTGCGTTCGCAGAGTCAGGTGCCGATCATCATGTTGACCGCGAAGGGCAGCGAGACCGACAAGGTCGCCGGCCTGGAGATCGGGGCCGACGACTACATCACCAAGCCGTTCTCGATGCGGGAGTTCCGCAGCCGGGTCAAGGCGGCGCTGCGCCGATCGCGGATGCGCGGCGAGCGCCAGGTCGAGGCGGAGATGATCGAGAGCGGTGACCTGGCGATCGACTTCGGCCGGCGCATGGTCACTCTGCGCGAGGAGGAGGTCAAAGTCACCTACGTCGAGTTCGAAATCCTCGGTGCCCTCGCCCGCTCGCCCGGCCGCGTCCTCAGCCGCGAAACGCTCCTCGAGCACGTCTGGGGCGATTCCGAGTACCGCGACCCGCGCACCGTCGACGTCCACATCCGCCACCTGCGCGAGAAGCTCGAGCAGGACCCCAAGGAGCCCGAGTTCCTCTTTACGGTGCGCGGCGTCGGCTACCGCTTCCGGGAGTAGCGGCGCATGCGCCGGCTCCGGCTTCGCACCCTGGGAGGGCGGATCATGGTCACCGCGATCGCGATCGCGTTCGGGGCGACGGCCGTCATCT
>DATHUE010000181.1:0-17564 GCA_035462545.1 Solirubrobacterales bacterium
TACGAAGAAGAGTGCAAACGACTCTTCTTCCGTCGTCATCCAGGTTTGAGGAGGCGCTTGGACGATTCGCCGAAATTCGTTCCCTGCTCTGACTAGCCTGATGGCTCGTACCGCATCGCCACCGCCCCTGAGGCGAACTCCTGCCGATTCACGAGCCTCAAGTCGATGATCTCGGACAGCCCCGCGAACAGCGTCGGACCGCGGCCCACCAGCCTCGGGTGCACCACGAACTCGTACTCGTCGATCAGCCCCAGTTCCGCCAGCGCCAGCGGCAGGGTTACGCCTCCCACGGCCAGTCCCTTGCCCGGCTCCTGCTTCAGCTTCTCAACCGCCTCCCCGAGATTCCCGCGCACGAACTCCGCATTCCAGTCGACCCGGTCGAGGGTGCTGGACACGACGTACTTCTTCATAGGGTCGATCGTGCGGCCGAAAGGCAGCATCCAGTCGGGCATTTCCGCCATCTGTCCCGGCGGCCGCCAGGCGGACTCCATCAACTCGTAGGTCACCCGGCCGAGGAGGAGGGCATCGGCCCGTTCGAGACCTTCCGTCGCGTGACGGTGCGTCTCCTCGTCCGGAGTTATCGCCCGGTGATCGCAGCACCCGTCCAAGGTGACGTTGACGGAATACCGAAGAGGTCGCACCGCGCGAGCATACTTCCGGTCGACCAGACAGGAGAAAGCCCCGCCGGAGCGGGGCTTTCGTCGAAGCGGCTGAAGGGATTCGAACTCTCGACCTTCTGCATGGCAAACGATCCACCTAGCAGCCGTGTGCATCTTCTAGAGCCAAAAGTCCGCTCCATGTCTCTGTCCCTATTCCGCTGCATCAGGCACGGTTCGGATCGGATCGGGCAGCGAGAGACGCTCGCTGCCCAAACACAAAAAGATTCCTACGCTCGTTCCTCTTCCCATCTCTCCCGGGGTTCGCCCTCCAACTCTTCGAAGCGGATCGTGTTCTCCGTCTTCCAGGCCCGCACCGGATAGAGGGAGGCCGCTTCCTCCAAAAGCGCCTTTGCCGTTCCAGGCGGCAGAGCGTAATCGGCGTCCACCTGGCGGAAGTGCAGCAACCAGTTCTCGAATACGTCATAAGGGCCGGTGTAGAGGACCCCCGACTTGAGATCAGCATCTGCGACAGTCAGGTCTTCGTATTTCGGCAGCTTCGCTTTGATCGTCCCGTGCCGAAAGCCTTTTATCCGGCCGAAGTCGAACTGATCAATAAGAGCCTGAAATACGGCTTTCGTCTCGGCTGCTTTGCCAAGAGACATTGCCTGCAATCGGCCCAAGGGCTCAGGTAGGGAACCTTTGTCAATCTCAGGAACGCAGATCGGAAGGATCACTCCCTCGCCTTCCTCCATGCGAGACCACGACGCTCCAACCTCGAACCAGACCCAGGGACGGTTTAGGGAGACGGGCGAAACGATGACAATCACGGCCGTGGCAGCGTCCAAATTGACTCTGATCTCTTTGAGCCAGTCCCTCCCTGGCTTAACCACCCCTGGCACGCTCGATGCGAAGACATTGACCCCGTCAGAGAAGATGCCTCGAATCTCGTCATGGATCACCTTCGCGATCGGCTCATCGGTCACTGCGTGACTTAGAAAGACGGTTGGCTTCTTGGGTGCTCCGGGTCCGGCCATCGCGGCAATCATGCTGCCACGCCACTCAGCGGAATAACGGTGACGGTGGGGAGTTTCCGTCAGGGGCGGCGGAAGATGGCGTGAGTCCCGACGCGCCGCCAGATGATGTGCGGCTGCTCTGATTGGACCTCCTCGCCGTACTGGAAGGTCGCGCGCCCGTCGTAGGCCCAGGTCATCTCCCAGACCCCTGGATGCCCTTGGACCCGCTTTACGCGAAGCCGAGGATGAAAGCCGTGTTTGTCTTCGGCGAGATTGGCGATGAATTGAGCCACGGCATCGCGGAATTCCCGCTGCTGCTTCGGACTTAGCTGGTCCCAGTCGCGCCAGAACGACGCGAGAACTTCACGCGTCGGCATCGAGCGGCTTCGTGCGCTCGTCCAAGGCCGCTAGAAAATCCTCGTCGTTGTCGAATCGCGTGACGCGGGCGGCCGCAAGGTCTTTGTCGGCTTCGCGCTCGCGCTGCTGCCATTCACGCGTCCAAAACCAAGCCTGCCCAGAATCAATGCGCCCATCCGAAACCTCGCGGAGAAGGATCGCTGCGCCATCGACTGCATGGTCCGGCAGGCGATCGACTATCTGGTGAAGCTCGTCCTTGCCCATAAAGCCATTCTGACATGCCGTTCGGAGCGGATCGCCCAGATGAGGTATGGCATCTAATGGGCAGCGGAACCAGGAGGCAGAAGGTCACCGGGACCTGGATCGCTTGGTTAAGACAGCAGAAAGCCCCGCCGGAGCGGGGCTTTCCTTCGAAGCGGCTGAAGGGATTCGAACCCTCGACCTTCTGCATGGCAAGCAGACGCTCTAGCCAGCTGAGCTACAGCCGCACTGGGGCGTGATTCTAGCCGTCCGGGGGCAAACCCTGCTTTCCTTCTGGCGATGCTGTTCCGCCAGATCGTCCATGAGGACCTCGGCTGCGCCTCCTACCTGGTCGCCGACCGGGAATCCGGCGTTGCCGTGGTGGTCGACCCGCAGTGGGACATCGAGCCCTATCTGCGGCTGGCACGGCTGCACGGGGTGCGGGTCGGGCACGTGCTCGAGACCCACAACCACGCCGACCACGTCTCCGGCCACGGCCGCCTGGCGCGGGCGACCGGGGCGACGATCCACGTCAGCGAGCTGGCCGGCGCCGAGTACCCGCACGAGCCGTTCGGCGACGGCTGGGCGCTGGAGTTGGGCGACCTGCGGATCGAGGCGCTCCACACCCCCGGCCACCGGCCCGAGCACACCTGCTTCCTGCTCTCCGACGCGAGTCGCGGCGGCGCGCCCTGGGCGCTGCTGAGCGGCGACTCGCTGTTCATCGGCGACGTCGCCCGCCCCGACCTGGCGGTCGAGCCGCGCGAGGGCGCCGCCGAGATGTTCCGCTCGCTGCGCGAGCGCCTGCTGCCGCTCGGCGACGAGGTCGAGGTCTGGCCCGGCCACCTCGGCGGCTCGCTCTGCGGCGGCTCGGCGATCGATCTCAAGACCTCCTCGACGATCGGCTTCGAGCGCCGCCACAACCCGGCACTGGCGATCGACGAGGAGGGCGAGTTCGTCGAGCGGGCGCTGGCCACCCTCGCCGACCGGCCGCCGAACGTCGCCGAGATCGTCGCGCTCAACCGCGGCCCGCTCGTCCACGACTTCGGCTACCCGGCGGCGATGACCCCGCACGAGGTCGCCGAGGCGGTCGCCGCCGGCGCCGTCGTCATCGACGGCCGCACCAACGACCAGTTCGACGAGTCCCACATCGCCGGCGCCCTCAGCACCTCCGCCTACGACACCGGCTTCGCCACCAAGGTCTCACGCGTCGCCCCTTCCGACGCCGACGTGATCGTCGTCGCCGCCTCCGACGGCGACGAGCGCGACGCGGCCGAGCTGCTGGCGGCGGTCGGGTTGCGGGTGCGGGGCTTCCTCGAGGGCGGGATGACTGCCTGGCGGATGGAGAGCCGGCCGGTGGAGCGGATCGAGCTGATCGACCCCGATGAGCTGGCGGCGCGGGTCGATGGCCCCGAGCCGCCCTTGGTCCTCGACGTCCGCAACGACGCCGAGTACGCCTCCGAGCACATCCCCGGCTCCCTGCACATCCCCTACGGCGAGCTCGCCGAGCGCAGCGGCGAGCTGCCCCGCGAGCGCCCGATCGCGACGATCTGCCGCGGCGGCAAGCGCAGCGGCCTCGCCGCCTCGATTCTGCAGCGCCAGGGCTTCGCCGAGGTGGTCCACGTCGGCCAGGGGGTCGGCACCTGGCGCGAGGGCGGCCACCCCGTGGAGACGGGCCGGTGACCGCCCAGCGCCCGTACGACCTCGTGCTTTTCGGCGCCACCGGGTTCACCGGCGGGTTGACCGCCGAGTACCTGACGCAGAACGGGCCGGAGGGGCTGCGCTGGGCGATCGCCGGGCGCAGTCAGGGCAAGTTGGAGGCGGTGCGGGAGCGGCTGGCCGGTCTCGGCGGCGCGGCGCCTGCGCCCGAGCTGCTGATCGCCGACGCCGGCGACCGGGGCTCGCTCGACGAGGTCGCCGCCGCGACCCGGGTCCTTGCCACTACGGTCGGTCCCTACGCGCTCCACGGCGGCCCGCTGGTCGCTGCCTGCGCCGCCGCCGGGACCGACTACGCCGACCTCACCGGCGAGCCCGAGTTCGTCGACCGGACCTGGATCGAGCACCACGCCGAGGCAGCGCGCAGCGGCGCCCGGCTGGTCCATTGCTGCGGCTTCGACTCGATCCCGCACGACCTCGGCGCCTACTTCACGGTCGGGCAGCTGCCGGAGGGGGTGCCGCTGCGGGTCGACGGCTTCGTCCGCATCGGCGGCGAGTTCTCTGGCGGCACCTACCACTCGGCAATCAATGGCTTCGCCCGGGCGCGGCAGACGCTGGGCGCGGCGCGGCAGCGCAAGCAGGAGGAGCAGCGGGCTCCAGGGCGCGGCATCCACTCCTCGCCGTCGCGGCTGCTCCACGTTCCCGAGCTCGGCGGCTGGGCGGTGCCGCTGCCGACGATCGACGGCCCGATCGTGCGCCGCTCCGCCGCCGCCCTCGCCCGTTACGGGCCCGACTTCACCTACGGCCACCACCTGCTCGCGAAGCGGCTGGCGACGATCGCCGCGATCGCCGGCGGGGTGGGGGCGGCCGCAACGCTTGCCCAGCTCCCGCCGACCCGCAAGCTGCTGCTGAAGGCCAAACCGCAGGGAGAGGGCCCGAGCGAGGAGACGCGGGCGAAGAGCTGGTTCAAGGTCAAGTTCGTCGGCGAGGGCGGCGGCGAGCGCGTCCTCACCGAGGTCTCCGGCGGCGACCCCGGCTACACCGAGACGGCGAAGATGCTCGCCGAGTCGGCCCTCTGCCTCGCTTTCGACGAGCTGCCCGAGACCGCCGGCCAGGTGACCACCGCTCAGGCGATGGGCGACGCCTTGCTGGTCCGACTGCGCCGGGCCGGAATCGAGTTCCGAGTGCTCGACGACTAGCGGCGACGCTCAGCTGCGCTTGGCGCGCACGAGCTCGGTCAGGCTGGCGAGCGAGTCGAAGGTCTCGGCGGTGACGTCTTCGTCCTCGATCGAGATCTCGAAGCGACGTTCGAGGTCGACGATCAGCTCCAGGATCGCCAGCGAGTCGAGCTCGGGGAACACCGCGGTCAGCGGTGCGTTGGGGTCGAGCTCGCCGGTGCCGGGGTCGCCCAGCACCTCGCGCACGACCGCGGCGACGTCCTCGGGGGTGACTGCGTCTGCGTTCTCAGGGCTCATCTCGGCGCTCCCTTCGACGTCCTCAGACCAGAACCTCGCCGGCCGGCGGGTGGCCGAGGAAGTCGGCGGGACTGGCGGTGAGGCCGTAGGCGCCCGCCTGGCGGATCACGATCAGGTCGCCGATCTCGGCCCGCGGCAGCTCGACGTCGTCGCCGAGCAGGTCGAGCGGGGTGCAGAGGCAGCCGACCACGGTCACGGTCTCCGGCTCGCCGCGCCCCGCGGCCTCGCCGCCCAGCTCAAGCGGGTAGTTGCGGCGGATCACCTGGCCGAAGTTGCCGCTCGCCGCCAGCTGGTGGTGGAGGCCGCCGTCGACGACGAGGAAGGTCTTCTCCCGCGAGCGCTTGCGGTCGACGACGCGGGTGACGTAGAAGCCGCACTCGCCGACGATGTAGCGGCCCAGCTCCAGCACCACCCGCGCCTGCGGCTGGGCGGGCGCGATCCGCTCGGCGGTCAGCTCGGCCAGGCTGGCGGCGATCGGGCCGAGGTCGAGCGGCTCGTCGCGCTCGAAGTAGGGGATGCCGAAGCCGCCGCCGAGGTTGAGGTAGCGGACCGGCTCCGGTGCCGACTCGGCGAGGCGGAGGACGAGGTCGACGGTCTTGCGCTGCGCCTCGCAGAGGATCTCGGCGTTGAGGTTCTGGGAGCCGGCGAAGATGTGAAAGCCGAGGAACTCGAGCCCGGCGGCGGCGATCTCGCCAAGCAGCTCCGGCACCCGCTCGGAGTCGACCCCGAACTGCTGCGGGCCGCCGCCCATCCGCATCCCCGAGCCCTTCACCTGGAAGTCGGGGTTGACCCGCACCGCGACCCGCGGCCGGATCCCCAGCTCGGCGCCGATCTCGGCCGCCCGGACCGCCTCGGTCTCGGACTCGAGCTCGAGCATGATCCCGGCGGCGATCGCCCGCCGCAGTTCGGCCGGGGTCTTGCCGGGCCCGGCGAAGTTGACCCGCTCGGCCCCGATCGGGGTGTCGAGCGCGACCTGCATCTCGCCGGCGGAGGCGACGTCGAAGTGGTCGACGAGACCGCTGAGGTGCTGGACCACGGCCGGCATCGGGTTCGCCTTGACCGCGTAGCCGAGCTCCATCGCCTCGGGCAGAGCGCGGCGCAGCTCGGCCACCCGCTCGCTCAGCAGCGCCCGGTCGTAGGCGAAGAACGGGGTGGAGCCGACGCTCGCCGCCAGCCGCTCCAGGGGGACGCCGCCGATCGTCGCCGTCACCGGGCCTCCAGCTCCCGCCGCAGCGCCGTGCGGTCGAACTTGCCGTTCGGCGAGCGCGGCAGCTCCGCCCGCACCTCGACCTCGCCCGGCAGCATGAACCGCGGCAGGTCGCGGCCGAGCGCCCGCAGCAGCGCCGCGGGGTCGAGCTCGCCGTCGCCGGCGGGGCTGGCCGCGAGCACGACCCGCTGCCCGAGCCGCTCGTCGGCGAGGCCGAGGGCGACGGCGTCGCCGACCAGGCCGCTGGCGTAGGCGGCCTCCTCGACCTCGGTCGGGCTGACCCGGTAGCCGGAGGTCTTGATCATCTCGTCGTCGCGGCCGACGAAGTAGAGGAAGCCATCCTCATCGGCGCTGACGATATCGCCCGAGTAGACGGCGTCGCCTTCGTAGCGCGAGCCGGCGGGGGCGGGCTTGAAGCGCTCGGCGCTGCGCTCGGGGTCGCGCCAGTAGCCCTGGGCGACCAGCGGCCCGCAGTGGACCAGCTCGCCCTCCTCGCCGGCGCCGCGCAGCTCGCCCTCCGGGCCGACGACCAGCACCTCGGCATTGGGGATTGCCTTGCCGATCGAGCCCGGGCGGCGGTCGACCTCGGCCGGGTCGAGGTAGGTCGAGCGGAAGGCCTCGGTCAGCCCGTACATCAGGAACGGCGCCGCGTCCGGGAACAGCTCCCGCAACCGCGCCAGCAGGCTGGCCGGCATCCGGCCGCCGGTGTTGGCGAAGTAGCGCAGGCCGCGCGCCTCCTGCGGCCACTCGCGCTCGGCGATCTGCATCCACAGCGGCGGCACGCAGGTCAGCCCGGTGACGCCGTGCTCGGCGCAGGCGCGGACGACATCGCCGGGCAGCAGGTAGTTGTGGAGGACGACGCGGGCGCCGGCGGCGAAGCCGGTGGTGAGCTGGCTGAAGCCGGCGTCGAAGCTGAGCGGCAGGGCGGCGAGCAGGCAGTCCTCGGGGCCGTTGCCGAGGTACTCGTTGACGCTGCGGGCGCCGATCGCGAGGTTGGCGTGGCTGAGGACGACGCCCTTCGGCCGGCCGGTGCTGCCGGAGGTGTAGAGGATCGCCGCGAGGCTCTCTTCGCCGAGGCCCGGATCGGCCGGCTCGGCGACGCCTGCGAGCGCATCCCAGCTATGCACCTCCCAGCGTTCGTCAACCTCGCCCGGCAGCTCGCCGACCAGGACCACCTGCTCGAGGCCGCTCTGCTCGTCGAGCGCGGCCGCCAGCGGCAGCAGCCGCTCCGGCGAGGTGACGAGAAAGCGGGCTTCGCTGTCGGCGAGGATGTGGGCGACCTGGCGCGGTTTGAGGACCGGATTCACCGGGACGAGGACCCCGCCCGCAGCCGTGCAGCCGAAGCTGGCGACGACGGTCTCGACCCGCTTCTCCAGGTAGACCGCGACCCGGTCGCCAGAAGCCAGGCCGAGCTGCTGCAGGCCGGCGGCGCAGGCCCGCACGCTTTCCCCGAGCTCGGCATAGGAGAGGGTGGCGGTGCGGTCGACCAGCGCCGTTGTCGAGGGGCGCTCCGCGGCCTGGGCCAGCAGCGGCGTGTGCAGCAGCTCCGGAGCGCTCATAGGAGAACCTCTCCCCTGTTCTCCTGAGATCGAGATATGGAGGCCGAGCGAAGCGAGGCCGTCGAAAATCCCCGGGGAACGCAAAGAGCCGACCGCCGCCCCATCTGCTCACGCAGGAAGATCGCCACCCGGTCGGTGTCGGCAGCGCCGATCGGGGCGGGGCGGGTCACTGGCGCCACCTTAGCTTGGCTCGGCGCGTTTAGTTCCCGCTTAGCCCTGGATCATTAGTCTGCGGGCCGATGAGCGCCCTCGAGGCCATCTTGCTCGGCCTCGTGCAGGGCGCGACCGAGTTCCTCCCGATCTCCTCCAGCGGCCACCTGCGGATCGTGCCTGCCCTGCTGGGCTGGGAAGACCCCGGTGCCGGGTTCACGGCGGTGATCCAGATGGGGACGATGGCGGCGGTGCTGCTCTACTTCCGCGCCGATCTCTGGCGGATCGCGACGTCCACCGTCGCCGAGCGCCAGGTTTCGTTCGGCAAAGCCAGCGAAGAGGCCCGCCTCGGCCGCTTCATCGTCATCGGCACGATCCCGATCTGCATTCTCGGGGTCGCCTTCAGCGGCCCGATCGAGACCACCGCCCGCAGCCTCTACCTGATCGGCGGGATGCTGATCGGCTTCTCCTTCGTGATGCTGGCGGCGGAGCGCTGGAGCTCGCGCCAGCGGGAGCTGCGCGAGATGAACGGCCGCGACGGCCTCTTCATCGGCTTCGCCCAGGCGCTTGCCCTGATCCCCGGCGTCTCCCGCTCCGGCGCCACGATCTCGGCCGGCCTGTTTCGCAACTTCGACCGCGTCGCGGCTGCCCGCTACTCGTTCCTGCTCTCGGTCCCGGCGGTCGTGCTCAGCGGCCTGTTCGAGCTGCGCAAGGTCGGCGAAGAGGGCTCACCGGGAGTGGCGGCGACCGCGATCGCGACGATCGCCGCCTTCGTCTCGGGCTACCTGGCGATCGCCTGGCTGATTCGTTTTCTCGGCAACCACTCGCTCAGCGTCTTCGTCGTCTACCGGATCGCGCTCGGCGCTCTGGTGATCGCACTCGCCGCCAGCGGCGCGATCAGCTGAGCCGCGGCTCGGAACGGGCCAGCTCGGCGATCGCCCGCTGGGCGTCAGCGTCCGCGCCGCCCGCGGCCCTGCGCGCACCCGGCAGCCGCGCCTCGTCGGTGAGGAGCCGGCCCTGCTCGAACTCGACGACCCGGAAGCGCAGCCGCAGGCCGGTGGTGAAGACGATTCTCGCGCTCGCACCGAGAGCCAGCGGCCCGTCGAGCGAGGCCCGTTTAAGCTCCGCGTTCCAGCGCGGCCAGGCCTCGGCGTCCGCGTAGGCCTTCTCCCAGACCGCCTCGGCCGACGCCATGTCGGCCGGCAACCGGCTCGTCGTTTCCCAGCGGGCCACTTGCCAAGGGTATTGACGGCGGGAATTGGACGGGTCGTCTACAGCGACTGGCGCCGCGCGTAGCGCTCGGGAGCGGGGCCTCGACGACAACCTCCCGGAAGCCCGCCGACCCGCTCCGCCGCCGCTAGTCTTGTGCAGCACTCGGCGCCTTGGCGGAGTGGCTACGCAGCGGCCTGCAAAGCCGTTTACACCAGTTCGATTCTGGTAGGCGCCTTTGGCCGCTGAGCGGGGATTTTGGCTTGGCAACACCGTTCAAGAGGCATTCAAGACCAGTTCCTTTGTCCGGTTGATTCCGGTTGAAACCGGCTGTTTTCGTGCGTGACTGTGGCACGACTGTGGCACAGCGCTACGGGGAGGAGAGAGGCCCGATCCGCCGCTTGCTAGAGCCGAAAACAGCCCCTAGAGCCAAAATCGGTTCCGGTTGAATCCGGTTGTAGACGGCTGATTCGTGTCCGACTGCGGCACCGCTGTGCAAATCCACGGCCGGGTCGCGCCGGTGAGGGCGATTGTCGCGTGGCGGCCGTTACGCCGCTGCGTCTCTCGTCGAACCGCAACGCCGCCTCGGCATCCCGCAGCGGCGTTGGGGCGCCAAAGCGTCCGCGTCCGGCTCTACCGTCGTACCCAGATGGAACACGAACGCACTTCTCGCTGGCCTCTCTACTGCGTCGAATGCAAAATGAAGCTCGCCGAGGACAACGACACCATGTGCGGAGAGTGCATTGCTCGGTTCCGCGACAAGGTCTGCGTGGACTGCGGCGAATCGGTCAACCGAGAGCACACGCGATGTCGCGCCTGCCATGACCTGCGTCAAGAGCGAATCGAGAAGTGGCAGGAGGCTAAAGACCTGGAGCTCCGCGCCGACCGCCTAGACGAGATGGCGCGGAAGAATGGCGACGAGATCGAAGCGATGCGCCAGCGGCGAAACGCCGCGGGGTTCCGCGAGCAGGCCACCAGGGCGCTGGCTCGCCGGGATGAACTCATCCCCCGTATCAGGGTGGACCAGTACGGCAAAGACCGCTAGGCACCCTCGCCTTCAAAGGACGGCCCCCTTCGGTATCTGCGAGAAGGGCGAAGTGCTCTGTCTGTCGCTCTCTGAACCAACCTGATAATCAGCATCCATGAGTATTCAAGACGAGATCTTCAAATGGGTCCAAGAATTCGACCTCTGGAAACAGGATCTCTTTCGGCGCGCCTCGACTTCTCCCGAACTCAGCGACGAGGACGCCCGTGAGGTTGCGGCGATCTTGTTGGGGGAAACGAGGGAGGGGGGAGGTCCGAAGGAGGTCACCCGTGACGACCTACCGGGCGCCCAGGGGGCCGAGGATCCGATGGTCATCGAGGCCCTCGCCGACTTCGTCAACGTCAACGCCCTAGCCGCCGGGCAGACCCTCAAGTTTGAGCCGGTCGGCCTCAATATCGTCTTTGGCAAGAACGGCGCGGGTAAGACCGGCTATTCCCGCGTTCTCAAGCACGCTGGGCGGACTCTGTACAGGGAGGCGATTCTCACTAACCAGGGAGAGGTGGGCGAGGAGGGTCCGACCGCCGGAATCTACTTTGCAATCGGCGGCGATAAACACGAGTTCATACTTGACCTCGGAGTTCCCGCTCCGGCTCTGCTTGGCCGCATCTGTATCTCTGACGCCCTCGCTGGCGAGCAGTACCTCACCACCGAGACTGAGGTTGATTATGCGCCGATCACGCTCAATAGCCTTCGCCGGCTGATCAAGGGGCTGCGAAAGGTCGAGTCCGAGCTTGGGCGGCGACTCCAAGCGGTGCAGCCAGCGCCCATCGATATGGAGCCTTACGCAGCGGGGACCAGGGTCGCGCTATTCCTCGTCGAGCTGTCGTCAACGATGTCCGATGAGCGCGTGATCGAGATCTCCACGCTGTCAGAGGAGGAAGAGGCCCATCGGCAGAGTCTGCGAAAGAAGCGAGGGGAGATCGAAGCCAGGCAGGCGCCCCAGCTTCGCCGAAATGCTGAGCGCGAGGCCGAGGCCGCCGCTCAGCTTGCCAATGCGCTCGGCCTGATCAGCAAGCAGCTCGACAGCGCGAGCGTCGAAGATTTTCGCGCTCGCCAGCGAGCTTTCGCTGTTGCCCAAGAGGCTTCCGCGCTAGCAGCGCAGGCCTTTGAGGCCGAGCCGGTGTCTGGAGTCGGGACCGACCCCTGGCGCCTGCTCTGGGGGGCCGCTCGCGATTTTGCCGCCCACGGGGGCCAGGTCTTCCCGGCGGCTCATGACCCAGCCCACTGTCCACTCTGCATGCAGGAACTCACGGCTGAGGCTCGCGAGCGGCTCGTCGGCTTCGACGAGTTCGTCAAGGCCGATGTGACCAAACACTTACGCGAGACCGAAGCTGCAGTAGTGCAGGCTCGGGCTTCATTGCCCGATCTGGAGGCCTTCCGCGATCGATATACCGATACGTTGGCGCGCCTCGGTACCGAGCCTGGTCAGCCGGGCCGACTTATCACGGAGTGGCTTGAGGCGGCGGGGGTAGTGCGCAGCCGTCTGAAATCAGGGGAGTTCGACGGGCTGACGGGGGTTGAGGCAGCTCCGGCGAAGGACGTCAACGAGTGGGCTGACCAACGACGGGCCGAAGCCGCCGAGCATGCAGCACTTGAGCGGATTGACGACCAGCAAAAGCTTCAGGGCGAGTTGAACGAGCTTGAGGCACGCTACGAGCTTGGTCGGCGTCGCAGCGACGTCCTTGGTCACCTCGCCGCGATGCGGCAGGTCGAGAAAATTGAAGAGGCCAAGCGCAAGACGGCGATAGGACCGGTCAGCTCCAAGATCACCAAGCTCTCAAAAAGCCTGGTGGAAGCCAATCTCCAGAGTGCTCTCAACGCCCAGCTTGAGGCCCTTGATTTCCAAGGCCTCGCGGTCAAGGCGAAGCCGAAGACCGTTGAAGGCACGCCGATGGTAGGCCTTAGCTTTGAGACCACTAACAAAGTTCCGCTGACGGATGTGCTCAGCCAAGGCGAGCAGCGCCGACTCGCATTAGCGATGTTCCTTGCGGAGATGGAAGTGCTTTCCGACGCGAGCCCAGTTGTGTTCGACGATCCCTCCAGTAGCGTCGATCAAGAGGGCCGTCGCCACATCGCTCGCAGTTTCGTCAACCTGGCCCGTAGGCGCCAGCTGATCGTCTTCACCCATGAGCTTTCCTTCGTCCACGAGCTGCGCAGCCACGCTCCAGCCGACCTTCCAATCCATATTCAGCACGTGCGTCGTCGTGGCAGTACGGCCGGGTACGTTCATCCCAGCCTTCCCTGGGAGGGGTTGAAGGCTGCCCAGCGGACCGAGCCGCTGATCGAAAAGCTGAAGACTCTGGAGGAGCTCCACAAGGCCGGGGACGAGGCGCAGTACCGGCCAGCCTTGACTGACTTCTGCGCGATGATGCGCGCGGCGTTTGAGAGAGCGGTCGAGGAGCGAGTTCTTGCCGAGGTGGTCACCCGGCGCAGCGACACGGTTCGTACCACCGCGCTGTCAAAGGTTGCGTGGAGCGAGGACATCTGCGTCCTGGTCGACCGCGGCATGGATGAGAGTTCGCCGTGGTTGCATGACCAGCCCCTAGCCGACGGGGCAGGCCCGCCCACTCCCAGTGAGCTTCGCGAGGGCCTGGAGATATACGAAGAGCTGCTGGCGGCAGTCAAGGCAGTCAATCGGACCCGGGAGTCCGAACGGCAGGGGCCTAAATCTCAGCTCGCGGCGGTTGACCCGATCTCTAGCGGGGGCGATATCAAGAACGCGGACCGCAGGCTAAGGGCTATTCCCCTCCGCTCTGAGCCGGACACGGATCAGGAGGCGACTCCAAAGCCGGCCTAGCCAATCGAGTGTAAGCGCCATCTGAGAGACACAAGAGAGAGATCACCGAGTAGCAGCCCAGCTCGGCAGGGCAGTAATCGAGAGGTGGCCGTCCCAGGCAGGGCCAGTAGAAGCCTTCACCCGGAGAACCGCCACCAAGCCAGCCCTGTGCCAACAGCCAACCCCTCACGCACTATCAATTGCCGAATTGACCGGGGCGCCGGCCCTCTCCGCACGGATGCCTGCCGTGCATGCTCTCGATCGGAAAGCTCGGTGCCGGCCAGGAGCGCTACTACCTCGAACAGGTAGCCCAAGGGGCCGAGGACTACTACTCCGGCGAGGGCGAGGCCGAAGGTCAATGGCTCGGAGAAGCCGCTGAGGATCTAGGCCTCTCCGGTTCCGTTGAGGCCGACCAGCTAACGGCGATGCTGACCGGCCACAATCCCGCCACGGGCGAGCCGCTGGGACTGCGGGCGGTCGGCGGCAGGGGGGCGGTCCCCGGCTTCGATCTCACCTTCTCGGTTCCCAAGTCCGCATCGCTCCTCTGGGCGCTCGGCGACCAGGGGACCAGCGCCGAGGTGATCGCCGCCCTTGAGGTCTCGACCAAGGCCGCCCTCGACTACCTGGAGCGCGAGGCGTGCTGGACCCGCAGGGGCGCAGACGCCGAGTTCGTCAAGGGCAACGGCTTCCTCTCGGCCGGCTTCCGCCACCGCACCTCCCGCTCCGGCGACCCCCAGCTCCACCTCCACGCCCTGATCGCCAACGCGACCAGAGGACCGGACGGCAAGTGGACCCGTCTTCACCACCCCTCGATCTACGAGCACGCGAAGACCGCCGGCTACCTGTTCGAGGCCCAGTTCCGCCACGAGCTGACCCAGCGCCTGGGGGTGCGCTGGAAAGAGGTCCGCAACGGCATCGCCGAGATCCAGGGGTTCAAAGACGAGCACCTGCGCTCCTTCTCCACCCGTCGCAGGCAGATCCTCGAGGCCGCGGGTCCCGAAGCCTCGGCCCGCTCCCGCCAGATCGCCAACCTCACCACCAGGACCGCGAAGGAGGGGGCCTCAGAGCAGACTCTCTGGCAGCGCTGGCGAGACAAAGCCGAGGAGGTCGGCCTCTCGATGTCTCGGATCGAACTGGGCTTCGCCCACGGCCGCCCCGTCGCTTCCCGCCCGGCCCCCCACCGGCTGGTAGGCCGGGCGGTAACCGCCGGGGCGTCTCACTTCGACAGGCGAGCGGTGGTGCAGGCGGTGGCGGAGCTGGCCGCAAGCGGCGCTCTGGCAGCGGAGGTCGAGCGCCAAGCGGACGCCTTCCTTTCATCCGAGGAGGTGATCCACCTCGGCTCCGGCCCCAAGGGCGAGCGCTTCACCACCCGTGAGGTCTGGGAGACCGAGCGCGAAGCCCTGGCGGCGGTGGAGCGGTTGAAGGCAAGCGGTCCCTCTCCAGCCGGAGAGCTTGCCGCCGAGCGGACCCTGATCTCCCGCCCGACCCTGAAGACCGACCAGGAGGCGATGGTCAGGCGGTTGCTGACCGAGCGGAGCGGCATCGCCGTCGTGATCGGCGAGGCCGGCGCCGGCAAGACCTATGCGATCGTCGCCGCAGCGGAGGGCTGGGCGCGGGCGGGAATCCCCATGAGAGCAGCGGCGCCGACCTGGCGCGCCGCGAACGTGATGCGTGCCGAGGGATTGCCAGCGCAGAGCATCGCCTCGCTTCTAATTGAGCTGGACCGAGACGGGCTGGGGGAGAGGCTGGTCCGTGGCTCGGTTCTCCTCATCGATGAGGCCGGGATGGTGGACTCCGCCACCCTGGCGCGGCTGATCGCTCACGCCGAGAAGGCAAACGCCAAGCTTGTCCTCGTCGGTGACCCCGAGCAGCTCTCGGAGATCGAGGCCGGCGGCCTGTTCCGCGCGATCGCCGAGCGCACGAATCCGATCCACCTCGATCAGGTG
Organism: Solirubrobacterales bacterium; assembly: GCA_035462545.1. Classification (GTDB taxonomy): domain Bacteria; phylum Actinomycetota; class Thermoleophilia; order Solirubrobacterales; family 70-9; genus VAYN01. The sequence goes on from DATHUE010000181.1 coordinate 15,230, forward strand.
ATCCGCCACCGCCATGAGGTCGAGCGCGAGGGAGCCAAGCGCATCCGCGAAGGCGAAGGCCCGGAGGCGCTGCGGCTCTACCGCCAGGAGGGCCGGATCACCGTCGCCCCTGACGCCGACTCTCGCCGAGAGGTGATGGTCGACGACTGGCACCGCTCCTTCGCCGCCGGCGAGGACGCGGTGATGGTGGCGAAGCGAAACATGGAGGTCGGCTACCTGAACGAACTCGCCAGGCAGAAGCTGCGGGACGCCGGTTCTCTCGGCCCCAAGGAGATCGAGGTCGGCGGCCAGCCGTTCGCCGCAGGCGATCAGGTCATCACCCGCGTCAACAACCGCCGGATCGGTGTCTTCAATCGCGAGCGGTGGAAGGTGGTGGAGGTCGACCCTGAAGCTCATCGAGCGACACTGCGCGGCGTCGATCAGGACCGCACCGTCACCCTCGGCATCGACTACCTCGCCCGCCTCAACTCCCGCTCCGATGCCCCGGCTCTCCAGCACGCCTACGCGATCACCACCTACTCGGCGCAGGGCACCACCGTCGATCGCGCCTTCCTCGCCGCCGATCCCTCGATGGACAAGCAGGAGCTCTACGTCGCTGCTTCCCGCAGTCGCGAGGAGACGCAGATCTACGCGACGCCGGAGATCCAGGCCCACGCCGCGCGAGAGGAGATCGCGCCGGCCGAGCACCAGGACCGTGGCGCCCTCGCGCATATCGCCGAAGCGTCGGCGAGGGACCGGGCGCAGCGGGCGGCACATGAGGTGGCGCAGTTGGAGGCGCTGCCCGACGAAGAGCTGCGGCGCCGCCAGCGGGAGCTGCGCGCGCTGGTTGAGGACGAGCGGCGGCGGGCCGAGCTGATCGAGCGGATCGAGGCAGAGCGGGACCGCCTGGCCGACCTCGCCGCTACCCGCGAGCGGATCGGGGAGCTGCCGAGGCGCGAGCGCAAGCCGGCGCTTGGGCGGATCGAGGACGAGGAGCGCGTTGTTCGGCTGAAGGTCGGCTCGAACGAGGAGGCGCTGAGAAGGCTGCTGCCAAGGAACGACGTCGCCCGTCATGAGCTGGCAGCAGTGAATGAGGTGCTGGAGGCTCGCGAGTGGCTGGCGGAGACGGCCTTGCGGTTGGCGCCGCGAGGGCACGAGCACGAGCTGACGCGAAGCGCGGGGCGGGGGATCTAGGGATCTACAGGGATTTGCCGGGACACGCACGGCTTCAGCCGGATGTAACCGGGCAGATGGCGACTTCAGGCGACAGGGACTCAGATGGCTAAGAAGCTGCCGACCTCGATCCCTCGGATCGCGCTGACGCCGGCCGAGGCTGCCGCGGCGATCGGGGTCGGGCCGGACTTCTTCGACGCCAACGTCGCGCCGGAGCTGCGGCTGATCCGCCGGGGTCGGAAGCGACTGGTTCCGGTGAGCGAGCTGGAGCGGTGGACCGCTGAGAACGCCGAGGCGTTGTTCGGGGGCGGCTTTGACTGAGGGGCTGCACCGGCAGCCGCCGACCCGCTCGGTGAGCGATGAGCTTCTAGTCTGCCCCCTATGCCAGGCGACGCGGCCCGCAAGAAAGCGCTCCAAGACGTGCGTAAGGCGCAAGCCGAGTTCGAGCGCGAGCAGAAGCAGTTGCAGAAGGAGCGGGCGAAATCCCGCTCGCGCCGACGTGACCGGTTCGCGAAGGGACAGCGCGACGGCTTGTCGTTGCGGGACATCGCCGCAGAGACGGATCTGCACCCGACTCGGGTTCGCGAAATCCTCCGCGAGGAATAGCCTCAAGAAGTGTAGGGGTAAGGCCCTACACCCTGATACGCTAGCGCGATCCAAGCAAAGCGGCCCCCGGCGGTGCTTGAACACCAGCCGAGGGCCTGACCACAAGGAGGCACACCTCCCCATGGCTGCGACCAACCCTACGGACTGTCCTCATGATGGCCGCCGATCCCCGGCCGCTGAAGACCAAGTTGTCGAGTCAGGAGTCCTCGGTTTCGTCCTAGACGAACACCCGGCTCACCTGACGATCCCCGAGCTGTCGCTGGCGATCAACTCCAGCGCTGAGGACTTCTCGGCTGGAGACGCTGTGGAGCGGGCGATCCGCGATCTCGTCGGCGGTGGCCTGCTCCAGGTCGTTGCGGGTCTCGTCCTGCCGACGAGAGCTGCACTTTGCTTCCACGGCCTGGAGGTCGTCTGATGGACGGCTCCACGGATCTCTCCCGGCGGTTCGGCAAGAACCTCGTGCGCGAGCGCAAGCGAGCCGATCTCTCTCAAGAACAGCTTGGCTTCCTCGCCTCGCTTCACCGGACCGAGATCGGCATGCTGGAGAGAGGCATCCGCCTGGCCCGGATCGACACCC
>DATHUE010000182.1:0-5659 GCA_035462545.1 Solirubrobacterales bacterium
GGTGCTGGTCAAGCTGCGTTCTTGAAATCCAATTCCAAATTTTGGACCAACTTGGAACTGATTTGGAGATGGGATACTCTTATTCCAAATTTTGGACCCACTTGGAACTGATTTGGAGATGGGATGTTCGTAGCGCGAGCGCCATCGATCCAGGAGCTGCTCGAGAAACTCGGTGACGCGCGGGCCATCGACGCCATCACCGCGACGGCAGACGCGCTGCCGCGGGACCAGTACATCCACTGGGACAAGCTGCGGCACCTGGACCCACCCGCGGGTCTGAGCAGTGAGCAATGGTGGCTGAAGATCAAGCTCGCCCGCGGCGACGAGCTGCGGCGGCTGCCTTTGACCGACTCCGCCGGCGGCCAGTTCGGCTACACGCTCCCGGACGTCGTCCTCCGACACCTTCATCGCATCGATCAGCGCTGCGCCGGCGAGGTGGCTATGGACGAGGTCGTTACCTCAGAGCGCGAGGCTGGCAACCGCTTCCTCGTCAACTCGCTGATGGAGGAGGCGATCCGTTCCAGTCAGCTCGAGGGCGCCACCACTTCACGGGTGGCCGCCAAGGAGCTGCTGCGCAGCGGGCGGGAGCCGGCCGACCGCAGCGAGCGGATGATCGCCAACAACTACCGGGCGCTCCAGTTCATGCGCGAGGAGCTGGGAGGTGGACTGGAGCCGGACTCGATCCTCGAGCTGCACAGAATCCTTACCGAGGAGACGCTCGACGACCCGACCGCCGCCGGACGCCTGCAGCGACCGCAAGAGCCGCGGGTTGCCGTGTTCGAAGGCGAACAACGGGTTCACGTACCGCCGCCAGCCGAGCAGCTCCCGGACCGGATGCGGCTGCTCTGCGAGTTCGCGAACCGCAGCGACGAGGAGGGCTCCTTCGTGCACCCCGTGGTTCGCGCCGTCGTCCTCCATTTCTGGCTTGCCTACGACCACCCTTTCGCGGATGGGAACGGCCGCACGGCCCGGATCCTCTTCTTCTGGGCGATGCACAGAGCGGGCTACTGGCTCGCCGAGTATCTGCCGATCTCCCGCTTGATCCGCAACGCACCTGCCAAGTACGGCAAGGCGTTCCTGGAAACCGAGACCGACGGGGGCGACACCACTTACTTCCTGCTTCACCAGCTCAGCGTGATCGAGCGGGCGATCGACGATCTCCACCTCTACCTGCAGCGGAAGATCGCCGAGCAGCGCGACATCGAGAAGGCCCTGCAGGCGGTCGAGGGGTTGAACGGCCGCCAGCTCGTTCTACTCACCCACGCCGTCAAGCACCCCGATCACGTCTACACGTTCGGCGGCCACGCCCGCAGCCACCGGGTGACGCACGAGACCGCTCGCGCCGACCTCAGCGGCCTCACCGAGCACGGCCTGCTGGCGCGACGGCGGCGCGGCCGTGCCTACAGCTTCGAGCCGGCGCCCGACCTGCCGCAGCGCCTGAGAGACTTCAGCGCGTGAGCGACGCCTACGCAGAGGCCGGGGTCGACCAGGGGGCTGCCGACGCCGCCGTCGCCGGCCTGGTCAAGGCGCTCGGCGCGATCCAACTCGGTCGCGAGTCGCTGCAGGTGCCCCTGCCCGGCCACTACGCCAGCGTGATCCGGATCGACGAGCGAACCGGGATCGCGCTCTCGACCGACGGCGTCGGGACGAAGCTGCTGGTCGCCGAGCAGCTCGGTCGCTACGACACGATCGGGATCGACTGCGTCGCGATGAACGTCAACGACGTGATCTGCGTCGGCGCCGAACCGCTGGCGATGCTCGACTACATCGCGATCGAGCGGGCCGATCCGAAGGTCTGCGAGCAGATCGGGGCCGGACTCGCCCGCGGCGCCGAGCTGGCCGGGATCGAGATCCCCGGCGGTGAGCTGGCCCAGCTCGGGTCGCTGGTTCGCGGCGTCGACATCTCGGGCGCCTGCTTCGGCACCGTTTCCCTCGACGCGATCGTCGACGGCTCGGCGGTCCAGCCTGGTGACGTGGTGATCGGGCTGCCCTCCTCGGGGGTCCACTCCAACGGCTACACGCTCGCCCGCTCCGCCCTGGCCGCGATTCCGCTCGACGACGAGCGGCTCGGAAGGCCGCTCGGCGAGGTCCTGCTGGAGCCGACCGAGATCTACGTCAAGCCGGTGCTGGAGCTGCTGCGCTCCCCGGTCGAGGTGCGCGGGCTTGCCCACATCACCTCCGGCGGCACCGGCAACCTGCTGCGCCTCGCCGCTGAGGTCGGCTACGGGATCGACGCGCCGCTGGCGGTGCCGCCGATCTTCCAGCTGATCCAGGAGCACGGCGGTGTCTCCGACGAGGAGATGCACAACGTCTTCAACATGGGCTGTGGCTTCTGCGTCGTCGTCCCCGCCGACGCGGAAGCGGCGACCTTGGAGCTGTTGAGGCGGCACTATCCGGAGGCGCAGCGAATCGGCTCGGCGATCCCCGGCCCGGCCAGGATCGAGCAGGGCTGAGCGCCGTCAGGGCCCGCCGCTGCCGAGCAGGCCGCCGGTGGTCTGCTCGATGCTGCCGTTGACGCTTTCCACAGTCGGCGCGACGATCTGGTCGACGGTCGACCCGGCTCCTTGGACGGTTTGATTGACCGCAGAGCTGACCGGAGCGGCGGCGGGAACGGCGGGCGCCTCGATCGGGGTCGCCGCGGGCGTGCTGGCGGGGGGCGTGACCTCAGACGGGGAGGAATCTCCCGGTGCAGCGCTGGACGAATCGGGAACCGGGGCCGGTTCGGGAGCGGTGGAGTCGGCGTCCCCACCAGCTTCGCCGGGCTGAGAGGCGATCGGCACCGGATCGGCGCTGGTCGCGGGAGCCGGGCTTAGCGCGGGGCCCGGGTCGGTGACCTCGGCGTTTGCTTCCGCGCTCTGTTCGCGGCCGGGGTCGCGAACAGCGGAGGCCGTCGGGGCAGTCTCGCCCGCACCGCGGGCGGCCAACCGTTGTTGCGTCGCCCCGGCCGGGACAGCGGGGTCGGCTGGGGCGGGCGGAAGGACCACGGCCGTGCCGACGGCGACGGTGGCGAGCGAAGCGGCGGCGACCTTGGCTCCGGCCAGGGCGGAGCCAAAGCGAGGCAGGTCGAAGAGGAAGAAGCCCGCCTGCCTGGGCAGTGCCAGCAACCCCGCCCAGAAGACGACGAAGCGGTGCCCGGAGTAGTAGCGATTGAAGCCGCGGACGGCCGCGGGGTCGAGCTGGGTTCCGGCCTCGGCACTCAGCAGCGTCAGAGCCCGCCGGTGCGCCATCGCCTGCCGATAGGGACGAGCCGAGGTGGCCGCGTCGAAGGTGTCGGCGACGGCAATCACCCGAGCGCCGAGCGGGATCTCCTCGCCGGCCAGGCCGTCGGGATAGCCATTGCCGTCGAGGCGCTCGTGGTGGCCGCGAACGATCGCGGTCAGTTGCGGATCGCCGAGCGCCGCCACCATCCGGGCGCCGACCGGTGCGTGGCGCTTCACCACCTCGTACTCCTCCTTGCTGAGCGGTCCGCGCTTGTCGAGGATCTCCCGCGGGGTGTCGATCTTGCCGACGTCGTGGAGGACAGCCGCGGTGCGGATCCGGGCGACCTCCTCGGCGGGCAGCGACATCCGCTTGGCGATTGCGGCAGCGTGCCGCGCGACCCGGCGCGAGTGGCCGTGGGTGCCGGGATCGCGGGCCTCGAGCGCTCGGGAGAGTCGCTCGAGCAGCCGCGCCCGGCGCTCGCGGCTGAGATTGAGCTCTTCGCCCCCATCTGTTCCCGGCCCAACCAGAGCAACGGTGTGGGAGAGCAGCCGCTCGAAACGCCAGCGCCGTAGCCAGCCCCAGAGCATCAGATCGCCGAAGAGGAGATCGCCGGAGGCTGTTCGGCGCTTCCAAATTGCCGAGCCGAGGACGGAAGTGCTGACCGAGAGGGCAACCGCGATCAGGCTGAGATCGAGCGTCGAAGTCACCAGCCCGCTGGCCCCAAGCGCAAGAGCTGCGGCCGCGGGGCAGGCAACGACGAGGAGGGTCGCGACTAACACCTGCGGCAGCTGCCGCATCGGGGATCTTGAAATGGCCGTCTTCACGCTGGTCGCTTTGCCGAGAGCACATCGACAGGCGAGCGTCACTACTCAAGATCCTTTTCTCATCTCGCCGCTCGTTGCCAAGCCCTCTTGGACAGATGTTTTAGGAAAATTCGGTATCTAAATTGAGGCGCGGAAGCTCTCGCCCAGGAGGAGGCGGGGTCGGAGCGGCAGCGAACCTCTATCGAGACGTGCCCGACAGAATGCAGAGCTAGATGGACTCCCGCCCCACCAGCGCCCAGATGATCGGGACCGTGCTCTCCGGCCGCTACAAGCTGGAGGCGAAGCTCGGCAGCGGCGGCATGTCGACGGTCTACCTCGCCCGCGACCAGACCCTCGACCGTGCCGTCGCGGTCAAGGTGATGCACCGGGAGATGTCCGAGCAGGCCGATCAGCTCGAGCGCTTCCGTCAGGAGGCCCGGGCGGTGGCGAAGCTCTCGCATCCGAACGTGGTCGCCGTGATCGACGCCGGCGAGGACGGCGGTCACCCCTACATCGTCTTCGAGTACGTCGAAGGCGAGACGCTGAAGCAGCGGATCGGGCGGGTCGGAGCCCTCGACCCGCAGGAGGCGCTCGCCTACGCGATCGAGATCGGTCGCGGCCTCACCGTCGCCCACGCCCGCAACATGGTCCACCGCGACATCAAGCCCCAGAACGTGCTGATCGACTCCGAGGGACGGGCGAAGCTGACCGACTTCGGGATCTCGCGCCAGCTGGAGCAGGACGGGATGACCGCCACCGGCCGGGTCCTCGGCACCACCGACTACGTGGCGCCCGAGCAGGCGATGGGCCACAGCGTCGACCCCCGCTCCGACGTCTACTCGCTCGGCGTCGTCCTCTACGAGATGCTGGTGGGGCAGGTCCCGTTCCACGCCGACAGCCAGGTCGGCGTGGCGATGAAACACGTCAACGAGACGCTGCCCGACGTGCAGCAGCGTCGCCCTGAGGTCTCCGCGGCGGCGGCGCTGGTGGTCGAGCGGGCGACGGCCAAGGACCCCGACGAGCGCTACCAGGGGGTCGGCGAGATGATCGACGACCTCTCGACCGCGCTCGAGGTCGAGGCGGCGCGGGCCGGCTCGACCACCGGCGAGGCGACCAGCGTGCTCGACGCTGTGCCGCCGCCGAAGCGCAAGCTCTCCGGCCGCACCAAGTGGTCATGGGCGGCGATCGCGGCGCTGCTCTTGATCGCCGCTGCCGCGCTGGGCGCGGTGGCGCTGATCTCCGGCGGCGGGATCGGCGGTGGCGGCAACCCCGAGCGGCAGAGCGGCAGGGTGGTGACGCTCGCCTCGGCGACCGACTTCGACCCGCAGGGAGACGAAGAGGAGGACCCGGAGACGACCGGGCTCGCGGTCGACGGCAACCCGACCGGGACCGACTGGGCCAGCGAGCACTACGACACCGAGACCTTCGCCGGAACCAAGACCGGCCCCAACCCCGGCGTCGGCCTCTACGTGACCGCGCAATCGCCGGCGACGCCGACGCGGATGGTGATCCGCACCCCGACCCCGGGCTGGGACGCTGAGATCTACGCCGCCTCCTCGGGACCGCCGGAAGACCTCGAGGGCTGGGGCGAACCGGTCGGCGAGGTGACCGGTGCCGAGGAGACGAACGAGGTCGACCTCGACGTCCGCTCCCCT
>DATHUE010000183.1:0-9079 GCA_035462545.1 Solirubrobacterales bacterium
CGCCGTCGGCCAGCACCGCCATGTGCAGCGGGAAGGCGAGCACGTGCGGGTAGGTCGGCGGCAGCTGGTCGCGGACCGCGAAGCCGCAGACGCGGGCGTAGGCGGCGACCGCCTCGGGGTCGGCCTTCCTGGCGAGCGAGAGGTCGAGCTCGGGCACCTCGTCGCCGCCGCCGGGCACGAACGGCAGCCAGGAGGCGCCGGGGATCAGCGGCGCCGCTGCCCGCGCGTAGAGCGGCATCACGTTCGGTGGGCTGTCGAGGGTGCGGGTCGCCATCGCTCAGGCCCCCAGCAGGCTCTGGCCGCAGACGCGGACGACGTTGCCGTTGACGCCGGTCGAGGCCGGACTGGCAAACCAGGCGATCGTCTCGGCGACGTCGACCGGCAGGCCGCCCTGGGAGAGGCTGTTGAGACGGCGGCCGGCTTCGCGCGGGCCCAGCGGCATCGCCGCCGTCATCCTGGTCTCGATGAAACCGGGGGCGACGGCGTTGATCGTCGCTTTGCGCTTCGCCAGCTCCGGCGCCAGCGCCTCGACCATGCCGATCACACCCGCCTTCGAGGCGGCGTAGTTGGTCTGGCCGGAGTTGCCGGCGATCCCCGACATCGAGGCGACGCAGACGATCCGCCCGTTCGGGTTCAGCCGTTTGCCGTCGAGCAGGGCGTCGTCGATCCGCTCCACGGCGCTGAGGTTGATCTCCATCAGCGAGGACCAGCGCTCGGCCGGCATCTTCGCGATCGTCCGGTCCTTGGTGACGCCGGCGTTGTGGACGACGACGTCGACGCCCGCGGCGAAGCGCTTGGCGATCCGCCCCGGGGCCTCGGCGGCGGTGATGTCGAGTTCGAGCGCCTCGCCGCCGAGGCCGGCGACGAGCTGGCGCAGGTCTTCCCCGGCCTGGGGCACGTCGAGGCCGACCACCTCGGCGCCGTCCCGGGCGAGCACGGTGGCGATCGCCGCGCCGATCCCGCGCGACGCACCGGTGACCAGGGCGACCTTGCCCTCGAGCGGACGCTCCCAGTCGATCACGGGCGGCTTGGCCACGCCCTTGCCGACCCGCACGACCTGGCCGGAGACATAGGCGGAGCGCGGGGAGAGGAGGAAGCGCAGGGTCGATTCGAGTTCGCCCTCGGCGCCGGGGGCGACCAGAACCAGTTGCACGGTGGTGCCGCGCTCGCCCACCTCCTTGCCGAGCGAGCGGGTGAAGCCCTCCAGGGCTCTCTGGGCGGTGGCGACCTGCGCCGAGCCGGCCGCGGCCGGCGACGTTCCGAGGACGATCACGCGGCCGCTGCGCTCGAGCCTGCCCACGGCGGGATAGAAGAAGCGCTGCAGCTCGACCAGCTCGGTCGAGTCGGCGATGCCGGTGGCGTCGAAGACCAGGGCCTTGACCTTGCCCTCGCCGCCCGCCCGGGCCGCGCCGATCTCGCGGATCAGCCCGCTGACCGCCTTGCCGAGCCGGCCGCCGGGGGCGGCGCCGGAGAGAATCGCGCCGTCGAGGACCGGCTGTCCCGGCTCGTGGCGGTCGAGCTGAACGGGGCGCGGTAGGCCGATCTGGCCGGCGATCGTGCCGGCGATCGGGGCGTTGACGAGTTGTGCGTAGCGGTCGCTCATTTCGTTCCTCCGGTGCTCTCGACGATTGCGACGACGCCCTGGCCGTCGGCGGCGCAGATGCTGATCAGGCCGCGGCCCGAGCCCTTCTCATCGAGGGCCTTGGCCAGTCCCGCGACGATCCGGCCGCCGGTCGCGGCGAACGGGTGGCCGGCGGCCAGCGAGCCGCCGTTGACGTTGAGCCGGTCGCGGTCGATCGTCCCCAGTGCCTTCTTCAGCCCCAGCCGCTTCTGGCAGAACTCGGGGTCCTCCCAGGCCTTCAGCGTGCAGAGGACCTGGGCGGCGAAGGCCTCGTGGATCTCGTAAAAGTCGAAGTCGCCGAGCCCGAGCCCGTTGCGCTCCAGCATTCGCGGCACCGCGTAGGCCGGCGCCATCAGCAGCCCTTCGCGCTTGCGGACGTGGTCGACGGCGGCGGTCTGGCCGTCGACGAAGTAGGCGAGGACGGGGAGGTCGCGCTCCCCTGCCCACTCCTCGCTGGCCAGCAGCACCGCGGCGGCGCCGTCGCTGAGCGGGGTCGAGTTGCCGGCGGTCATCGTCCCCTCCGGCCCGCCGAATACCGGCTTCAGCTTCGCCAGCTTCTCGACGGTCGAGTCGGGGCGGAGGTTCTGGTCGCGCTCGAGGCCGAGGTAGGGCTCGATCAGGTCGTCGAGGAAGCCGCGCTCATACGCTGCGGCGAGGTTGCGATGGCTGGCGACGGTGAGCTCGTCCTGCTGCTCGCGGGTGACGCCCCACTCGGCGGCCATGATCGCGCAGTGCTCGCCCATCGAGAGGCCGGTGCGGGGCTCCTCGTTGCGCGGGATCGCCGGCACCAGATGGCCGGGGCGGACCCGGGTCAGCTGCCGGACCCGGCCGACCGTCGAGCGCTCGCGGTTGACGTCGAGCAGCACTTCGCGCAGTCCCTCGTTGAGCGCGATCGGCGCGTCGGAGGTGGTGTCGACGCCGCAGGCGATCGCGGAGTCGACCTGGCCGAGGGCGATCTTGTTGGCGGTGAGGATCGTCGTCTCGAGGCCGGTCCCGCAGGCCTGCTGGACGTCGTAGGCGGGGGTCTCGGGGGCGAGCCGGGTGCCGAGCACGCTCTCGCGGGTGAGGTCGCGGTCGCGGGAATGCTTGAGCACGGCACCGCCGGCGACCTCGCCGATCCGCTCGCCCGCGAGCGAGAAGCGGGAGACGAGCCCGTCGAGGGCGGCCGTCAGCATGTCCTGGTTGGAGGCCCGCGAGTAGGCGGAGTTGGAGCGGGCGAAGGGAATCCGGTTGCCGCCGACGATGGCGACCCGGCGCGGTTTCTCGATCATCGGCTGACCCCTTTCGGTGCTTGGCGCGAAGGTTTGACGGCGGCGCTACGAGCGAGCAGCCCGGGCTCCACCGTGGAGATCAGGAGCTCCGCCGCTTCGGCGGCGGAGACGGCCTCGGTCCGCAGCCACCAGCGGGCGAGCGCCTCGGCGGCGCCGAGCAGGGCGGTGGAGAGGGCCTCGACCTCGACCCGGGCGGCGGTACGCCGCCTGGCCGGCAGCTGTTCCAGCAGGGCACCGGCGACCAGCTCGGCGATCCCGCCGCGGTACTCGGCGACGCGCTCGGCGACGAGGCCGCCGTGCGGCTGGGTCTCGTCGAACAGCACCGCCCAGGCGGCGCGATCGCCGTCGAGGAAGGCGAAAAAGGCGCGCAGCCCGGCGCTCAGCGCCTCGGCCGGACTCTCGCTGGCGATCACCGCCTCGCCGATCGCCGCGGTCAGCCCGTCGCCCGCTTTTTCCATGCAGGCGACGTAGAGCCGCTCCTTGTTGCCGAAGTAGTTGTAGAGGAGCGGCTTCGTCACCCCGACCGCCGCCGCCACCTCGTCCATCGTCACCGCCGCGTAGCCGCGCTCGGCGAACAGCTCGTGGGCGGCCGCGAGCGTCTGCTCCATGCGGTCCTCCCGCGAAAGCCTGGTTCTCACCGATGCATCCATCGATGTAGACGTTACCCGACTATAAATTCGCTAAAGCACTCGTGTGACCGACCTCACGTATATCCCTTCTCTGTAGAGCTCGCAGCCTTTCCCAGGAGGTTTTGACCCCTGCAACTTCCCGCCAGTAGACGCGAGGCTCGTCTGAGGGCAGGACTTTCTGAAGCCATTCCGAGAGCAAGTGCTCGCCGCTATTGGCCGGAGTTCCAACCCACCACGTGGAATCTCGCGGTTCACCTTTCCATGCGCCGAGGGCGTGAGGCAGTAGGACGAGCGCTACTCGCCGGCGCTTGATGATTTGCGCCCTGCCCATCCACGCCCTCGGCGAAGAGATACTGCGGAAAGCGGGGGACTCGAACCCCATCCGAGGCGCTAACCCCGAACTCCCGGTTATCAGCCGTTCGCGGCGCCTCGCCGCTTCGCTTTCCCGCAGACAAAATAGCTCATTGCGTTTGGCTCTGTTCGTCAGACGGTGCTACGCTCGGAAACGGTTATCAGCCGTTCGGGGGTAGCTCCCCCTCACCGAAACGACCCGCCGCTGGCGGGTCGTGGTGGTTTTGGGCTCAGCCCTCGGAGAAGCCGAAGCGGAGCTGCAGTCGGCGCAGGGGGGCGGGTGCCCACCAGTTCCACTTGCCGAGCAGACGCATCAGGGAGGGGACGAGCAGGGCGCGGACGACGGTGGCGTCGAGCATCACCCCGACCGCCATCCCGATCGCGATCTGCTTGACGAAGAAGACGGAGCTGACACCGAAGGCGAGGAAGACGACGGCGATCGCCAGGGCGGCGGCGGTGATCACGCGGCCGGTCTTGGCGATCCCGGTCGCGACCGCCTCCTCGTTGGAGTCGCCGAGGTCGCGGCGCTCCTTGATCCGCGCCATCACCAGCACCGCGTAGTCGGTGGCGAGGCCGAAGATCACGGCGAACAGGAAGACGAGGCTGGTCACCTCGACCGCGGCCGGGCCGGTGTAGTCGAGCGGCGCCTCGAGCCAGCCCTCCTGGAAGGCGAGGACGAGTATCCCGAGCGTGGCGCCGAGGGTCAGCGAGTTCATCAGCAGCGTCTTCAGCGGCAGCAGGATCGAGCCGGTGAGGAGGAAGAGGACGACGAGGGTGGTAATCGCGATGATCGCCACCACTAACGGCGCGTGGTCGATCAGGCTCTGCTTCTGGTCGACGAAGCCGGCGGTGTTGCCGGAGACGAGCGTCTCGGTGGCGCCGGGGGGAGGGGCGAGGGCGCGGATCTCGTGCAGGGCGTCCTGCGAGGTGCCGGCCAGCGCCGGCCCGTCGAGGGCGAAGTTGGCGTAGGCGACCTCGCCGGAGGCACGCGCGAAGGGAGTGCCGCGGACGACCCCCTCTACGCCTTCGACCTGCCGGCGCAGCCCGGCGAGCTCGGCCCGGGAGGCGGTGCCGTCGACGGTGACGGTGACCGCCTCGGTGACGTCGCGCGGATAGTGGGCGTTCAGGTATTGGTAGGCGTCGTAGGAGGGCTGCCCGGGCGGCACCGCTTCGGCGCTGGGCCCGGTCAGGGTCGTCCACAGCAGCGGCGCCGAGCAGGCCAGCAGCAGGGCGGAGGAGGCAAGGGCGACGGCGACCGGGCGCCGCATCACTCCGCGGGCGAGCCGGTACCAGCCGTCGGAGGACTCGGAGACGGCGGCGCCGCGGCGGACCGAGAGGGCGTCGATGCGGGTGCCGAGCAGCGCGAGCAGGGAGGGGACGACGAGGATCGCCATCAGCGCCGAGAGCAGGGCGACGCTGGCGCCGGCGACCGCCATCGAGTAGAGGAAGCGCTGCGGCATCACGATCAGGGCGGCCATTGCGGCGGCGACGGTGAGGCCGGAGAAGACCGCGGTGCGGCCGGCGGTCATCACGGTCACCCGGTGCGCCTCGCGGGTGGCGCCACCGCCGGCGATCTCCTCTCGGTACCGCGAGACCATCAACAGCGCGTAGTCGACCGCCAAGCCGAGGCTGAGCCCGGTGGCGATGTTGAGCGCGAACAGCGAGGTGTCGGCGAAGCCGGCCATCACCCGCAGCACCAGCAGGGTGCCGACGATCGAGATCACCCCGAGCAGCAGCGGGATCGCGGCGGCGACCACGCCCCGGAAGACGAACAGCAGCAGCAGGGCGAGGATCGGGAAGGCGATCAGCTCGGCCTTGGTCAGGTCTTCGCGGGTCTGGTCGTTGGTCTCGTCGAACCCGGCCGCATAGCCGGCGAGGGCGACGTCGAGGGAGCTGTCGGCGAGGACTTCCTTGGCGTCTTCGGCGGCGTAGCCACCGGCGTCCTGAACGTCGTCGGTGGAGAGGTAGGCGGCGATCGTCAGCGACTCGCCGTCGCGGGCGACCAGCGAGCGTGCGGCCGCGGGGTTCTGCAACGGGTTGACGACGCGACCGACGTACTGAACCTTGGCGACTTCGCGGCTGAGGCGGGCGACCTCCGCCCGTACCGCCGGGTCGGTGGGGTCGAGCTTGCCGCCGCCGGGCGCACGGACGACGACGACCAGGCCGGGGTTGGGGTCGTAGCCAAGCGTGTCGCGGAGCAGGGCGCCGGCCCGCTCGCTCTCCGAGGCGGAGTCGGTGAACCCGGCCGCCTTGAGGTGGCTCTCGACGCCTTTGCCGGCGATCGCGGCGATCAGGACGAAGGCGCCGACGAGAGCGAGGACCAGCTTCGGGCGATTCCAGGTGAGGTCCGCGATCCGGCGCATTCGGCGAGCACTGTACCAGAAATCAAAGTAGGCGCTTTGGAAACCCAACCGAGTGCTACCATCGGCCGATGGGTCGCCGGGAATACGGTCAGTCGTGCAGTCTCGCGGTGGCTCTCGATCGCGTCGGCGAGCGCTGGTCGATGCTGATCGTGCGGGAGCTGTCGCTGGGGCCGCTGCGCTTCTCGGAGCTGGCCCGCAGCGTCGGTGGTGCTCCGACCGACGTCCTCACCAAGCGCCTGCGCGACCTCGAAGCCGACGGGATCGTCTCCCGCCGTGAGCTCGAGCCGCCGGCCGCCGCCACCGTCTACGAGCTGACCGGGTTCGGCCGCGGCCTCGAGCGGCCGATGCTGGAGCTGAGCCGCTGGGGGATCGAGCTGATGTCGGTCGAGGAATTCACCGACATCTCGCCGACCTCGCTGCCGAACGCGCTGCGGGTGATCCTGCGCCCGCCCCGCGACTTCGAGCTGACCCTGGCGCTGCGCAGCGACGGCCACGCCTACCTGCTGCGCTTCGCCGACGGCTGGATCGCCGCCAGCCGCGAGTCGGCCGCCGCCGACCTCACTCTCGCCGGCGAGCCGATCGACGTCGTTGCGGCGATCGTCCTCGGCGGCGAGGCCGAGGAGCGGATCGCGATCGAGGGCGATCGCGGAGCGCTGGAGGCACTGCGGACGATGGTCGAGATCCCCGCCCGGATCCGCGCCGAAGCGGTCGAGTCTGCCGCCGCCGGGATCCTCACCCGCTGACGGTCGGCGGGGCTAGCTCAGCTCGGTGCCGTCGTAGAGCTTCTTGACGTGCACGGTGCCCGGGGGCGACGCTTCCAGGCAGAGCTTGCAGAGCACGCACTCGTCGAGGTTCTCCTCGACGATCTCGACGCCGGCCTCGGTGCCCTTGTAGATATCCACCGGGCAGACCTCCTCCAGCTTCGCCCCGAGGGCGGGGTCGGAGGCGACCGAGGCGTCGACCTCGACGTCGATGAAGACCTTGTGCATCGTCTCGCTCATGCGGCCACCTTCAGCTTCTCCTTGACCGCGGACGGGATCTCGTCGATCCGCTCGACGACGCGGATGCCGGCGGCTTCGAGGCGGGCGATCTTCTCCGTCGCGGTGTCCTCCTTGCCCTCGACGATCGTGCCGGCGTGACCGAAGCTCATGCCCTTCATCTCCTCGTCGTCCATGAACTTGCCGGCCATGAAGGCGACGATCGGCAGACGTGAGTCGTTGTCGGCGACCCACTGGGCCAGCTGCGCCTCCATGCGGCCGCCGGGCTCCGTGTAGATGACGATCGCCTGCGTCTCGGGGTCGGCCTCGAAGTAGGGCATCAGCTCGGCGTAGGCGGAGCCGATGATCGCGTCGCCGCCGATCGAGATCGCGGTCGAGACGCCGAGCCCGGCCTGGGTCAGGGAGGAGGAGATCTCGGTGGTCATCCCGCCGGAGCGGCTCATCACCCCGACCGGGCCGGGGGCGTAGGCCTTGGCGGCGTCTTTGGCGGGGCCGCCGATGCCGCCCATCTTGCAGACGTCGGGGACGATCAGGCCGAGGCAGTTGGGGCCGATGATGCGGGCGCCGCGCAGGTTCGCCAGCTCGACCATCTGGGCGACGTCGCGGCGCGGGATCCGCTCGGTGACGATCACGATCAGCTTGATGCCGTTCTCGATCGCCTCCAGGACCGCGTCCTTGGTGAAGGCGGGGGGGACGGTGACGACGGAGCCGTCGATCGGGCCGCCGTGGTTCTCGACCGCCTGGGCGACGGTGTCGAAGACCGGCACGCCGTGGACTTCGCGGCCCTTGCGCCCCGGGGTGACGCCGCCGACGATCTTCGAGCCGTAGTCGAGGCACTCGCGGGTCAGGTTGACCGCCTCGCGGCCGGTGATCCCCTGGACGATGAAGGTGGTGTCGCGGCTCAGGAGGATGCTCATGCGGCGGCCGGCTCCCCCTGGATCTTGGCGACGGCACGGCCGGCCGCCTCCCACATCGAGACCGAGCGGTCGCAGTACTCGACCCCGTAGCGCTCGAGGATCTTGAAGCCCTCGTCCTCCCAGGCGCCGGGGATGCGGAAGATCGCGATCGTCTCACCCGGCTCCTTGCCGAGCTCCAGGCAGGCCTTGATCACGCCGCGGGCGACGATGTCGACCCGGGTGTTGGAGACGATCGACATCATCACCGCGATCTTCTCGACCCCGTCCTTTTCGAGCACCTGCTTGGCGAGGCCGCAGGCCTTGGCGACGGAGGGGTTGCCGCCGATCTCGGAGTAGTTGGCGGGCTTGCCGCCCTGGCTGCGGACCGCGTCGGTCAGGGTCAGGGAGCCGCCGCCGGCGCCGATCACCAGGCCGAGGTTCCCCTCGAAGCCGTGGTCCTTGCCCTGGATCACGCCGCGGTGGTCGGCGGCGTCGATCGCGGCGACGTTGCGCTCGAAGGCGGAGGGCTCGTAGGTCTCGCGGGTGTCGTCCTCGGCGATCTCCAGCTGCACCCGCAGCAGTTTTTTTTGCCGGCCGACCGCCTCGGCCTCCATCTCCATGTGAGCGTCGAGGGCGACGAAGGAGCCGTCGCTCAGCTCGGCGAGCGGGTTGATCTCGGCCAGGGTCATGTCGTAGTCGCGGAAGAGGCGGGCGAGCCTGGCGAGGACCGGGGTGGCGCGGTTGAGCTGGGAGCCGGTGACGCCGGTGGCGGCGACGACCTGCTTGGCCTCGAAGTCCGGGATCGGCATCAGGTTGGAGACGTGGCCTTTGCCGACGTGGTCGGGATGGGTCTCGGCGACCTCCTCGATGTCGATCCCGCCCATGTCGCTGAACAGCATCAGCGGTTTCTTCGCGGTGCCGTCCCAGACCACGCTCGCGTAGTACTCCTG
>DATHUE010000184.1:0-12704 GCA_035462545.1 Solirubrobacterales bacterium
TGGCCACCGACGCGGCCGGCTCAGGGACGGGAGGCCCCGCGGAGGAGCCTTTACGAAATTTGCGACGGAGGGGAGCTTCCCGTCCCTCGCCCACCCGCGTAGCCGTAGCCATGTCCGGCGGCGTAGACAGCGCCGTCGCCGCGCTGCTCGCCCGCGAGGAAGGGGCGGAGGTGGTCGGGATCACGGTCAAGCTCTGGGCCGACCCCGAGACCGACGGGACCAAGGCCTGCTGCTCGCCGGAGGCGGTGCTGGGGGCGCGGGCGCTCGCCCACCAGCTCGGCATCCCGCACTTTACGCTCGACCTCGAGGAGGAATTCCGCCAGCGGGTGGTCGGCCTATTCCTCTCCGGCTACGCCGACGGCAAGACGCCCAACCCCTGCATCCTCTGCAACGGCGAGGTGCGGCTGGCGGCGATGGTCGACCTCGCCGAGCGGGTCGGGGCCGAGCGCCTGTTGACCGGGCACTACGCGCGGATCGTCGAGGACGCCGACGGGCCGCTGCTGGCCGCCGGCGCCGACCCGGCCAAGGACCAGAGCTACATGCTGGCGGCGCTGCCGCCGGGGCTGCTGGGCCGGCTCGGCTTCCCGCTGACCGAGCTGACCAAGCCCGAGGTGCGGGCGATCGCCGCGCGTCACCAGTTGGCGGTCGCCAAGAAGCCCGAGTCCCAGGACCTCTGCTTCCTCGCCGGCCAGGGCAAGCGCGGCTTCCTGCGCCGCCACGGCGGCCTCGAGGACCGCGAGGGCGCGGTCCTCGACCGTTCCGGGCGCACGCTCGGCCGCCACCGCGGCCACCACAACGTCACGGTCGGCCAGCGCCGCGGCACCGGCGTCTCGAGCAACGAGCCGGCCTACGTGCTCGCCACCGACGCCGCCGCCAACACGGTCACGATCGGCACCCGCGAGGAGCTGCTGACCCGCCGCGTCCGCCTCCGCGACGCGGTCCTGCATCGCGACGGCGCCCGGGTCGACGGGGTACGCCTGCGCTACCGCTCGCGCCCGCTGCCGGCGAGGATCGGCGCCCCCGCGGCCGGCCGCCACCGGGCGCTGGAGGTCGAGCTGGGGGAGGAGTTCGCGGGCGCCTCGCCGGGCCAAACCGCGGTCCTGATGGAGGGCGAGACGATCGTCGGACACGCGACGATCGTCGGCGCCGCCTGAGCGTCGGCGAAGATTCCCCGCCGCCCGCTCCCATTTTGTCTGCGAAATATTTAGGCTCCCTCACAATGAAGGCCCAGGAAATCCGCGACACCTACCTCTCCTTCTTCGAGGAGCGGGGTCACAAGATCGTCCCCTCGGCCTCCCTGGTGCCCTCCGTGCACGATCCCTCGGTGCTGCTGACGACCGCCGGGATGCAGCCCTTCAAGCCCTACTTCCTGGGCCGCGAAGAGCCGCCGGCCCCGCGCCTGGCCGACGTGCAGAAATGCTTCCGCACGACCGAACTCGAGGAGGTCGGCAACACCGCCCGCCACCTCACCTTCTTCGAGATGCTCGGCAACTGGAGCTTCGGCGACTACTTCAAGGCGGAGTCGATCCCCTGGGGCTGGGAGCTCTCGACCCAGGGCTTCGGGATGGACCCGGAGAAGATCTGGGTGACCGTGTTCGGCGGCGACGACGAGCTCGGTCTCGGTCCCGACGAGGAGGCGATCGAGATCTGGAAGGCGGCCGGGGTGCCGGAGGAGCGGATCGTCCGGCTCGGCCGCAAGGACAACTTCTGGCAGGGCGGCCCGACCGGCCCCTGCGGCCCCTGCTCGGAGCTCTACCTCGACCGCGGTCTCGCCTTCGGCGCCGAGGACGACCGGCCCGGCGACGACTCGGACCGCTTCCTCGAGTTCTGGAACCACGTCTTCATGAGCTACGACCTGCACGAGGACGGCTCCCTGACCGAGCTGCCGAGCAAGAACATCGACACCGGGATGGGGCTCGACCGGATGGCGGCGATCCTCCAGGACGTCCCCTCGGTCTTCGAGGTCGACCACGTGCGGCCGCTGATCGACCTCGCCGAGGAGCTCTCCGGCCACCGCTACGAGGAGGGCGAGCGGGTCACCCGGGCGATGCGGATCGTCGCCGACCACGCCCGCGGCGCCACCTTCCTGCTCGCCGACGGCGTCGTTCCCTCCAACGAGGACCGCGGCTACATCCTGCGGCGGATCATGCGGCGGGCGATCCAGCAGGGCAACTCGCTCGGCCTCGAGGCGCCCTGGTTCGGCCGCTTCGCCGAGCGCACGATCGAGCTGATGGGCGACGTCTACCCGGAGCTGGTCGCCGAGCGGGCGACGATCGAGCGCTGGGTCGGCGACGAGGAGGAGAGCTTCGGCCGCACTCTCGAGCGCGGCACCGCCCTGCTGCAGCGGCTGGTCGCCGAGGCGAAGCAGGCGGGCACCTCCTGGATCGAGGCCGCCGCCGCTTTCGAGCTACACGACACCTACGGCTTCCCCTACGACTTGACCAAGGAGCTGCTGGCCGAAGAGGGGCTCGCGGTCGACGACGCCGGCTTCGAGGAGCTGATGGAGGAGCAGCGCCAGCGCTCCCGCGGTGCCGCCGCCACCGCCCACGGCTCCGAGAACACCCACGAGCGTGTCGCCGCCTTCGCCGCCGCGGCGCCACCGACCAAGTTCGTCGGCTACGAGACGCTGCGCGCCAGCACCGGCCTCGCCTCGGTCGAAGCCGAGGGGGGGCGCACGCTGGTCAAGCTCGAGGAAAGCCCGTTCTACGCGGAGGGCGGCGGCCAGGTCGCCGACTCCGGGGTGCTGCGCTGGAACGGCGCCGAGGCGCGGGTCGTCGACGTCTACCGGGTCGGCGACGATCAGGCGCTGGCGGTCGAGGCCGGGGGCGCGACGGTCGAGCCCGGCGTCGCCGTCGAGGCCGAGGTCGACCGCGAAAGCCGCCACGCGACGATGCGCAACCACACCGCGACCCACCTCCTGCACGCCGCCCTGCGCGAGCGGCTCGGCGACCACGTGCGCCAGGCCGGCTCGGCCGTGCGCCCGGACAAGCTGCGCTTCGACTTCACCCACGGCCAGGGACTCAGCGCCGAGGAGCTGGCCGACGTCGAGGACCGCGTCAACGAGTGGATCAAGGCCAGCCATCCGGTCCGCTGGATGAACATGGAGCGGGCCGAGGCCGAGCGGCTGGGGGCGATGGCCCTGTTCGGCGAGAAATACGGCGAGTGGGTACGGGTGGTCGAGGTCGAGGGCGTCTCGCGCGAGCTCTGCGGCGGCACCCACGTCGCCAACACGGCCGAGATCGGGATCTTCAAACTCGCCTCGGAGGGCTCCAGCGCCGCCAACGTACGCCGGATCGAGGCCCTGACCGGACCGGCGGCGATCGACTTCTTCCGCGAACGCGAGGCCGAGCTGCGCGAGGCCGGCGAGCTGCTGGGCGCGCCCCAGGACCCGCTTGCCGGGGCCCGCCGCGCGGCGGAGAAGCTGCGCGAGGCCAGTGCCAGCGCCGAGCGCTCCGCCTCGCAGGCGATTGGCCAGGAAGCGGAGCTGCTGGCCGACGCCGGGGTCGAGCTCACCGCCGGCTCGGGCGAGCAGGTCGTCTTCGTCGAGGCAAAGGCCGGTCCCTCCAGCCCGAAGCAGCTGCTCGACCTCGCCAACCGGGTGCAGTCCCGGCTCGGCGGTGCGACGGCGGTCGTGCTCGGCGGCGCGGAGGGGGAGAAGGTCGGTCTCGTCGCCCTGTTCTCGAAGGAGGCGGTCGCCCACGGGCTTTCGGCGGGCGCGGTGATCCGCGAGATCGCGCCGCTGGTCGGCGGCGGTGGCGGCGGTCGCGACGACATGGCCCAGGCCGGGGGCAAGGACCCCGCTGGCCTCGACGAGGCGCTGGCGACGGCGCGGGCGGCGATCGAGCGAGAGCTCGGCTAGGCCCGTGCGCGTGCTTGCCCTCGACCATGGCACCGCCCGGATCGGCGCCGCGATCTCCGATCCGACCGGGACCCTGGCGACCCCGCTGCCGGTGATCGAGCCGCCCGAGGCGAAGCTGGTCGCCGAGATCGTCGCCGAGCGCGGCGTCGAGCGGGTCGTCGTCGGCCTGCCGCGGCACCTCAGCGGCGAGGAGGGCAGCCAGGCGGCGCTGGCCCGCAGCTTCGGCGCCGAACTGGAAGCGATCCTCCCGGTCCCGGTCGAGACCTACGACGAGCGTTTGACCACCCGGATGGCGGACGCGAGCCGCCGCGCCGGGGCCGCCGCCGCGCCCGACTCGCTTGCCGCGGCGCATCTGCTGGAGGCCTACCTGGCGCGCCTTGCCAGGGACGATCGGAACGTCGATGGGGAGGGAGGCGCGGATGGCTGAGGACTGGACCGGGGATCCCTTCGCCGACCCCAACGATCCCGAAGCGCAGGCCCGTGAGCAGCGGCGGCGCGAGCGGGAGGAGAAGCGGCGGGCGCGCGAGGCGAAGCGGGCTGCGAAGGAGGGGGGTTCGAAGGGGGGTGCGGGCGGAGCGTCCGGGGGGGACTCGCCGGAGCAACAGCGGGGAGGCTCCGTGGAGCCCCCCCCGGACGCTCCACGCGAGCCGCTTCCGCCGTCTCCCGCTCTGGATCGGCCCCCGCCACCACCTCCTCCCCCTGTAGGGCCGGCTGCTCCGCCCGTGGAGCCAACTGCTCCGCTGCCCCCCCCGCGGACGGCTGATCAGGAGTTTTGGGACGACCCGGCGGAGGAGCCGCGGGGGCCCGCGGCCGCGCCGCCTCCGCCGCCGGCTGCGAAGGTGCCAAGGAAGGCCCCTAAGCCGAAGCGGAACCGCGATGGCGGAGGCTTCCTTGGGGCGGTTGCACGGCACCCGTTCCGGCTCGTGGGGGTGTTGCTCGCGCTGATCGTCGTCTGGTTCCTCTGGTCGCTGTTCCAGCCGTTCCACGGGGACGGATCCGGCGAGGTCGCTGTTGTGATCCCGAAAGGGGCCAGCGTCAGCGAGGCGGCCGACATCCTCAGCGAGAAGGGGGTGATCGACAGCTCGACCCTGTTCCAGGTCCGGGTCACGCTGGCCGGCAAGCGCTCCGACGTCTACGCCGGCCGCTACGTGCTGGCCAGCGGCATGTCCTACGGCGACGCGATCGAGGCGATCTCGAAGCCGCCGGTGAAACGGACGACGACGGTGACGATCCCGGAGGGCTACAGCCGCGCCCAGACCGCGCAGCTGGTCGAGGAAATCGGGATCGGCGGCGACTACACGACCGCGACCGTCAGATCGCAGTTCCTCGATCCGGCCCGGTACGGCGGCAAGGGGGCGAAGAACCTCGAGGGCTTCCTTTTCCCCAACACCTTCGAACTGAAGCCGAACGCACCGGTCGAGCACCTCGTCCAGCTGCAGCTCGAAGACTTCAAGCGGCAGATCCGCGAGGTCGACATGGGCTACGCGAAGTCGAAGAACCTGACGGTCTTCGACGTGCTGATCATCGCCTCCCTGATCGAGGACGAGGCCGGCATCCCGAGCCAGCGCAAGCAGGTCGCCGCTGTCGTCTACAACCGGCTCAAAGAAGGGATGCCGCTGGGGATCGACGCGACGATCCGGTTCGCGGTCGACAACTACACCGAGCCGCTGACCGAATCGGAGCTGGCGGTCGACTCGCCCTATAACACCCGGCTCAACACCGGCCTGCCGCCGGGGCCGATCAACAGCCCCGGCCTGGAGGCGATCGAGGCGGCGGCGCACCCCGCCAAATCCGACTTCCTGTTCTACGTCAACAAGCCGAACACGTGCGGCGAGCTCGCCTTCTCGGAGACCGAAGACGAATTCGAAGCCGACGTCGCCGCCTACAACGAGGCGCGCGAAGCCAACGGCGGCAACGAGCCGACCACCTGCCCCGAATGAGCCGGCGGCGACTGGCCGTGCTCGGCTACCCGGTCGGGCACTCACGCTCGCCGGCGATGCAGACCGCGGCGCTGGAGGCGCTGGGGTTGGGCGGCGAGTGGGAGTACGGGGCGATCGAGGTGGGGCCGGAGGAGTTCGAGGCGCGGGTGCGGGCGCTGCCGGGCGAGGGCTTCGCCGGCGCCAACGTCACCGTTCCCCACAAGCAGGCGGCGCTGGTCGTGGCGGATGCCCCCAGCGACGTCGCGCGCGAGATCGGCGCCGCCAACACGCTCGTCTTCTCCGAGGGGAGGATCGGCGCCCACAACACCGACGCCGACGGTTTCCTGCGCTCGCTGCCGGAGTCGCCCGCGGGCAAGCGCGCGCTGGTGCTCGGCGCCGGCGGCGCCGCCCGTGCCGTCGTCTGGGCGCTGATCCGCGAGGAGGCCGAGGTCGAGGTCTGGAACCGCACCGGCGAGCGGGCGGCGGCGCTCTGTACGGAGCTTGGCGGCGACCCCGTGGCCGATCCGGATCAGTCCGCCTGCGAGCTGATCGTCAACACCAGCGCCGTCGGGCTGAAGGGGGAGGACCCGTTCGCGGCGCTGCCGCTCGCCGCCGACCGATTCGGTCCCGAGCAGACCGTGCTCGACATGGTCTACGCGCCGGGCGGCACGGCACTGCTCGCCGCCGCGGCGGCGGCGGGCGCCACCGTCGTCGACGGGATCGAGGTGCTGGTCCAGCAGGGTGCGCTCTCGCTGCGGATCTGGACCGGCCGCGAGGCCCCGCTCGAGCCGATGCGCGCCGCCGCCCGCATATAGCCTTGGCGCACGCATGACGACGTTCCGTTTCACCACCGCGGGGGAGTCGCACGGGCCGGGGCTCGTCGCGATCGTCGAGGGCATGCCGGCCGGGCTCGAGCTCGACCGCGAGGCGCTCGACCGCGACATGGCCCGGCGCCAGCTCGGCCACGGCCGCGGCGGCCGGATGAAGATCGAGACCGACAGCGCCGACGTCCGCTCCGGCGTCCGCCACGGCCGCACCCTCGGCAGCCCGATCGCCGTGCTGGTCGCCAACCGCGACTACGCCAACTGGGAGGAGCGGATGAACCCCTGGCCGGTCGAGGGGTTCGAGCCCGACGAGGTCCACCTGCCGCGGCCCGGCCACGCCGACCTGGTCGGCTCCTGGAAGTACGGTCACAGCGACATCCGCAACGTCCTGGAGCGGGCGAGCGCCCGCGAGACCGCGGCCCGGGTCGCCGCTGGCGCCGTCGCCCGCGGCTTCCTCGCCGCGCTCGGGGTCAGCGTCCACAGCCACGTCACCCAGATCGCCTCGGTCAAGGCCAGCGAGCGCCCCGGCCTCACCGCGGAGGACTTCGCCGGCGTCGACGAGGACCCGGTCCGTTGCCTCGACCCCGAGGCCAGCAAAGAGATGGTCGCCGAGATCAATCGGCTGCGCAAGGCGAACGAGAGCCTCGGCGGCAGCTTCGAGGTGCTGACCTTCGGACTCGTGCCCGGGCTCGGCTCCCACATCTCCTGGGAGGACCGGCTCGACGGCCGCCTCGCCGGCGCCGTCGCCTCGATCCAGTCGGTGAAGGGCGTCTCGATCGGCGAAGCCTGGGACGTCGCCGGCCGCCCCGGTTCCGAGGCCCACGACGAGATCTTCTGGTCGGAGAAGGACGGCTACTTCCGCGAAACCAACCATGCCGGCGGCCTCGAGGGCGGGATGACGAACGGCGAGCCGCTCAGCGTCCGCGCCGCGATCAAGCCGATCTCGACCCTGACCAAGCCGCTGCGCTCGGTCGACACCGAGACCAAGCAGCCGGCGCAGGCGCTGCGCGAGCGCACCGACTCGACCGTGGTTCCGGCCGGCGCCGTGGTCGCCGAGGCGATGGTCTGCCTGGTCCTCGCCCGCTGCTACCGCGAGAAGTTCGGCGGCGACCACATCGACGACGTGCTCGCCGCCGTCGACGCCTACAAGCAGCGCATCGACTGGCGGCGGTGAGCGTGGGGCGGCCGGCCGTCGTCTTCATCGGCTTCATGGGCGCGGGCAAGTCGACCGCGCTCGCGGCCGCCCGCCAGGCCGGCCTGCTGGCGACCGAGATCGACTCGCTGATGGAAGCCGAGTTCGGCTCGACGATTCCCGAGGCTTTCGAGCGCCACGGCGAGGAGGGCTTCCGGGCGCGTGAGGCGGAGCTGGTCGGAAAGCTGCTGGAGGAGGCCGACGGCGGCGCGATCGCGCTCGGCGGCGGCAGCGTCCTCTCTGCGCGGGTCCGGGCCGCCCTCGATCGCCACATCGTCGTCTGGCTGCAGATCGATGCCGCCGCGGCCTGGAGGCGGATCGAGGGCACCGACCGGCCGCTTGCCACCGGCCTGGAGGACGTCGAGAGGCTGCTGGCGGAGCGGCTGCCGCTCTACGAGGAGCTCGCCGACGCGATCGTCCCGGCTGGCGACCGCGGCGTCGCCGGCCGCGCCCTGCCGGCGATCCGCGCCCTCGCCGACCTGCCGGCTGGGACCAGGATGCTGTGGGCGACGAGCGCCTCCGGCGAGTACCCGGTCTACGTCGGCCGCGGCCTGCTCGACGCCGTCGGCCGCGAGCACGTCGACGGCAGCGCCGGTTACGAGGACGGACTCGGCGCCGACTGGCCGCTGCGCGGCCACCGCTTCCTGATCTCCGACGCCGCCGTCGCCGCGGCTTACGCCGACCGCCTCGGCGAGCTCACAGGGCGGGCCGAGGTCGAGCCGGGGGAGGGGTCGAAGACGATGGCCGCCGCCGAGTCGGTGCTGCGCGAGATGGCCCGGGCCGGCCTCACCCGCGAAGACCACGTGCTGGCGCTCGGCGGCGGCGTCGTCGGCGATCTCGCCGGGCTCTGCGCCCACCTCTATCAGCGCGGTGTGCCGGTCGTGCAGCTGCCGACCACGGTCGTCGCCCAGGTCGACTCCGCCTACGGCGGCAAGACCGGCGTCGACCTGCCGGAGGGCAAGAACTACGTCGGCGCCTACCACCAGCCGGCGGCCGTGGTCGCCGACACTGCGACCTTGGCGACGCTGCCGGCGGAGGAGCTCGCCGCCGGTTTCGTCGAGGTGCTGAAGACCGGGCTGCTGGCGGGGGGGTCGCTCTGGGAGCGGGTGCGGGCGATCGAGGCGCTCGACCCCGACCAGCTCGACGACGTCGTCTTCGCCTGCGCCCGCTACAAGTGCGACGTGGTCGCCGCCGACGAGCGCGACGGCGGCCTGCGCCAGGCGCTCAACCTCGGCCACACCGTCGGCCACGCGATCGAGGCGGCCAGCGGCTACCGGCGCTACCGCCACGGCGAGGCGGTCGGCCTCGGCCTGCTGGCGGCGCTGCGGCTCTCCGAGGCAGCGGCGCTGCGCGAGGAGTGCGAGATCGTCCTCAACCGCCACGGCCTGCCGGTGCGGCTCGATCCCGCGATCGAGGTCGAGCCGGTGCTGGAGGCGCTGCAGCGCGACAAGAAGCGCACCGCCGAGGGGGTCGGGTTCGTCCTCCTCGACGAGCCCGGCGAGCCGCGGGTCGGGCAGCTGGTCGACCCCGCTAGGGTCAGGGCGGCCGTCGAGGAGCTGTACTGATCGAGGAGGTTCGGCAGCGATGAGCAGCACCCGCAACCGCGTCGCCGTCCTGCACGGGGTCAACTTCGACGTCCTCGAGCGCCGCGACGCCGCGGTCTACGGCGGCCTCTCGCTGAGCGAGCTGGAGAAGCGGATCTCCGACTGGGCCCGCGAGCTGGGGTTGGAACCGCTCTTCTTCCAGACCAACCACGAGGGCGAGTTCGTCGAGTACCTGCACCGCGCGATCGACCTCGCCGACTCGGTCCTGCTCAACGCCGGCGCCTGGACCCACTACAGCCGGGCGATCGCCGACGCGCTCGACGTCTCTCGCCTGCCAGCGGTCGAGGTTCACCTCTCCGACGTCGAGAACCGCGACGACTGGCGCCGCGACTCGGTCTTCGACGGCCTGGTGCTGGCGAAGATCTCCGGCAAGGGCCCCGACGGCTACCGCGAGGCGCTGGAGCTGCTCGCCTCCGAGCTCGGCGTCGAGGCCTGATGCGCGGTCGCGGCGACCGGCTCGAGGCGCTGCTGGCCGAGAGCGAGCTCGACCGCTACCTCGTCACCGACCTCGTCAACGTCCGCTACCTGACCGGGTTCACGGGGACCAACGGCGCCTGCGTCTGCGGGCCCGGGGTGCGCGTCTTCCTCACCGACTTCCGCTACACCGAGCGCGCCGCCGCCGAGGTCGAGGGCTGGGAGGCGGTCACGGTCAGCCTCGACTGGCTGGCTGGCATCGCGGAGCACCTGATCGGCAAAGTCGGCTTCGAAGACGACAAGCTGCCCGTGCGGACGCTGGAGAAACTGCGCGGGAAACTCGCCGATGGGGTGGAGGCGGTGGCCGCCGGCGGCAAGGTCGAGCAGCTGCGTCGGGTCAAGGACGAGGGCGAGCTGAAGTCGATCGCCGAGGCGGCGAGGCTCGCCGACGAGGTCTGGGAATGGAGCTTCGGCCGCGGTCTCGCCGGCCGCTCCGAGCGCGAGGTGGCCCGCGCCGCCGAAGCGCGGATCCGCGAGCTCGGCGGCGACCCCTCGTTCCCGGCGATCGTCGCCGCCGGCCCGAACGGGGCGCTGCCGCACGCCGAGCCGGGCGAGCGCCAGATCGGCCGCGGCGAGCTGGTCGTCTTCGACATGGGGGCGATGCTCGACGGCTACTGCTCCGACGGCACCCGCACCTTTGCGACCGGCGAGCCGGGCGAGCGGGCCCGCGAGGTCTACGAGGTCGTGCGCGCGGCGCAGGCGGCGGCGCTGGGGGCGATCGAGGCGGGCGTGGGCGGCGAGCCGGTCGACGACGCCGCCCGCGAGGTGATCGCCGCCGCCGGTTATGGCGAGCGCTTCGGCCACGGACTCGGCCATGGGGTCGGGCTCGAGGTGCACGAGGCGCCGCGGCTCTCGCAGCGCTCGGAGGACACCCTGGCGGCGGGGGAAGTGGTGACGGTCGAGCCCGGCGTCTACCTGCCGGGCGAGCTCGGGGTGCGGATCGAGGACCTGGTCGTCGTCGCCGAGGGCGGGCTGCGCAACCTCAGCTCGCTCCCCAAAGAGCTGCAGCTCGTCGACTGACCCTGTTCGGCGCCTGGCTCGCCGAGGAACTTCAGATATTCGGTAGCCCGCGGCGTTGCAACGCTAAGTCGTGCCGCGGGGTGGACCGATGAGCCGCGCATGAACACCGCGGTGCACACCCTCGGAACCGGCTGGCGCTCGCTCGGCGTCGAGGGCTTCTCGCCCGACACCCTGGTCTCGGTTCGCGACGAGGCGCGCCGTGAGCGCCTGCTCGACATGGAGCTGCGGATGCGCCGCTACCGCGCCGCCTGTTTCGCGATCCTCGCCCTCGCCCTGGCTTTGGGAGGCTCAGAGACCGGTTGGTGGTGGATTGCGCCGTTGGCCGCCGGCTTCGCCGGATTCGCCGTCGCCGATCGCTTCACCCAGGCCAGCGAGCACCCGGCGGTCTGGATCGCCGGCGCCTGGGCGCTGACGCCGCTGCTCCTGGCCGGGGCGGTGCTGCTCACCGGCGGCGCCACCAGCCCGGTCCTGGTCTGGTTCGCGCTGCCCGCGGTCACCCTCGGCGCCCGCTTCGAGACCCGCGGCATCGCGCTCGGCACGGTCTTCATCGTCGCCCTCTTTCTCGCGGTCGCCGTCGTCCCCGATCCGGGCCTCGCCGCCGAGCAGCGGCAGGCGCTGGTCGCGGTGGCGACGCTGATCCTCTGCACGGTGATCCTCTCCGGTGCCCTCGCCGAGTCCGACCGCGCCCACCGCCGCCGCTCGACCCTCGACCCGCTGACCGGTCTGCTCAACCGCAACGCGCTCGAGCAGCGGCTCTGCGAGCTCGACGGTCAGCCGTGCAGCCCGGAGGAGGGCCTCTCGCAGGCGATGCTGCTCTGCGACATCGACCACTTCAAGCGGGTCAACGACCAGCTCGGCCACGGGGCAGGCGACGCCGTCTTGCAGGAGGTCGCCTACACGATGCGCTCGGTGCTGCGCTCCGGCGACTCGATCTACCGGGTCGGCGGCGAGGAGATCTTGATCATCCTCCCCGGCGCCACCCGCGAGGACGCCGGCAAGATCGCCGAGCGGCTGCGGCAGGAGGTGCGCGAGCGCAAGCCGGTCGGGGTGCGGGTGACGATCAGCATCGGCGCCGCCGTCTCGGACCCGGGCCCGGTCGACACCGACGACCTCGTCAGCCGCGCCGACGCGGCCCTGTACGCGGCCAAGGCGGGCGGCCGCGACCGCGTATTTTTCGACTCCTAGCGGCTGAGGTCGACGTCGCTCTTCAGCCGGCCGGCGAAGGCGGCGAGCAGTTCGACGACCGCCTCGACGTCGCGCAGGTCGACCATCTCGACCGGCGAGTGCATGTAGCGCAGCGGGATCGAGATCAGGCCGGTGGGGATGCCCGAGCGGGAGATCTGCAGGACGTCGGCGTCGGTGCTGGTGCCGCGGCCGCTGGCGCTGACCGAGTACTCGATCCCCTCCGCCTCGGCGGTCTCGACCAGCAGCTCGAAGACCTTCGGGGAGAGAGTCGAGCCGCGGCCGATCGCCGGGCCGGAGCCGAGCGGGTGGCTGCCGATCTCCTTCTCGTCGACCCCCGGCGCGTCGGTGGCGTGGGTGACGTCGACGGCGATCGCGATGTCGGGGCGGACCTCGAAGGCGGCGGTGCGGGCGCCGAACAGGCCGATCTCCTCCTGGACGGCGGCCACGGCGGCAAAGGAGCCCTCGCCGGGACCGCCGCGCTCGTGGCAGCGGCGCAGACTCTCCAGCGCTACGTAGGCGCCGAGCCGGTTGTCCATCGCCTTGGAGACGAGGCGGTCGCCGGCAACCGGCATCGGCTCGGTGGCGATCACGACGGGGTCGCCGACCCGGACCAGCTCTTCGGCCGCC